>DATFCV010000040.1:0-73162 GCA_035252645.1 Nitrosotalea sp. | reverse complement strand
AGTTTCCCGAGGTTATCCACGTCCATAGGTTAGCTTGACCACGTGTTACTGAGCCGTCTGCAGTGTATTGCTACACTTACTCGCATGGCTTAGTACCAATCCGATAGCAATCAGGTCCGGCAGGATCAACCGGATTCGTTTAATCGGTACTTGTTCTCCAAGTACCTAGTCGAAGTACGACTTAATCACACATTATATTGGGAATTGGTGGATTCACACACTTTCTTCAAATTTCGGATAAAACCGTTAGGTCATACCCACATCTTGTATGCGTAACTGGAGGCCTGTGAATCATGCGATGGTACAACACCAAGTGTCATCACAAGCGCCGCCTTGCTGTTACGTATGCAAACAGGGGATCAAAGGGAAACAATATAAATCATGCACAAATACGGCCCCAAAACTGGAATTTTTGCGATCGATAATATTTGCCCAATTACAACCCCCATCTAGTGTCCTCCGCAATCGAGATTTACAAGAAAAAGACCCCCAAATCCGCAAGTATCTTCGAAAAGTCAAAAAAATTCCATGTAAATGGCGTCAGCCATAACATACGTTTTTTCAAGCCATACCCCTTTGTTACAAAGTCCGGCAGGGGCAAGTGGATCTGGGATGTCGACGGTAACAGGTATACCGACTACTGGATGGGCCACTGGAGTCTCATCCTAGGACATGCAGCGCCGCCCGTTGCAAACCTTGTCAAGAAGCAGATGCCTTCCTGCTGGATGCACGGAACGGTTAACGAGATGACGGTGCTCTTTTCAGAGATCATCCAAAAGGCAGTGCCTGTAGCCGAAAAGATCCGGTACGTATCTACGGGGACGGAGGCCACGATGTATGCAGTGAGGACCGCAAGGGCGCTTACCGGAAAGAAGGTAATTGCAAAAATAGACGGCGGATGGCACGGATACACTACAGACCTACTCAAATCAGTCAGCTGGCCTTTTGACCAGTCCGAAAGCCTTGGACTTACCGATGAAGCCCACATAGTTTCCATCCCGTACAACAACCTCGAAGAGTCTACAAGAATACTCGACTCGGTCAAGGACGACCTTGCAGGGGTCATAATCGAGCCGGTCCTCGGAGGGGCAGGCTGCATCCCCGCGACAAAGGAATATCTCCAAGGAATTCAGGAATTTGTGCATCGCAATAGCGCCCTCTTCATCCTTGACGAAATCGTAACTGGCTTTAGGTTTTCGTTTGGTTGTCTTTACCCCACAATGGGCCTTTCACCCGACATTGTGACACTTGGAAAAATTGTTGGTGGCGGATTCCCAATCGGTGTCATATGTGGCAAGGACGAGATTATGAAAATCTCCGACACCAGCAATCATACAAAGCTAGACAGGGCCTATATTGGCGGCGGAACGTTTTCTGCAAACCCAATTACGATGACTGCTGGAAGGGCAATGCTTTCTCACCTCAAAAAAAATCCGAGCATATACAGAAAAATTGGAAGACTTGGAGGTATCGCAAGAAAAGAACTTGCAAAGATATTTGATGGCAGGGTCGCTACAACCGGATTGGGCTCATTATTTATGACTCACTTTTTGTCAAACGGTGTGACGGAAATCAAAAATGCGACAGATGCTTCAAGGTGCAATGCTGAGCTGCTGCACAGATATCATTTTGAATTGATTGCAAAGGAAGGCATCTTTTTCCTGCCAGGAAAACTTGGTGCGGTTTCAAATGCACATGCCGACTCTGACATCAAACAACTTTTATCGGCGTCTGAAAGATTCTCTTTCACCATATAGTTACTATGTAGCATTATAACCTATGAAAAATATGTATTTGGGCTCCAGTTTATTCGTACCTCCTCCAGATCCAAACTTTGCAATCATGATCAGTATTTTATAGAAGATTGTTCTATACCTTGGTACGGTACCCTACATGGAATCACTAAGGACAACGTTTCAGACAAACAGAATCACGGTAAGGCTTCCGGCAAGATTGTTTGAAGAACTGAGAAAGGAGGCAGAAAGCAAAGACCTCCCCCTAAACTCGTTTGTGACGAAGCTTCTAAGCAGGCACGTTTCATTTGACAGCCGCTTTGAGATGATGCCAAATGTCCTCACGTCGCAATTTCTTTTTTCTGCAATAATCGAGACTATGGACGAGGGATCCATGAATGAAATCTCAAAAATGGCGCCCGGAATGGTCAAAAAACTCGCGGCCGTCGGGGGGTGGAGGTATGATGTGGACAATGTAATCGAGAATTATTTCATTCCGATATCAAAATACTGCAGTTGGTACCAGTTTAAGTACAAGGCCGACCGCGCAAACTACACCCTAATCTTTGAGACTGCAATGGGTTCCAAGTGGACAAAGTTCGTACAAAGGTACGTCAAAGCAATCCTTGAATCCCTCAAGGTACACATCTCCGAAGAGTCGCTTGAAAACTCCGTGATAATCTTCAAGTTCCTGAAGGTTCAGTAGAACTTTTGTGCCAAAGGATCTTTGATGCGACTTAATCGCAATCAACTAATACCCGCGATCCAAATTAATTGTGTTTGCCAATGTTCCTTGTTGCGGCCTCGATTTTGTTCCTTGTGGTATCAATAACGCCGTCATATGCAATCGAGTCATGCAACTGTATCGCATTTAGGCTGGACGATGTACAGGACTATTGGCTTGATGATGTTCAGGCAAAGATACTTGATACATTTTACGAGAAAAATGCAAGCCTTACCGCAGGCATTATTGCAAATTATTTCGGACATGATTCCAAGATAGTGGATCTGGTAAAGGAAAGGGCACATGAAAGCCCGTCGCTTGAGATTGCAAATCACGGTTGGAACCACGAGCCCTTTGGAACGTTTACCGAACAGGAGCAGTGGTGGCTTCTCAAGCAGGCAAACCAAAAGATAGAATCCGTGACAGGTGTTGAGCCATCCACCTTCATCGCGCCATATGACTCTCTCAACAACGACACTTTCATGGCAGCAAAGGAAAACGGGCTTGTTACAATCAGTGCCAATGAAACATCAGAACCAGGTCCTTACTCCCTTCATAACCAGACCCTCAACAAGTTCCCATATGTGAGCCAGTTTGGAGACGTAAACAAGAACTTTACCGCGTGGGTCGACTATAACAGTACTCATGTCCGAGCCGAGATCCTCAGGGGCATGATACAGCATGGCTGGGCAGTAGTTGTCCTACACCCTCAAGACTTTGCGATAAAACATGGCTTCAACTATTCCGACGAAGTCAATGCCACTAGGATAGAAGAGCTTGAAAAAATAATAGACGAGGCACAGGGAGACAACCTCAAGATAGTTACCTTGTCTGAGATTCCAAGCCAGCAAATGATTTATGAGAAATACCCCTCATGGGTGGCAACCGATGCAAAGTGGGATTCTGAGGACATGATATCATCTGCCGAGTTTGAAAACATTGTGACTTACCTTCATGATTCCGGCCTTTTGACCCTGCGCAGCGTCAGCTCGTACCCCATCCACCCCGGTGTTTCTGCCACCTATTTCTGGGTAGGCGAACCTCCCTCTGCAGACAACCAGTACATCAGCAACCTAAGCAGCGCATGGGATTCCAACTGGGTCACTGACTTTGGTGGAGTGGACAATCCCAAGGCGCGCAACGGATTCATGCCAGATGGTTTTACTCCAAACGAGAACCCGTTCTATGTAGCGTTGCCTTACAACGATTTTGGAAACAATGGTTCCAGGAATCCCGACGCGGCTTCCGTCTATTGGTTCGAGGAAAAAAACTGGCCCCAGAACGAATCGATGGTGAAAAACAGATGGGTGGAGATAACAAAGGGAGACAAGACCGCCTATGCCCAGTGGGAGGATGTGGGTCCTTTCCTATCTGACGATATCGGTTATGTTTTTGGTGGAAACCGCCCTGGAAACACCATAAACCAAAATGCAGGCATTGATCTCTCGCCTTCGACATGGGACTATCTAGGCCTGAACAAAAGAGGAATAGATAGCATCAGTTGGAAGTTTGTCGATTTGGCAGACGTTCCAAACGGCCCATGGAAAAAAATCACAACTCACTCACAAGTAAATTGGTCGCAATAAGAGGCCTGCAAAGCAGTAGGTGTCCTGCGGGCTTGAGAACAAATCAAGAAGTTTCCATCCCCTTGAGATTTTTCGAGAACCACCAAATTTATTAACTAATTTCTTAACTTTGTCTTAGTGTTCAAGATAGCAATTTTGGCGGCAGCCGTAGTTTTCCTCATTCCCTTTGCATCACATTCGTTTGCCTCTAACATCGAGATTGATATACACACAGGTTCTGCAGACCCCAACCAGCACCTTACGTTTTACCCACCCTCGTCCTCTGCCTTTGTAGGCGATACGCTTGAGTTTGGTAACGGTGACACCGTGCCCCACGAGATAGTTTCCGGCATCCCAAGTTCCGGCCCCAGTGGCAAGTTTGACAGCGGAGTTGTAAACCCAGGCCAATACTATTCCTACACCTTGACCGAGTATGACGTAGGCACCTTCAGTTTTTACGACAAGACGTATCCATGGATGACTGGCACTGTTCTCGTGCAGGAAACCCCTAGCGGCTACAAGGTTGTCCACAGCGTAGGAGCCGATGCCGGAGACGGCAAGACGACCTTTGACGTCCAGTACCAGTCAGTGAAAAACATCATATCCACCAGCATCGGAGCAAAAGACAAGTCTCTCAACCTAGTTCTAGTCGGTCAGACCGATAAGAACAGCAATCTTGTCCTACGCCTTCCCACAGGCCTTGTAACCCCACCATTCTTGGGAGTTCAGCTAGACGGCCAGTTCACAAAGAACTTTACGACTATGGACGAGCAGGGCATAGAAGTTGTCACCATCCCAATCACCCCGGTGACAGAACAGGTAAGCATCATAGGCACACAGGTAGTTCCGGAATTTGGCCCAGTGGCGGCCCTAGTTCTTGCAGCTTCGGTTGTAGCGATATTATTTTTCACAAGGATTATGCCAGTCCATAGACTGGGATAGCCGCACCCGTTATCGGCCTTGCGTCATCAGAGGCAAGGAAGAGAATTACCCTAGCAATATCAGAAGGCTTTACCCACTTGGAATAATCTGCCCCCGGCATGGCAATTCTGTTTTCCTGTGTATCTATGATGCTTGGAAGTATGCAGTTAACATTGATTCCCTTGTTTTTTACCTCCTCCGAGAGGGATTCCACGAGCCTAATCACCCCTGCCTTTGAGGCAACGTATGCGGCATCAAACCCCGTGCCCCTGAGGCCAGGTCTTGCAGCCACATGGACTATCTTTCCTCCTGACTGTTTTTCCATCTGTGCCACTACATGCTTGCTCAGCAAAAATGCCGTCTTTAGATTGAGCTCCATCATCTCATCCCATTCCTTTTCATCAGTCTGGGTCACTGGCTTGCCCGCTACGTATCCGCCTATCACGTTTGCAAGGACGTCAATCCTTCCAAACCTCCGTACAACCTCGGAAACGAGGGTTTTTGCATCGTCTTCCTTCTTGAAATCACCCCTGAGCAGGAAAATGTTTTTTGACTCGCCGCAAATCTTTTGCAACAGAGGCAGGGAACTGTCAGAATAATATGTCAGCACAAGCGATGCGCCAGACTTTAGAAAGGCCTGTCCTACGTCGATTCCCAGACCACCGCTTGAACCTGTCACTAGGACGACCTTTCCTGCAAAGCCAGATTCCTTCATATGATAACCCGACTGCGTAGCCGATTAAAAAAGAATCTTTTTCCTAGTGATCATGTTTATCAAACAACGATACGATAGGATAGCCATGTCAAAAACTGGCAAAACTGGCGATTGGGACACGCTCTGGACCGAATATACAAAGACCTTGAAAAAGTGGACGCAGGACCTAGAAACCCTGCAAAGGACAAGCGCAGAGGTGCAGGAAAAGTACAAGGAAGTGATGTCAAAGGCCATCAGTGAGTCCAGCCAGAAGACAATGAAGGAGTTTCAGGAAAACTGGCAGAAGGCCATGACGCAGGCAGGCGCAAACGCCTTCAAGCAGTTTGGTGAAAACTGGCAAAAGTCAATAAGCGAGTCGGGGCTTGAGCAGCTCAAGACATACGGAGACATCATGAACAAGTTTGCCGAAACGTGGCAGGCAATGTGGAGACCGCAGTCCAAAAGTTAATCTGCAGACCCACCACGGGTCTTGGACTCCACCTCGTCAGCCAATGCATCAAGTTCAGACGTGTCTCCAAATTTCTGGTATGTGAGCTTCTCCAGGGTCTTGATTATGCTTTTTGCCGAACGATATTGTGGAAGCTTCGGCTCGTTTAGCTCTGCATAAAGGCCTATTCCCTGGATACCGTTCATCTTTGCAAATCCCAGTATTAGGCCGTTAAAACCTGTGATGATAGAAGCCTCCGGCGTTGTGGCAATCCCAAGCTTGCGGACCTGGTCTGTCATCTCAAGCGAGGTAGTGGTGACATAGGTCACGGGCTCCTTTCCAATCGGCTTTGCAGTGTGAAAGCCTCCCAGAGTGTAGATGAATCTAGTCGAGTATCCCTTTGCCACGTTGATTACATCTTGACAGAGGACGTTGAGCTCTTCTGTCGAGGAGGGCTGACCGGAGCCGCCCCCGAATACAATAGTATCCCTTCCCGACCTGTATTCCCATTTCTCCTCCGGCAGGTCGATGTATCCCCCGTTGTCAATTACATAGGCAGGATAGGAGGGCAGCACCTCTCGGAAGACGCTGGTCTTGAGGTTTGTATTGATAAAATCTATCACTATGCTTCCCACATCCCCCATGTCCTGCATTGCAGCTATCATCAAGGGCTTGTGCAGATCCGGCGTCCTAATCTGTGAAAACTTCACACCGATACGTAATACCGGTTATCATTAATATCTTGCATTGCCCCATTAGGATATAAGTGGAATTTTAAAAACTACCCCCATGGGAAGATACGAGCTGCCGCCACTTCCGTACAAATACGATGCCTTAGAACCATACATCGACGAGGCCACAATGAGAATCCACCACACGGCTCACCACAAGGCCTATGCAGAAGGGCTCAACGAGGCACTTGGCAGGATCAATGCATTGTCACACAAAAATTACATAATTGGGATTTTGTCAGACCTTGCCTCCGTTCCAATACATGCAAGAGAGTCCATCAATTTCTACGGCGGCGGATATGAAAATCACAGGATGTTCTGGGAGAGCATGAAGCCTGGTGGAGGCGGCGCACCCGGTGGCAGGCTAGCAGACGAGATGTCCGTGTATTTTGGCGGCTTTGACGAGTTTAAGAAAATATTCTCAGAGGGTACTGCTGCAATCCAAGGCAGCGGGTGGGGATGGCTTGTCTTCAACCAGACCTACTCAAGGCTAGAATTCATGACTACGCCAAACCAGACAAGTCCTTGGACTGCGAGAAGAATACCGCTCCTTGGCCTTGATGTCTGGGAACATGCCTACTATCTCAAGTACCAGAACAAGAGGTCAGCCTATATTGATGCATGGTGGAATGTCGTAAACTGGTCAGAGGTGGAAGAAAGGTTCCTAAGAGTGGCACAATAATGCCCACCACGTTCTCCCGCCAAAAGACCGCAGTGATGTTTGTGGTTGTCACGGCTCTGCTGGCGGTCTATTTCACAGCAGCCGGGCTATATTTTCCGCAACTGTACCTCTCCCTCGAGCAACACTATCCGGCCCCCTACATCTCCAGTGTGACAATCTCAAATTCTTCAATCCTGCTTGGCCAGCCTTTTGAGATAACAGTAGTCGGTACAAACAGAGGCGTCACCTCCGACATGCAAACCCTATCAATTTCATTTCCCAACATGACTGACACCTCAGGGATACAAATTCTTGAGGAAAACTTTAGCCAGCATCCCACCACCATAGAAAAGGGTCAAGAGATAGGGTCGCATTACCAGGGGACACAGTATCCAGCATACGCCCAGTACCCAATTGTAGAATCATACAACAGGCCTTGGGATGCTGGCGCCTCCCATGAAATCAGGCTGGCAATAACCCCACAATCTTCCGGAAAGTTTCTCGTCCTTGTCAAGAGCGTCGTCTTGCCACATTCTAATACCGTACACTATCCAACTAGCGGGGTTTTAGACCAGCAAGGCGAGTATGCCCGTCCCTACCTAGTCAACGTCACAAAACGTTAAGTAGGAAAAAGCAAGAATTACAATTATGACCAGCATAGAGATCAAGGACCTTCAGCGACATCACGCTGGTAGGTATTTCAAGGGGTCGTTGCTTGTCTCGGTCGGAATCTTGCTCACCACCACAGGCGGCAGCTGGGACATTACCAACCACCTAATCAACAAGCCCGAGACATTCTTTTCAATCCCCCACACCATTTTGTATTCGGGTGCGGGCATTGCTATCGCAGGCGCTGTGCTGATGTTTTTGTCTCGTCCGGTGGCCAGAGAATCCCCCAAGATACTGCCCACATGGATGGCATTGGCCGGAGGCGCAATCTTGGCAGGGTCCGGCCCTGCAGACTTTGCATGGCACTTGGCGTTCGGGCTGGACGGCCTGCTTAGCCCCACGCACCTAATGCTCGTCTCAGGAATGATCATTTCTGGTCTGGGCGGATTCCTTGGAATAAGGCGCTCCATCGAGGACGGGTCAAACCCAAAGCCTATGTTCACTACAGTTTTTTCCATGCTCCCAGTCTGGCTGGCGTCGGCAGGACTGCTCCACATGCTTTCCCTGCCGTTTTCCAACACGGCTCACTTTAAGTTCAACCCAGACCCCATGCTTGCAGCCATCCTGGTAACTATCGCATTTCCATTCCTTACCTCGATTATTTTGGTATCCGCGTCATCCATGGCGAAAAGGAGGTTTGGCCATCTTTTCTCACTTGGAGCAAGTTTTGTGGCAGTAGCCATACTTACCACCATAATTCCAGATGAGAAAATCACGATATCGATACCCTTCTACCTGATAAACTTGATTCCCATTACTGTTGCAGATGTCATCCTGTCAAACTCCGCCCGTAAACCCCTTGCATATTTGGCAGGGGCAATACTTGGGATCTCGTTTTTCACGCTGTACTTCCCCCTCATAACCCACGCATATAACGAGGTCCTGACGACGACGCCCGTATGGCCAAGCGCCATCATTGGGACATATTTTGCAGACTTTCCAAGGTTCTTTCCCGTTGTAGCCCTTCCTGCAATACTTTCAGGAGTCTTTGGAGCGATTGCAAGCGGCAGACTGCGCCACAAATGACCAAACCTTCACAAGTTTCGCCTCTAGGATATTTGGTGTCTGTAACTAAAAAGACACACAAGTTGAGATAAGCCGTTTTTCCTCTCATCCTCACAATGAACACGAAGAACTGGACTACCACCTCGCGTTGGTTGACAGCCGTTCTTGTTGCCATAATAATCGCATCGGCAGGGCTGATCGCATATAATGCACACGCATATGCCTCAAACAGCTCGGACGATAAAGACCAGCAGAAAAATGGCAACTGGACGAATGGCTCCACGCAGAAGGGAGGGTATCCATATCCACACAGCTACAACATGACATATGGCTTTGAGAAGGACGACCGAGGCCAAGGCGACGACAAGAACGGCCACGATGACGATGATAACCAGACAAGCACAAACTCGACCACATCGAGTTGCACCGGCGGCGGTGAGGCAGTCATCAACTATACCGGAACCGGTTCGACTAGTTCTACCATTGTGAGGCACAACTTGGGAGCTTTCCCAAGGGTTATCTACATACTGGATCTGACAAACTCGCCGTCATACAATGTAGATGGCATTACCACAATCATCAGTACTTCACAGGTAGTGTACGTTGAGAGCGGAAATGACGCATATGCGCCAGTTTCCTTGACAAACAACAATATCGTAAATTCAACTACGATCGACGTTGGGCAAATCTTCAACCAAATTAGCCAGCAAACAAACTCCAAAGCCGTCAACTCTGCGGGCACCAATTACCAATTGATAGCCCTCAACTTTGCCAGCCCTACTTGTAGCAGCAGCTCGTCATCAAGCTCCGGCGATGATGATGACGAAGACCACGACCACGGATAGATTACCCATAAACTGGTGCAGAATTTTTTGCATAGCACCTTAATTTTTATTCAAAACCAGCAAAATGACAGAGTATCTGATCAGGATAACTCGCTGAATTTTACGAATTAAACTTCAAGTCCGTTCTTTTTGGTACATACACAACGATAAGAATAATGCCAGAGGTGATCATCCATGCGAGGTCTGAAATCCCGGAGGGGATTAAGTTCCATCATAACCTCTGCAATGCTGCTTACCGCAGTTGGAGTTATGGGCACTAGCATAGTAGGCTGGTCAAACAGCAACCTAAAGACATACGAAACATCACTTCAAAACTCCACTGCAACTTATGGAAATAAAATCAGTGAAAATCTGAGTATAGAAAATGTGGCCTTTTGTGCCACTAGCCCCTCGTGTGACAACGGTCAATCTAACCCTGGTGTGAATGTTACCCTTACTAATACTGGAAATCTTTACTTGAAGATAACCCGGATTCAGTTCAACAGCACTGACTATACCTCAAAGGCGGTCAATGTAGGAGGAAGTTCACCCGCAGTCAGCCTACCTGCAAACATACCTCCCAAGCAGTCCATCTTGCTAGATATCTCACCCTTTACATGGCATAGTAAAAGCGTAAGCACGATTACTGTTACCACCTCAAGGGGCTCCATATTTACAACGCAGGTATCGCCACCTTGAAAAGTCGCCGCGGCCTTAGTACTGTCGTAGGGACAGTATTTTCAATAATTGCACTTACTACCACAGTTGCCTATATCTCCTATAGCATGAATACGCTAAATCAGTACAACAACACCGTGCTTTCACAAAACCAGCAACTAGGAAACACTGCAAGCGAGCGGTTCCAAATCGGAAATGTTGCAGTCACCAACAACAAGCTGAACATAACCCTTCTAAATACTGGAAGCGTCCCCCTTAACTTTACCAAGATATGGGTTCAGAACACCAGTGCAACCAATTGGATAGAGGGCTATGTTCCCGCACCCCCAAATGATTTCGTCCCAGTCGGAGGCACGTTGAAGAATCTTGGCCAGACATTACCAGTGATAATCAATCCGGCAAATTCCTACAATATCAAGCTCGTAACGTCAAGGGGTACTACCCAAGGATTTACCATGAATTCGCCTTCCTCTTCGCCGCTCAACGTACAATTCATGTTCCTTCCTGATACTGTACCAAGCGGTTTTAAGACAAAGCTGGTGATGATAGTAACTAACAATAGCACTGGAACCTTGACCGACGTTACCCCCTCCGCGCTTCCGACTCCCACCTACACAGGTTCTGGAACCACATCCTGTGCTGCAGGCGCCGTTTCTCCCGCAAGATACAACACGTTAGCCCCCGGAAGTACCGCCATTTTCACGTGGGATGTTACGGTATCTGGGTATGGCTCTGACACCTGTACCTTCACAGTTACCCAGCCCCTTCAAAATGGCTACATGCAAATCCTGCAAGCTACAGCTACGGTTACGGTAGTACAATTGAGTGACAGCAACTATGCACAGAATGCTGGAGTTATATCGGATACCTACACGTCCTTCCTCTGGACACAAGGCGGTAGTTGGAATACAGATTGGTCATTTCCTAATTCCAAGACAACAGACTTTTCCATCACGGTTACAAACAACAATCAGACCGGAGGTGGGTACAAGTTATGGCTTTCAAAAAATACCCAGTTTTTGTTGGTTAATACCTATATCCCAAATAACAATAAAATGATTGGCACGCCTTATTTTCTTGTGAATTCTACGTCTACCAATCCACTATTGATATGGTCCTATACGGATTACAGTTATGGCATACCCAATCAAGGAGGCACGGCAATACTAAACTTTGGTGCCATAAGTGCAGGCAGTAATACCCAACAATCTTACCAGTTACCGGCGGGTACTTATTTTGGGTTTGTTCTGATATATGGAAAATTTGCAGTCCATCCAACTGATCCTGGAGGCATGTATGCCCAAGCAATTCCCTTCATGGCAGTAGTGGCATCATAGAAATGCAGGACTGCTTCTGTTTCTTTTCTTTGTTGAACAGATCCAGACCCCAAACTAAAACTGGTGTGAAGTGAAATTTTTATAGACTACACACTGTCAATGAGATAAGTTGGATGCCTACCTCGAGGAAGAGCTTTATGACTTGTTGACTTTTTGCATGCAAGATGACAACTCCTCATCGGATTATCAGTCAAAAAAGCAACGGGTACATGATGTAGGCAGTGAGATTTTCAGCGACGGAGGAGTTGACGCCATGGAAAACATGTTTTTTGCAATCCAGAACAGGATAAAGGAAGAAATTCAAAAAGATGCCAGCCCCTACAGGTCTTGGTGGAACGGCATCACAGATGAATGGAATTACTAGTGGGCCGCAACGACCAAGGGTTCTTCTTCTTCCGTTGGTTCTTCGCGCATCTCCTTGCGAGCCTTGGCAAGGGCCATTCTGAGATGTTCGATTTCAATCTCGTCCATCATTTCGCACATGTGGTATGATACCAATTTAAGATACTTAAGTTCTGTGAAATTTCATGCGATGTTTCTAGAAGATCCATCCGCTTTTACAGGAGCAAGCCCCGAACAGTACTCCCGCCAATTGTGCATAAAGAGAATCTCCCCGTCACCCTGAACGTAGCATCCCAGAACAAACTTGCCACCAATTTTCAGCGGCACGTCGACTACAAACCTTTCCTGGTCGTCCACCTTCCTAAAGTATGTAGGCTTGAGCCCCATAGAGTAAAGTTCTATCACCTGGACAAACGGGTTTGGGTTCTGCAGTTTTTCCTTTGCAGACTCGTATGCAATGTACCTTGCGGCGTACTTTGCCGCGTCCCTTGCAGCGTCGCGCGCAGTCTCGCCGGAGGCATATCCCCCGCCGTACCAACCATAGTTGTCGCGCGCACTGTACCCTGCTTCCTTCCAAGCATAGTCCCAGGCCGAGTCCCAGGTGTTTACAACTCCGGATTTCATTGCATAAACCCTGGCAAGGTCCCACAGTGAATCGCTTGCGTGCTGCAGCGACATCCCCTCCTGCTTCCACGGGGAAAGGGCTTTGGCGTATTCCTCAATAAGACTATCAACCTTTGGCAGGAGGGAATTTGTCTCCTCCATGGTCCTTGCAGGTGTGAAAAATTTAATTGACTTTATCCTTGTGACTTGCTCGTTTAAGGGCACGGTCTGGTCTGTATTTGACAATTGCAATCACAAAACCTTTTTTTGTTTCATATTAATCTGTTTTTTCCGGGTCCCTGGGCCCATCCTTTTTGGCATCTTTTGGCAGCCAAAGCCTTGCAACAGCACCCATCATAAAGCCCCCCACAACAACTATTGCAATCCCAGAGACAATCAGCACGAATGCCTTTACTACGGACTTGAAGGATACCACGCTCTAGCTAGCTTTTCGCCGGTTAAATATGGATTGCCCGTCTAGCCAAGCCATTGGTCCTACGCGGCGGTTAACCGGAGCCTTCCGCCACTTTGCCAAACTGGTCGATTACTTCCTCGATGCTTTTTTCTATCTTCCCCTTGGCCATAAAGCCTACCAGCTTGAGCTTGCCCTGAAGTTTAAAGTCACCCTCCACCGTTACCTTGGTGCCCTCCGGCACAGAGTCATATCTCGTAATGATATGGCTGTCTTTTGCATCACCAGAAAGGAGGTATACCTCGTCCACTGCTGGGGGCGTAAGAATGTGTTTTGCCGTCTGGCGCACCTCTCTTCCAGCCATCATGGCGTCATCTTCAGTGGTCACGGTGTTCCCTTCCCTTGAGACTATTTTTATTGACTTGAAAAACTGCGGAAATGTGTTAGGTAGATTTTCAAAATCAGTCACCATGCTGAAAATTTTTTCCCGGTCTGCCTTGATTGTTTTTTCAACCTTGATTTTTGGCATGACTCTGTAAATGATTTTGTAGGATTAAAAGTTGTAGATCGCATCACTTGCTTTAAATTGAGCCCGCCTACCTTCAACGCGATGCAAGATGATACCATCAGACTGGTCCAGTCCCTTATCGATTCAAACATAGGAGATCAAGCGAAGCTCAAGGCAATCCTGAATGCCCTGCAGGTGGGCTTGCCACTTGATGTATCCGATGAGGAGTATGTGAAATCCATTTCAGGCCAGTTGCAACCCACGTCTTCCACGACCCCAGAATTACCCACTCAGAATGTCACACCCAAACCTGAAGAAAGTAATGACGCTGTGGAAAATGACACACTTCATGGGGCCAGACCTGCGAGGTCCAGAAAGAAGGTCGCCGTCATAGCGTCAATCATTGCAGTAATAGTCATAGCCTACATAGGTCTTGACACGTACTCTGTGGGCCAGCTGCAGTTTAGGCCGCACTCTGGAAACCAGTACCAGATTTCGCCCACGGAGATCCACATAGAGGCCGAAGTCTGCAATCCCTCGTTCTTCCCGACGACATTTAACAAATACGAGATCAGTGCCTTTTACAATTCTGACCTGATTGAAAAGGCAGAGATTCAGGGCAGCACGGTCTCTCCAAAGACAATGTCCACCCTTGAGGGAGTTTTTGCCCTAAACGCAGATGCTCTTTACAAGCTTAGGCAGGGAAACTTTACGTTTGACCCAACCCTTGCAAAAATAACGACCACTGTTGATGCACCCATATTTGGTGCGATACCGTTCTCCGTCGTAAAACAATATACCGCACAACAATTCCAGGATGTACTCAAAAACGGGCCGCCAGGTTCGTTCAGCTGCTGAGCCTTTTAGATCTTTTTCCTTTCCTTGAGCCGCTGCAGCATCCTTCCCTCGCCCTCTGAAAATCTCCGCTTGTCATCCTCGGTTTCAAGAAGGAGTGACGGGACCTCAGTGGTCTTGCCGTTTGGCCCCAGGGCAACTACCGTGACAAACGCAGTATTGGTAAGGGTTCTCGTGCCAGTCATAAGGTCTTCTGCCTCCACACTTATCTCAACTTCCATCGAGGAGCGGTGAACGTAGTTGAGCCGGGCATTTAGAATAAGGGCATTTCCCACATAGACTGGCCTAAGAAAGTTCACTCTATCGATGCTTGCAGTCACCGTGTTTGTCCTTGCATGCCTTTGCGATACAAGTCCCGCAATCAAGTCAATCTGTTTCAATATCTCGCCACCAAATACGTTTCCTGCAGGGTTGGCATCTGACGGAAACATCCTTACCGTCATTTCTGCTTTTGATTCGTTTGGACTCTTTGGTGGAAGAACCATTGGTTGTCAGAAATCAGGACATGAATTTATGAGTTGTTTTTGTCAAGGTCTGCTTTGTCTGCAGGCTTTGGCTCGTCGTACGAGTAAAGCGAATCGTCCCTCACGTATGTGCCGTTGTCTGCAAACTTGCCCTGGTCCGTCCCTTTCTTTTTGTACCAGAACTTGACGAGTATGGCAAGCGGTCCTCCCACTACCCCGATAATCAGAGGAACCGTCCAATCTATGAACATGCTTCAAAACTAGCCTTCCGACCATAAATATCTTGATTCCTAGAAAGCAACGCGCTTTCCAAGGAAGATCAGTCATATATGGCAGTCGGTGAAACGACGGTGTCATGAAGTATTTCTGGTGGAGGCTTGCAGATTATGGCACCGGAGTTTTTGTCGGAGGAGGAATCATACTTCTCATCTCAAAATTCCTATGTAACAAGTGTCTTGGAACATATACCACTGTACTTTTCCTTGCCATATGGATTGGCTTCATGTTGATTGTAAACTTCATATTTCAAAGGATGAAACCTGCCTCCATAGGCAGCAAATAGTATTTGTTTGCAGTGTATTGCACTATATTCCGATCCTTTATCATTTCTTCTAGCTATAATATGTCATGAAAGCAAAACTTGTAACGGGAGACTATGATCCCACGAAGGTACGTTACGCACTAGACCGTCTTTTGATAAACAGGAGCAATGAATTCCGCGAGATAGCGTATGCAATTGGATATCCCGCATCCCAGCCGCGCTGGGAGGAGTTCATACTCAGGTTCTGCCTAGAGTTTGACGACTGCTTCAAGATGTGGTCAGACAAGGAAGGCAACTTTGACCACAACAAGGTCCACAAATGCATGACGATGATGAGACAGATGTCGGTGGGCAAGCAGAACATGACTGAGGTCACCAAGCTCCAAAACGCCGCATATAGGATTGCAGAAGACTTTAAGATCCTCTACCACAGGCTCAAGTAAGGCTCAGAAAGCAAATATAGCTACGGCAGATATGTCTATTCAATGAACGTGTTTGAGGAATTTTGCAAAAATGTCGTCAACCTAGATCCCAAGATTAGGTTTGCTGGCATAGCGGACGGCGACGGCAAGCTTGAGGCCACAGCAGACAGGAAAGGCCTAACACCGCTTCTGACCTCCGAGGAAAGAGCCCAGTACGCAATCACTGCTGCAACCAGGCAATATACGAGGCTCAGGTGGGAATACAGACTTGGGAAGATATCTTATGCAAGTTCCCACTACACAAAGTTGATCCGGGCCACGATTCCTATAGCAGATGAGAACAGCAGACTTGCACATGTCTTGCTTCTTTCTTTTGACGCTGATGCAGACGACTTCCACCACATCATCACCAAGAAGATAATACCGCTGGTGGCAAAAAACATGGCCAACTTCCTGAGGGCTGCAGAGAAATAACGAACTCTCCGCAGGCAAGTCACGTGCGGAAAAAGAATGAAGTTTAGATTTAGAAAACTCTTAGCTAGCACTCTACCTCACTCTTACGGTAAGCGCAACTTAATACTCAACAAAGAATAGGATGCAGGGGTCTTTGCCGACGAAGCAAGATGACGGAGTGGATTTGCCAGATGACTGGCTTGACAGGTGTGAGGAGATCCTCATGAGATATTCCCTGGTTGCACTGTACAGGCATGCCACAAGGGAGACAGGAATTTTGGCTGAAAACGAACAGAACCAATAATTACCAACAATTGCAAACTACAGTGTGGACTCTTCCAAAGACAAGTCCCCCCAGGACCTTCTAAGAGCAGAACAGGCCCAAAGGCCAAACCGCAAGACATTCCAGAAGGAAATTTACACCCTCTCTCTGAAAATCATTGCCACCATAGTAGGCACATGGGCAGGACTACACCTGTTCGAATTGTTTGCAGCACCATTACTGGGAATAACCCATCTTCACATCGAGATTGCCGGAATCGTGGCAACAGTAATCATTGCGTTCCTGATAATTGCCGCAACGAGGCGGCTTCTAAGGAGGTTTGCAGGAAAGGTACACCCACAGTTTTCCGCAAGTCTGTCTTTTTTTACAATCATACTGATTTCTCTTGTTGCCAGCCTTTCCGTCCTTCACCAGCTTGATGTCAACCCGCAAGAGATACTAATCAGCGGCGGCGTGGCTGCAATCATAGTGGGCATTGGCGTCTCAACGATAGTTGGTAACATACTTTCAAGCGGCCTCATCCTAACCACATATCCCGCCAAGATTGGCGATACCATACAGGTGGTAAACGACAACATCCACGGAAAGATCCAGGAGATAAACCTCATGTATACAACGATACAGACGGACGAGGGTAAGGAATACGTAGTCCCAAACAACGCCATAATCCAAGGCAACATAAGGATACTAAAGGATGTGACTGCTGAAGAACAGCTTCCATATTCCGAGGGGGATCGCGTAGAGTTTTCAAGCCCGCACGACCGATACGCCGGAACGGTGATCAAGGTAACACCAAAGTTTACCACCATACTCGACGATGGGCGCACCAAGGAATATGTAGTAGCAAACAGGTCAGTGCTGGACGGCAACTATAGCATAGTAAGACACAGGCCTAATTCCTAGAGTCATCTTGCCCCGCCTGCGTTTACGCCGGACTGTTCCACGTTCCTGTGTTCAAGGTACATCTGCACCCGTGAGTCTGCACAAAATGGATAGTTAGCCTCCTGCCCTTTGTTTTGGCTGCAGAATTTCGATATTTGTTGCATCTCTTGGTCGCAGTCTGCGGTGGGGCTCGATATGCACGCGTCAATATCGCTTGATATCGTGCTCAATGCATCAGGTGACTGGACGCTACCCGTAAAGGGAGAATCAACGCTGTCATTTGGCTGCTGGATAAATGATGGAAACCCGATGAAGACAAAGAAGAGTCCTGAGGATATCGCAAGGATGATGCCTGTTATTAGGCCGCGTTTCCTGTTCATGGTCTGGCTATCATCTTCCAAATTATAATGGATATGGAACTAAGTTCTTCAAACATGGTTCTTAAGCCTGAGTTGACTCCTCTGAAATTCCTCCACGCGAACGGCACATCTCTTCGAACACCAGATCCAGATAGCCTTCAGGCTGCATTGCAAATCATGACTAGACTACGGAGATTTTCATAACAAGTGGAGGAGACAATGCGTCAGGATTATCGATTCCCGACCACACAAAAATTTGCGCGGTATAATTTCCCGTCGAAGTAGGCGTCCATGACTGCGAGGGGTTTAACGACTGGCCTGCGGTGAGAGTTCCAGTAAGCCATGAGAGTTGGACCACTACACCGTTGTTGTCCAGAACCTGAACAATGTAAGCAAACGGCTGGTCCCTATTGAGCCCATTTGTAACGTCTGCAGCAATCTGGACCTGCTTGTTTACATGTACTACCCACGAGTCATTTTTCAACGAGGATGAGACTTGCCCATAGGACTGTGCATGCGCAGCCGGAATTACCATTGAAAGCGCCGATGCGATCAACAGTACGGCCAGAATGATTTTCATCCATTTCCCTTGGTCTGCCCTGTTTTTTAGGGTTTGTGACTTGGCCTAGTTGTTCCTACGCTTGATGGACAGGGTTTTCTGGACTTCGTTGATGGAATTGAGGAATTTTTGCTTTGCTTCATATTCGTCTGTAACCTTGATAACAATCTCAGTAGGCGAGAACATCACGTCTTTTACTAGTATCGGAGAGCTCAGCCCAAGTAGCTCGCTTAGTATGTCAAAAATGCTCTTGAAGGTGTTCCCGTTTCTGTACCTGAACCGCGTGTTTCCATCGGCCACCATTGGGTTGGGCTCCAGCGGTATCACAAGTTCGGGCGAGGTAAATTCCGCAATGAATGTTGATATGTCGTCATTTATTTTTGCAGACAGGGTTTCCTTCTCCTTCAGCAGCCTTTCCTTTGCAGTCTCAAGTTCCTGAGTTGCATCAACGTACTGCTCTCCTATCATTTTTGCAAAGGTTGATTCAGTTGAAATCTTGAGAGGGATCTCATGTATCCTGTAGTTTACCGTTGAAAGCTCGTCTTCGACATCGGTAAGTTGCTCCCTGTTTCTCTTTATCTGGGTTGCAACCTGTTCTAGAAAATCAAAGTCTGCCATGTCCTATGCACTAAACTGGTGAACTACGTCCATCAGGCTCTGCTTGAACTCTTCTGTAGTGAGGCCCCACTTGCCGTACTCCTCCTTGTAGCCGTCCCATGAAGCCTCTGCCTCGCTTGCAATTTCCAGAATCTTCGGTCCGATCGCCTTTGTGTTTACAAGTATAGTGACATTGGCCTGCTCCGTTTCCAAGATTGGTATCTTGACGAATATCATCCTAGAGTCCTCGATGTGGAATCTGTCCTTAATCATGTTCTTCAGTATGGCCCTTTCCTTCTCGTCAAACTCGCCCTTTATCTTCACCAGTGCCACACAGGAATCTTTCGGACCCCCCTTGTCGCGTATGTCATTTTCATCAATATCAAACAGCACGGCATCGTTCCTCTTGCTTATGTGCTCAACTATAGAATCCATTGTGTTTCCCTTTCCACCTGACATCAGATCTGTTCCCCACTGCTTTTCCTCTGGTACGACTGGGATTACCCATGAGATTGCAAACCTAGGCTTCTTTGTTGCAAGCCACGTCCTATAGTTTGACATGTCCCATTCCGTCTCCCTTGCAAAGGAGGCAATGAACATGGAAATTGCGTTTGCGGCGATGAGGTTCATTCCCTTGTAGTCCTTCCAGCCAATCTCGTGTTCCTTTGGCAGGTCGTCTATGATTGACTGGAGCTTGTCGGTCTTTTTTTCGTGCTTGTGGGCAAGTTCCCTGAGCCTCTTGTTTGAAAACAGGATGGAGCAGTCGCTGTATTTTATCTGGTGTTCCAGATTCATGACTATGTTGATGGCGGCAGCCTCGAAGATCACCGGATCCCACCCAAACTCTGGCAGCAGCCCAAAGGATGCAATTGTGGCATGTTCCTTTGTGTCCTTCTTTATGAATTGCATGAATGCGCTGGCAAAGGAACTTCCGGTGCCTCCGCCCATTGCAAATGGAATGGTAAACCCTCGAACCGGCTCAGGAGAAAGCCCCGCAAGCTGCTTTTGCATGTCAAATTTTTTCGTCACTTCGTTTATGAACCTCGTCCTGCCCTCTGCCCAGTTTCTTGCTGCGCCTCCCGAGCCATGTATCACATGCTTGTCACGTAGAGCAAACAGATCTGGGTAGGATTGCAGTATAAGGTTTGCAGCACGTGGATCCAAGTCGATGAGCAATGCCCTGGGAATTAGGGGAATTTCATTCCCGCCGTAAGAATTTGGAAACCTCAGAATTGTGCTGCCATATCTTTTCAAAACCCTCGATTCCTCCTTTTCTCCCTTTAGTGTAGGTTTTAGAGGGTCGGCACCGACATCGATAAGCAGCCTGCGATAAGCTTCAGCGCCCAGTCCTATTCCACAGTGGCCAAAGCATGTCATCAGAACAGGAGCAGGTGGAAGCGGCGCGTTTACTGTTGACAACTAAATCTACCCTTATAGCAGCGAAATCATCACTTTAATCGTAGAGTGTAAGATAGTAAAGCGCATAGGTGATTGTTGTAGACATGAGAACAAAACCGTGCTTACGTCGGGCATAGATGCATAAAGCGCCAAGTTTAGATTTAAAACTTGGGAAGGAATCATCCTTTTTGAAAAACTCAGTATTCCGAAATTGCCTTTTTGAGATCCCTGAATTCCTCCACGGTTATCTTCCCCTCGGCAAGCCTTATCCTGAGCAGTTGGATGGGGTCTTCAAGCCTTGTGTCCGCTGGCATGTTTTCAACAGCAGCCTTGTCTGTAGTTGACTCCTCCGAAACCAAGGTTTGTACGTATTTGTAATCGGACATTACTACCGGGATGTTGCGTTTTATGGAATCTAGTATCTCCCGGAGCCTGGCGCCATCTCCCTTGCCAGAGGCAAGTAGCGTCTTTACGTTTTTTAGAAATTCTTCTGACATTATTTTACAACTGCTTTGAATCTTACGTCTTCTCTTAATCTATTAAATGCAGGGTCCTTAAGGGCCCAACCCTTAATCGTCTTGCCATAGTACAGAATTGCTTGGGCAAGCAATTCTAGTGCCTCGTTGTCCTGTCCAAGATCGGCCTTGCTCCGTGCCTTCGAATAAATGACAGTACCGTTTTTAGGGCTGCTCTTTAGTACTTTATCGAATAGTTCGACTGCCTCCTGATGCCTACCAAGCTCGGACAGGCTTGTTCCCTTGTAAAACATGGCCTCAAAATTGTCAGGTTCTCTTGCCAAAACCTTGTCAAAACAAGGTATTGCTTCATCGTGCTTTTTCATCTTGCCCAGCACGAGCCCCTTGAAGTATGTCGCGGCGGAGTTTTCAGGCTCTATGGAAAGCGCGTGGTTGAAGCACTTGAGGGCATCATCATACTTTCCCACCCCTATCTCTGCTATTCCTTTGTTGTAAATGGCAGGAACGTGGTTGGGATCGGCCCGGAGAGCCTTCTCGTAAAAGCCCAAGGCGCGCTCAAACTGCTGCTGTTCAGCATGCAAATTTCCCAAGTTGTTGAGGGCAAGTATGTTGCTTGGGTCCTTTTCTAGTAATTTTTCAAAGCATGCGGTAGCATCCTTGGTCTTTTTAAGCTGTAATAGTGAAAGCCCCTTGTTGTACAAGGCATCGGCGTTTAGAGGATCTGCTTTCAATGCCTTGTCAAAAAATGATATCGCATCCTTGTGCTTGCCAAGTTTGGCATAGCTGATTCCTTCAGACACCCTTTCAATGGACTCGTTTCGATTTTGCGCCAATTTCCCTAATCTTTATTATTATCACATACAGCCTTTATGGAATTTAAGTTTACACAAATACATAAAATCAAATTGTTGTCAAGCACATGATTGCAGGGCATTGAGTAGCAATGCTTAAGATTATTTCCCCTATCCACCAGCTATTGCCTCGTTTTGCTTACCAAGCGGCCTTCCTTTTTTTGTTCACCCTCTTATTTTGGATACATTCTGCGAATGCCCAGGATGGTATCTTATCACCCATAAAGCAATTTGAGAGTGGTGTGCCGCCCCAAGGCATCACGTGTGCGTCAGGGCTTGATCTTGCGCTTCAGGAGTCCACTGGCGAGCCCGTTTGCCTTTTTCCTTCCAGCCTTCAGGTTTTGTTATCAAGAGGTTGGGCTTTACCTGTCGGGAATTCCACCGGGACGGCCCCTTCATTTTTCCAAAACGGACCTAAAACAACGCTTGCAATGTTCTACATCACAGGAAGCAACCACAAAAACCTGGAGCTGTTTGAAAAATACCTCAGGCCCGGAGACTATCTTTTCATAACCACGCCACTTGACGAGGACAACTACACGGCCCAGGCAGTCCAAGATTCCACAGAGGCCAAATCCAAGGTCATGCAGGGTGTAAACGTCCTTTCGTTTGCGTGGTATTCCAAAATTGAAGCCATAAAACTGCATGTCGCCGCCTTGCCCAAAACGGTAGACGGGGTGATTTATGACTATGAGGAAGGCCAGATGTATTCTCCCGAATACACCTCAAATTTCACGCAGGCGCTCTCAATTTTTGATTCCGCATATCAGGCAGCACATAAAAACGGCCTTAAATTCATGGTCACGCCCATATATGGCGATGCCCAAAATGGCACGGAGTTTGAGCATCCTTGGGACTGGAACGCCATCTCCAAGGATGCAGACTATCTCGTAATTCAATTCCAGAGCTTCTTCAAGATGAGAAACTCCTCAGAGCTTGAAACAGAGATGGGAACAACTGTATCAGAAATAAGTCAGTCCACTCAAACTCCAACATTTGTCGAGCTTTCACTTACTGCCATAGGCGGCACGGGTGCGCAGGATCTCCAGTCCATGCACGAATTGGAAAAGTCCGGTGTGCATAATTTCCTGATATTTTTTGAACCTTGGACGACTGGCGACTTGGAATACATCCTGCAAAACCGCGACTGAGTTACTCGTTTGCCGGGTGAGGACTTGGTCCTAGTCTGCTTTTCACGGACACGTTTTGTGGCACCGATTCAGTCTTGAAATTCTTGTTCATGCTGACAGGGATGTCAATGGTGGTCTTCAGGCCGTCAATGGTAACAGCAGCTGACCCAATGACGGTGTCACTTGCGCGATCCATCGTCTTGAAGACATAATCTCCAACCCTGAGGTTCCAGAAGTAGGCATACCCATGGAGGTTTATCCTCGATTCGGATACCTCCTTACCCTTGGAATCAAAAAGGTCTACAAAGTAATCGCCATCTGATGACGTAAGAATTTTTGACTGGTTGATCGACCTGACTGTTATCAGGCTGTCAACTGTAGAGGGCCACGGAGTAACTATCTTGACCTCGTCGGCATCCCCAGACAAAAGCTGCAAGGGCGGATTGTAGTACGACAGGTGGTCGTCAATTTTTACCTGTATAGAATAATAATCCGAGCCCGCGTTTGTGGAGGCAAGGTAGAACCTCACAGTCTGACCATCAGGCCCAGTAAATCCCGTCCCGCGAGTCGCATTATCCTGCGATTTTACTATCACCGTGGCGTTTGAGACCGGCGTCATGGCATCGTTGTAATAAACGGTAGCCCTGATAGATCCACCATCTGCTATCCCCATGTTGATTTCCTGGTTCTGGCTTTCCAAGTTAACATAGTCTGTGCTAGAAAGCATGCCTTCGACCAAGGCCTGTATCTTGTATTGGTGCCCCGTGGGGAGAGGCTCAAGATAATAGGGATTTCCTGAAATTGAGTTAACCACCAGGTATGGTGCGGCGTTAGAGTCTTGGTAAACCCGTAACGAGACCAAGGGTGCCTCAACCCTGTCCCCGTTTGGATACCGCATGCTAATTGTTATGGTTCCCATTTGGCTGTTATTTTCCTGCGAAGCGACTGGCAGACTAAGACTTGAAGCATTGGCAGGCTTGGTCAAAAGGGTTGTTTTTGTGGTGTTTGTCTGGTTTGTGACAAGGTGTACAGAGGTTGTATGACTAGTTTTTGGCTTGGATTGGGATGTTGGCAGACCCATGTCTACAATGTCAGACAGCGTGACAATCGTCATGTTTTTTGACCTGGCATAATCAATTATCTTCCCAAGCTCATCAATTGCCTTGCTGTTCACTACATCTACGTATGACCCGTTTTCCATTTTTGCAAAGTTCTGAGGGTGAAGCAAAACCACGTCGTATCCCACCTTTGAGGTATGGAAGTTGATGCTCCCAATGAGTTTGTCATACGGGATTTGGGTCCATTTAGTCTCGTTTCCTACGTCGATTTGAAAGTCAGTCATGGAGGGAACGTGGTAAAGCCCTTGGGCGTCCCTGTTGAGTACGAGCCTTCCCTTTGCAGTGACAAACTTGTTCATGTCTTCCGATATTCCGGAACTAATCAGGGTCATCTTCGATTTTTGTAATGCCTTCAGGGTGTAGTTGTTAAACAGGTTGAAGGGAGTTATAAACACGGTTGGCCTTTTGTGGAAAATCCCTGCAAGCTCATTGTTTGTCTTGTTAAAGAGGCCAATTTGCTGGGACTCTGTCAGGTCTGCAAAGTTTTCGTGCTTCCATCCGTGGTTTGCAATTTCCACTTTGGCATGTCCTTTCTTGGAAATGTCCTTCAGATAAGATACAAGTTTCTTGTCATAACTGAAGTCATATCCAATGACACCCACTGTAAGACTTGCATTCTTCTTCTGGAACTCGTCCATGATTTTCATTTGGACTTTGTCCAGATAGTACTCTTGTACGTCGTCCAGTCTGAACGCTATGCATGGACATGGGTTTGTCGCCGCAAAGGCAGGATGGGCCAGCAAGGCAAATACCATAGCGACGCCAGCAAGTGCAACCAGATTGTAGTACCTCATCTTGTCAACCACTGGTTTTTCTTGTAGTTCCACAACGCTGGAAATATGAGCCATGATGTAACAAAGGCGGTAAGCATGTTCATGAGGGGCTTGTACTTCCAGTTTCTGGCGTTCCTGTCCCGAAACCTGTAGTCAAGCCCATGTGCTACTGCTATTGCCTGCATTCCTGCAAGGTAGGTAACTGGAACCCAGAGGGAATGGTGCAGTATTGGCTCGTATAGAAATACTGTCAATATGATAAAGGGCGTAATGAAAGCCATCATGAAATCAAGATAGAATATGGTGGCCATCACAGGGTTCCTCCTCCAAAAGAAGGTGCTTACAAAAAAGTTGACGCGCGTCGTGCCCTTTTTCCACCTCTGCTGCTGCCTCAGAAACCCCCTGAATTTTTCAGGGACGTCTGTGTACACGATGGCAGAAGCGGCATAAACAGCCCTCCAGTTGAGCAGGGACTGGGCAGTCAGTCCCCTGTCCTCAGCATCGTCATACTTTGCCATGTCTTTCATTAGCCTGTGGGTGTACATCGGTAGACTTGCGTACAGTTTTGGCAGTTCTTTTTTGCCCCACTTTGATGCAACAACATAGGATGTCAGTTCCCTGTCCTCGCTGTCGTGAATTTTCGATCGCACCCAGTATGGCACATACTGCTCTATTGTTTCCCGCCTGTATCCTGCAAGACAGCCTGAACAGCACATCACAAGCCCAAAGACGCTTTCACATGCCTTTCTTATGTTAAATGAATAGTCATACCAGACATCCTGACATTTAGTAATGAGGTTTGTCTGAGCGTTCCAAACCTTGGCAAACCCCACAACGGCCCCAACGTCGGGATTCCCGTTGAAAGTTTTCATTATTTCCGTTATTGCATTCCTCTCAACTACACTGTCAGAGTCGACTAGTACCACAAAGGTACCCTTGGCCTGATAGAACGCAATTGCCACCGCCTTTCTTTTCCCCTCGTTTTCCTTGTGGAGCACTTTAAGTGACGGGTATTTCTTCTGTAGGCTGTCGAGTATTTCCTTTGAGCCGTCATTGCTGCCATCATTTATTGCAATAACCTCTATGTTCTTGTATGTGGACTCGTATATCGCGTCGATTACTATTTCGATCATTGCCTTTTGATTGTATACCGGAACTATTACTGAAACCAAGTCTTTGCCCACCTCGCCCGTTGCCGGATTTTTATAGAAAAACCAGCCCACTGTGAGGTACAATATTCCATAGAGAGGAAGCAGGTCAGAATAAATTATGAGCGGGTCTTCAAGCTGCAGCCCCATGTTGAAGTTTATTGCAACTATCCCAAAGCCAAATCCTATTACGCAAATTCTTGCTATCCAGGCCTTCTTGCTGACAAGGATCCTGTTTTTCCCATTTATTTTTTGTAACGACTTTTTGTCCTCGATGGATCGGAAGACAGATTGATGAAGTTCAGTTGTCAAGGACTTTGACCCCCCCTTACCGTAAGATCAACTCCCGTAAGTTCGGAGGCATCAAGAAGGATCAAGTGGCGGCTTTTCAGGTGTGATACAAAGTCGTCGATATTTGAAACGGGAGTCGTGTTGTTAAAATCGATCACGATGGGCTCTGTAGTAGAAAGGTTGCGGAAAAAGTCCGGCGTATGCGTAGTCCCGCCAAATTCAATGTCATCAAACTTGAGGAATTTCCCGTTGTAGTACTTGTTGTATTGGGTTTGGTATGAAAAGTCTGCGACAATTCCAGACTGGTTCAAAACGGAATAGATGTTCCCGTCTGTCTGGCCGTATGGAGCCCTGAAGGCCCTCGAGTCTATATGTCCCGCGCTGTCCACCGCATCTTTTCCGCTTTTTACCTCATCTAGCTGGATGGCGTAATCTTGTCCGGTCAGGTTAAAGTAGTCGTACGTGAGACTGCCTACATCGTTTCTCTGAGAAAGCGTACTTACACAAGAAGGATACTTCTGCGCTACCTGGCCCGTAACAAAGATGGTAGCGCTCACGTTGCGGTCCTGCAGCATTGATGAGAGATCGTAACACCACTGCGGCAGGTTTTGCTCGTCAGTTATGTCAAAAGACAGCAGTCCCACAACAGGTTTCTGGGAAGGAAGATAGGGAGGCAATATTATGAAAACCCCCATTACCACCACTATCGAAGTCGAAATAATCCCAGCCTGTGCTATTTTCAACCGATGTCATCCTCGTGCAAGTGGTACTTCCCGTGCAGCTCGCTGTTGCAGATGGAACCTGTATTGCTGGTCAACCATCTTTGCTGCTCGGACCATGCTTGTCACCACCACGTTGCGCGAGATGTCAAGAAACATCTGGCTGTCCTTTGGAAGACAGTGACCGCCTATACCGTCCCTTGCCTCCAGAATCTTTGTGTTCCATTTAGTGTTGATGGCTTTTTGGAGCTCGTTGAAGTCAATCGAGAGGTTCTCACACACCATTCTAATCTCCTCCGCAAAGGCAATCTCGAGATACCTGCTCGAGTTTTCTACAATCTTTGTTAGTTCTGCAACCTCAGCCGAGTTTGTAGGGTGTAGCGGGATTCCAAGTATCTTTCCATAGAATCTCATCCCTTCTCTTATGCAGCAAGGATCACATCCGCCAATGACCCTGGTCTGTCTCACACCATGTTCTTCTTTTTCATGGACATAGAACCTGTGAGGCACGTGTACCACATGCAGCCTATGCCCAAGTATCTTTTTGACCTCCTGGGTAGTGCCCTTTGTTACCGTGGAATCTATCCCTACCAGCGCATCGGTCTTGCCCTCGTGGGAAAGCCTCCTTGCCACATCAATAAGGCCGTCAAGATATGGAGCAAACATCTCTTCAGGCCTGTGGGTCGAAACGCAGATTACGTAATAATCATATCCACGGAAATCTTCTGCCGCCTTTTTTATCACACCGTCCCTCAATGCCCGATTCACGGCTTCTTTGCTGATGTCGTAACCATACACATCAAGTCCAAGTGAAGTCATGTACTCGGCATTGCTGTGTCCTATCTGTCCGAGGCCTATTACCAGTATCTTCTTGTCCGAGCAACTAGATGTGCCCTTTCCCGACAATTCACTTGCTCCTCCCGTCGGCTGCCTTCCAGCAGCTGGAATGGTACCAGTCCTTGCCGTAGATCACGTCTCCTTCAACGAGACCCACTTCTGCTCCACAAAAAGTGCAGCATGGGTTCATGCTTGAGCCTACAAACTCCATGGAAGAAAGCCTGACACTTTCCGGAGTTCGGGACTCGGTTTTTCGTAACTGATTTTGTTGTGACATGTTTAGCGGTTTTGTTGATCTCGGAATGTTCTATAAGATTTGGGTGGCAGATCGCACCATGCTGTGCCAATTGATGTCAAAAAATCCAGACAAAGATTTTCAAAATAATCCTTACCCCCTACGTAATTCTTTTGCAAAAGACTTTGTTTGTCCGGTTCTTGTTTGGTTATCCCTTGTGCGTAAACTCGAAAACTATGATGCCGTCGTTCTGGGACTCATCCGTTATCAACACCTTGGCTGACTCGAGGATTGACTTTATGTAGAGCCTTAGGAACAACGTCCATTTTGGCGTGGTAGCGTCAGCACAGAAGACTAGCCTGTACTTGTTGTAGCTGACCTTGTGAGAGAATTCAAACCACTTGCAGTATTTTCCTATTACTGCAAAGTAGTTGTGAATTATGTGGTCTATGTCATACTGCATGCCAATTACATTGAAGAGTTTTTTGACAACCCCCGGGCCCCTATATGCAAGCTCTTTGATGTCTGATTCTTGGAGCTTGTCCACTATGAGAAGGAAGAAATCGTGAGGAAACACCACGTTTAGTATGGCATTTACGTTTTCCTCGTAGGTTATGTTTTTGTTCAGAACCTTATTGATAAAGGCGTTCAGCGTCAGATCGGTTTTTGATGCCTCGCGTTTTAAAATGTCCAGAATATCGTTCTGCAGGCGAAGTGTGACCCTGTTAGTACTTGTACGGTCCAAAATTTCCACTATTCATTACCTCCAACTATGTTCTCCTTAGAACTTAAAATTGTTAACGTATTAGTCATACTTACAGAACCCATAACAACCCCACCGATCAATTATGACACTCCTCATGCGTGCTTTTAATTTTTAACGCGCCAACTTGAGCCAAGGTGCGTCTACTTGCGTCAAACTGCGTCATTTTTTGCCTTGGGCACGCCTGCAAACGCGGTTGTGCAACCCTGTTAGTAAAAGCCTCGTACGAAGAATTTCGTCTCAAATCATCCATTTTAGAAAACGATCGTCTTATCCATATTAAAAATTGCGTAGGAATCCCCAGTGCCCGAGGCCAGGCAATCATTCACTTGCACCGTACATCCAAATTATAAAAATATATGCATATTTTATACAGAATACTCTTACAGTTTATTAATCACCTTGTAATCCCGCCTTGTAGTCCAGTACCGCCCTACAACTAGAATCAGGTTTGAACTGTTTCTGGAAAGGCTTTCTTGATGTACCTTGACAGGATAGGGTACTGTACCAAAAGGGATGACAGTACAACCCCGAAGGTAATGGGCTCAAGTATATCCTTAAACTGGCTTTCAGGGAGGGTTGCTACTAGTGCGACAGAAAGTGCGCCGCGCATGCCGCCAATCATCACCACATGTCGCCATGCATTGGGCCATTTTTCATGCGTGAACCTATGGGTTGCCGCAAGGATTGGATATGTAGACGCAGCCCTTGCTGCCAGGACAGCTCCGAATGCCATGGCAATCAAGGGCAAATTCTTTCCCAGGCTTAGCAAGTCCATGCTCAGACCAAGGTAAAGGAACGCCACGGAGTTTGCAAAAAATGCAATCATGTCCCAGAAGTGTGAGCTGTAAAGCTGAGCCTTTTCGCTCATTATTCCCTTCCCTTTCATGACAAGGTTTCCAAAATACAGTCCAGATGCGGCAGCAGCAACAAGTCCTGAAAGCTGCAGGGCATTTGCGACCACAACGGATCCGAACAACACGGCTACTGAAAGCGCAGTCTCTGAAAGAGGTTCATTCATGAGTTTTATCAGGAAACGTGCTGCAACCGCAAAACCCAAGCCAACTGCAATTCCTCCAAAGAACACCAGTGCAAAGTGGCCCAGCTGTTGCAGTATGTCCACATGTATATCACCTAGGGAATTTGGCGCACCAAGTGCAGAGCCTTGTGCCACAGACAAGGCTATGATTGAGGAGAATATCACAAGGCCTGTTGCATCATTGAAGCTGGCTTCCGACTGCATGAGTACCGTCAACGTCTGCGGTGCCTTTATTCTCTTGAAGACCTCAATTACTATAGCCGCATCCGTCGGCGCAATTAGGGCTGCAAATGCAAAAGCCGCCAAGGTGGGAAGCCCTGCAACATATGAGAGCAGGAATCCCCCTACCAAGGTTGCAAGTACCACTCCCAGGGTTGAAAGTAATAGTGATGAGATTCGAATTGTCTTGAATTGCTCCCTGTCTATTTTCATCATCGCCTCGAAGATAAGCGGAGGCACAATGAAGTAGAGAATTAGCTTTGGATCCACCTGAAATCGAGACTTGTCAATAAAGCCAATTCCAGACACGTGTGCAAGGGAAACCGCCAAGCCCACCCCTACGAGAACCATCGTATACGGAATCCGTATTTTATTGGCAAGAAGAGATGCAAGAAAGGTCATTCCAAGGAAAATCGGTATCACCCATTCGGTGCGCAACAATGCCCCTATGCTAATGTCAACCATCTCTAACCTTCATGGTCTCAAATTATAAAAACAGTTCCAAAACTTTCCATGAACTCTTATTTTTCCTTCCGCCCAACATTTTCCGCACTGCCTTTCCTCAGCTGCCTAAACCCCAGGAATATTCCAAGGACAAGGTTAACCACCCCGAGTGCGGTAAGAGGAAAGCTTGGGTTTGTGAAATAAAAAAGCCCAATGGAAATACCCCACGCCCCTGCCACAAAAAACAATATTGTTAACAATTTAAGCTTCTGGGGAGACGGGTTTTTCATCAGCGTTGCTGATTTTATGACACTATTAAACATTGAGGATTTTTCAGAAGCTATTGCCCGAATTCTTTTCTTACGTTTTCAAGGAACCGGGCGTGGATCCTTATCCTTTCAAGGCTCTGGGCAAGCTTCATCTCAATTCCAGGTACATGGTGTTTTGCAAAGAACCTCCTCACCTCCCTCTCTTTTTCAATATCTGCCATTACGGAAACGCTTCCGACGATCCTGTTCAGCAAGGGGTTTCCGACACCAAACTTTGTGACCAAGGTTTTCCAGTTCCTGCGTATCCAGGGCCACACAAGATCCTTACCATATGGATTTGCAACCATCCTTGCAACTGGCACGAAAAGGTTCTGCGTCCTGACGTCCCTTGAAAGTGTAAAGGAAAGCGTTTTCTCAAGAAGCCTCCTGTCCTTAAAGTTTGCAAGCGACCCCAACAGCTTGACCTTCTCCTCCTGGGTTGGTGCTCTACGATACATCCCGACTAGGGTTTGATATGTTCTTGAGTCACCGTTCCATGCAATTGTAGAATACACAGCGCTCCTCAAATCTGGATTTACTGGGCGTTTCCTTTGGAGTGCAGAAAACCTGGAATAGGCCTCGTCTACGACCTCCCTTTCCTCAAGCCTTCCAAGGGAGGAGATGAGCATACCGCGAAGCAAGGCATATGTTGCCCTCTCGCCCTTGGCCGGATCCCATCCTATCCTTTGGAACACTACACTCATGAACCATTGATTGAACTCCTTAATCTCTGCCCAGAACTCCTCCCCTACAAATTCGACGTAGAGGAAGTTCAAGAACCCCACTATGTCAGACAATACCACATAGTCGTCTTCATCCTCATAATGCTTGACAAAGTCAAGATAATGCTTTAGACCGTACTGCCCTGAAAGGACTAGAGCGGTCAAGTCATTGTGTATGCTCCATCTGTCTAGGTTGGACAACCTTTTCTCCGCCACTAGCGTGCCCAACGCCTCAAAGGAGTCAGGGTCGTATTTTACCCTGTAGAAGCCCTTCTGTCCGTCATTTACCTTGAACCAGCCGCCTTTTTGAGGGATGGCTACAGAACCCGTCATCATCCTTGTTTCCACAGTGTCTTCCATTCTGACCGATACGGGAATCATCCACATGCCTCTGGTAGAGGCCCCCGCGCTTTCAAGGAGGAATCTTTTTTGGGACAACCGTATGCTTTTGCCATCTGACGTGGCTTCAACGACTGGGTATCCCACCTGCCTGACCCAAGTGTCCATCATCTTCCTTACGGGTTTCCTTGATGCAGCTCCCAGTGAATTCCAAAGGTCTTCTGTCGTTGCATTAGCGTATTCATGTTTTTTTAGGTAACTGTAAAGGCCCCTTCGAAAGTTTTCAGCCCCAATGTAATTTTCGAGCATTAGCAAGACGCTTCCCCCCTTGTTGTAACTTATTTCGTCAAAGATCTGCCTTACTTCTGCAGGGCTTTTCACATCTACGTTGATTGGGTGAGAAGACTTTAGCGAGTCAAGGCTCATGCCCCCCGTCATCTCAGAAATAAGGAACTGATCCCAAAAGTCCCAGTTTGGATAAACCTTGTCAACTGCCTTTGTTGCCATGAAGGTTGCAAAGCTTTCGTTGAGCCACAAGTCGTTCCACCATTTCATGGTGACCAAGTTCCCAAACCATTGGTGCGCAAGCTCATGGGCAACCACCTCAGCAATGTGCTGCAACGTATCAGTCGATGAGGTCTTGGGATCATACAGCAGAACTGTTTCCCTAAAAGTGATAGCCCCCCAGTTTTCCATCGCCCCGGAAGCAAAGTCTGGGATTGCAATCATGTCAAGCTTCGGAAGCGGGTATGGAATCTTGAAGTATTTCTGGAAATATGAAAGGAATTGCTTTGTAAAGACTAGGGCCATCTTGCCCTGTTCCTTCTTGCCCTTTGTAGTGATAATTCTGACCAGTGTCTTGCCGAGCTTGCCCTGCAAGAATTCAAATTCTCCGACGCCTAGGTAAAGGAGGTATGTAGACATCACCGGAGTTCTTTCAAACTTGTAAAGGGTCTTTTTGCCTACCCTTTTTTTGGATATGGCAGGCATGTTTGACACCGCGGTAAGGTTCCCGTCCACCAATAGTGAGACGTCAAATGTCGCCTTTGCTTCGGGTTCGTCCCAGCAAGGGAATGCCCGCCTTGCATCTGCTGCCTCAAACTGCGTGGTGGCAAGGTGTCTTTCTTTCCCATTGTATTCATATCTGCTCCTGTAAAAGCCCACAAGCTTGTCATTTAGCGTCCCCACAAAGTCCACTTCAAGGACTGCCCTGCCAGAAATTTTTTCAGGTAGGCTTATCACCATCTCCTCTTTTTTCTCGTCTAGCCTTACACGCCCCCTTAGTCTTTTTCCGTTTGATGTAAGAAAACATTCTTTTATTTCAAGTTCTGCGGCGTTGAGGATTATCTGCCTTGTCGCCTTTGAAATCTTGAGGAGGACTTGTTCTCTGCCCCTAAACTTGAATTTCTCAAAGTCTGGCTCAAACTCCAGAGCATAGTTGACCGGTGTGACCATCCTCACAGGCTTTGGTTCTAAGGGACGAGTAATATATCTTTGATCTAGCGCATGATGGCAAAGAGCCAGTGTATGAAATGGACGCTAAAAAACACTATTGCTACAGATTTTACTATTTTTCCCGCTATCATTGAAACAGAGTATTTCCAAAGGTTGTACTTTTTTGTACCAGCAATGATTGACACAATGTCTCCTATAATTGGGATCCATGGTGAAAAAAAGATCACGGTGCTCCACCCGTATTTTGACATGATGCTGACGCTCTTTTGTTCGTATTTTGGCGTGGCTTTACGAAATTTCCCAATCAGCCTTCCATTATACCCAAGATAGTATGCCACATATCCGCCCAGTATTGAGCCAGTGGCCAAGGCCAGAAAAACATCGTAAGGGTTAGCACCCCCTACAAGCAGGGTTGTTGTAGTAATTTCTGTTGGTATCGGTATGAAGGAAGAGAAGACGCCGTTGAAGAACAAACCCACGAGCCCATATTTTATGAATAATACATCATTGAATATCTCGTGGAGTACGTTACCCAGCATCGCCTGACCTTGCCCCTAGCTTGTTTTAAATGAATTGCCATATTTTTCGTCTAAATCATAAATTGCCACGGACAACTTTTTGAGGAGTTTCTTCCTTGATTTTTGGGCCTTCGGGTCATGGCTGTAGTCCTTTTGCTCAAGCAATGTGTGGAGCCGCTCCAGTTCTTCCCTGGATAGTGCATGGATGCCTCTGCTCATCACTAGGTCCAACAACCGGACCCTCTCCATGTCTTCTTTTTCCATGCAACCCCCACGTCCAAGTTTAATATTTGCCTTGCAAGATACCAAAATTGGTTGTTCTACAGCGTCTCAGTTTCGTTCCACCGAGATTTCTTAGAGGTAAAAGACGACCACATTGAGATAGGAGTCATGGCAAGGCCACAAAAAGGGGAGGCAAATACCGAGATTATCAAGAAAATTGCCAACCATTTCAAGGTTCCAAAATCCAGCGTAAGGCTGGTTTCAGGCGAAAAGTCAAGAAACAAAATTGTTCAGGTCACAGGGTTGGACTACGAGAATAAGATATAACATGGTAAAAACTGCACTTTTTGTGTGAAGAAAAACGTACGGAAGCTTCTAGCTATTGGATTCATGGCAGTTTTCATCATTTCAACTGTAGCAGCAGTGGGGGTTGGTTTCTTCAGACCAAACACCCCTGCCAGCAACCAAGTGCCTCTGACCAACACGCCCGAGGACAACTATTCCCCAGACAAGTGGACTACTTTTTGCCAAAGTGAAAACGGCACAAAGTCAACCAAGTATATTACAGAGTACAAGATCCCAACACTCTGTACGCAGCCTCTTTCAATTACCACTGATCCATCTGGCAACGTATGGTTCACTGAAACCAACACCGGGAGAATAGCCAAGTTCGATCCGTCAATGCAAACGTTCCAAGAGTTTGATAACCCATTATGGCAAAAGGGCGAAAAATCCATGACGTGGGGAATTTACTACGAACCGAACGGCAACATTTGGTTTAGCGACTCACAGCACAACCTGATCTGGAAGTTCGACACAAAGACCAAGAATTACTCAAGCTTCGTATTTCCCAAAACTCCCGGTCAGTCTGACGCCTTCCCACAAATGCTCAAACCAGACGGTGCGGACTTGGTGGTAAACGACTTTGAAGGCAAGAAAATATCAATTTTTAGCACTAATCAGACAGGGACCAACCTCAAAACCGTAAATGTCAACTCTCCAGGCAATTACAACTTTACAAGCGATTTGACTGTTGATCCTGCGGGCAACATTTGGTACACTGTGTGGAATTACCAACTTGGAGGCGCGTTGATAAAGTACAATCCGCAGAACTCTCAGCTCGCAAACTATACCCTTCCCCCTGGAATATTGGCACCAAACGGAATTTCAGTAGGGCCAAGAGGAGACCTCTGGATAACGGACACTGCCAGTAGCATGTTCATCAGTTTTGACCCCAAGTCCGAGCAGTTCACCAAGTATATCACATCAACGCCGCAGGTGTCAACATATGGCAATGCCTCAGGCCTTATCAGGACTCCCATAACCAGACCATACTGGAACCAATTCGATGACAAGGGAAGACTCTGGTTCAATGAGCAAGTCGCAAACTCGTTAGCGGTATTTGACCCTCTAAAGGGAACGCTTGTCGAATATCTCGTCCCTTCAAAGAACCCCAACTGGTCAGACTGTGGAACAGAGACAGACTGCGGTGTAGCCCAAGTACTTGACTTCACCGTAGGAAATGGAAAGGTATGGTTCCCAGAATGGGTAGAAAACAACATAGGAGTTCTCGATCCTTCAGTACCCCTGCCGTTTTCCCAGAGCGTCACCACCACAAGCGTAACCCTCCACAGGGGGCAAAACGAGACGGTAGACATGACGCTAAATCCAAATGGTCAGGTAAGCGGTCCCGTAGACATCATGACCCAGCAAACTGCAAGCACGCAGGACCTCAAGGTCTCCACATCAGACAGCGCAGTAGTACTTGACAAGCAGAAAACCATATCGATAAATCTGAGGGCAGATGACTTTGCACTTTCAGGGGCATACAAGGTCCTCGTTAGTGCGAGATACCAAGATTTAACGGTCTCACAGATTATCACAGTCACTATCCAGTAAGAAGTGGTTCCAAAACTAGACAGAACAATTGGCATCTTGGTCTATAGCACAAAGGTAGACGGTGCGGGGGGCAGGATACGAGCTTCAAAAGACCAGTTCTTTGTATCTGAGGTGCTTCGGAACAAGGCGCGTGACGGGATTTCAGAGTCTGGAAGTTACGCCGTATTCAGGCTAAAAAAGACCGGCATAGACACCAACCACGCACTGTCAGAAATCTACAAAAAATACGGCATCAGGCTGAAGGCCCTAGGCCTCAAGGACGCAAACGCAACGACCGAACAGTTCGTCTGTGACACAGCGGTTTCTCGCAGATATGACAACGTGGATACAAATCGATATTCCCTTGAAAAAATCGGCTATGTCAAAAAGCCCCTAACCAAAAAGGACATGGTTGGAAACCACTTCAAAATAGCTATAGAGTGCGCAGATTTCGCAAAGGTTTCAGCCTTTGACCAGTACGACAAAATATTAAACTTCTATGGATATCAGAGATTTGGAAGCAAGAGGCCAATCTCTCACCTTGTGGGAAAGTCGATCATCATGAAAGACTTTGAAGGGGCGGTTAAGGTTTTGCTCTCAGGCACTTCAGAATATGACAGTCCAGAAAACAACCTGATAAGAGAAGAGCTCAAGGATAGCACCAACTATTCAAAATCGCTTGCACGCATACCCCCGCATATGGATATCGAAAAGATGGTCCTGGAAGAAATGGTGCAGCATGGCAACTCGCTAAAGGCTTTGCATGCCATCCCGCTTTCGCTCAGACGATTTTTTGTGGAAGCCTACCAATCCTACATTTTTAATCGTACAGTCAGCATGGCATACGAAATGGGCGAGGACCTGTCACACCCACAACCAAACGACGTGTGTTATGACAAGGACGACAATCTTGGAAGATACCAAAATGACCCAGAGCAGAAACTTGCAGTGCCCATTGTAGGTTATTCGTATTCGAAAAAGAACAGGTTTGATTACCAAATATCCAAGGTCCTCGAGGAAGAGGAAACAAACCCAAAGGACTTTTTTGTCAAAGAAATGCAAGAAGTAAGCGGAGAAGGTGGGTTCAGACAATCCCTCATACAGTGCAAGGATTTCTCGGTTGCTGCGCCCTTTGTTAGCTTCACGCTTTCTAGGGGTTCCTACGCAACTGTCATGCTAAGAGAAATAATAAAACCCGAAAACCCCGTCGCTGCCGGCTTTTGACGGTCAATTTTTCCCTTCGACGCCAAAGCTGTCTTGGCTGGGAGGGCTTTTATTGCGAATTATGCCAAAAAAATTCGTGTTTGACGGATTTTACTCTAAAATTACCAAAGCGCCAGAATTTCCTGTCGGTTTTGATTGGATAAACTCCGACGAACCTCTCTCCCTTGAAAGATTAAGAGGCCATATTGTCGTCTTGGATTTCTGGACATATTGCTGCATAAATTGCATGCACACCTTACCGGTACTTGCAAGCCTCGAAGAAAAATACGAGGGCAGACCCGTGGTTTTTGTAGGCGTCCATTCTGCCAAATTTTTCAACGAGGAGGATAAGAGGAACATCGAACAAGCAGTCAAGAGATACGAGATTGCTCACCCTGTGCTGGTGGACAGAAAGATGATCACATGGCAGAGATACGAGGTTGCTGGGTGGCCTACAATCGTGATAATAGATCCAAAAGGGACAGTGGTGTACAAGCAGTCAGGCGAAGGGCAAAAGGAGATGATTGAGGACACCATAGACGTCCTTCTGGAAAAGCATGCCACCATGGGCACCTTGACGGCAGAACCCATCAAGATATCACGTAGAGTCATGAAAGATTCCACTGTACTCTCCTTTCCAGGCAAGATTGCCATCTTCGAAGGCATGATAGCAATATCTGACTCTAACCATAACCGAATTGTCATAACAGACATGTCTGGAAAGACACTGTATGAAATTGGGAGCGGAAGGCGCGGATTTGCGGACGGCGATTTTGATAGTGCAACTTTTTTCAGACCCCAAGGGGTTTGCTGGAAGGGAAAGACCTTGTTCGTTGCAGACACGGAAAACCACGCAATAAGGAAGATTGATCTTCCCTCAAGGAAGGTCTCCACAGTAGCAGGAACAGGAAGACAAGGTCCTTGGATGTCAAAGGGCGGCAAAGGATTAGAGACGTCAATCTCATCTCCATGGGATGTTGCAGTCAAGGACAATCTAGTTTTCATCGCAATGGCAGGAAACCACCAGATTTGGTCTCTTGACGTCGAAACTGGTCTTGTAAAACCGTTTGCAGGAAATGGTCATGAGGACATCGTGGACGGGGCAAGGTCGAGTGCAAGGCTTGCCCAGCCAAGTGGCCTTGCGGTCTTGGGAGACAAGTTGTATTTTACAGACAGTGAAACATCTTCAATTCGCGAGATAGATTTGGTATCTGGCTTTGTCAGGACTCTTGCCGGTCACGGACTTTTCGTCTTTGGGCACAAGGACGGCAGTCTTGAGGAGGCTCTGTTTCAACATCCACTCGGACTTGCTGCCACCCAAGACCATGTCTATGTTGCTGACACCTACAACTCAGCCATCAGGGTGATAGATTTGAAAAAAGCCACCACGTCTACATTGATTGGATATGAAGGAATGAAAGGCACATGCAATCTAGGCGAACCCGGTTGCGACACGCTCGGCCTCTACGAACCGGGCGATGTCAAGATCTATCAGAGCAGGTTGTACATTGCGGATACTAACAACCACCTAGTTCGAGTCTATGACTTGGAAACAAACCGCCTTACCACGCTTGAGATAAGATCCTAATATGCAGGTCTAGTCGAAAAAGTCTTTATCTATTATCCCTTGTGCAACCGCAAAATCCAATACCTGCTGGAAACTTAGGATTCCCTTCTTGTATTGGTCCCAGATGAATTCCACGTACTCTGTTCTTTCTAGGCGCTCGTTCTCCCGCATCTGGGGAGACTTTTTTATCAAATCAACACAAAGTTTTTCAAGATGCGGATAGTCGAACCTGTCAAAAAGTATGTTGAGTTTTTCTAGATTCTCATCTTTCTGCTTTGCCCTTCCGAAAAGTCCCATGTTGGTTGTAAAATAAAGGCATTTAAAAACTCAGTTCTCCTTCCCACTCTAACCACGTACAATTTGCCATGTGGAAATGAAAAGGGCTCAAGTAAGGATTTAAAGCTGTGTTTGATAAACATACCATGGAAAAGGCATACATTCTGATCGGGTGCGAGCTTGGTGCCGAAGGCGAGATTGTAGAAAAAATCAAGCGCATGGACAAGGTGAAGGATGCAAGGGTGGTCTATGGAGATTATGACATTGTTGTGGAGGCTGAGGCAAGCACTGACACGCAGCTTGACAACCTAATTACAAAGAAGATAAGGAAGATGGACAAGGTTAGGTCCACTATGACCTTGGGCGTCGTAAGCTGAGGACCAGTCCGCCAACAACAATTCCAGTCCCTATCGCGGCCATGTATCCGCCATACAGGATCCATCTAGGGTTGGAGTACATGAATGAAGAGGAAGGTCCTACCACGGAGTTTCCCTGAAGAAAGAAAAGAAACCCGAAAGCCAACACTACGGCTCCTGCAATAATTAGTAAGATTCCCTTTTGCATACCAACCATGCAGCTAATGGAGATAAAGGCAGAATTAGTTGATAAATTAGGCAAAATCATTTGGATTTCTTTCTTTAATGTCGTTTCCTAAAACAAACTCCAGAATTGGACGAATGGGGACCAGACCTATTTGAGATTAGGCATAACAGAAGCTGGCTTGACATCAGCATATTTGTTGGCGCCGCGGCACTATCGCTTGCCATCTCTCTAATATTCGGGCAGGAGATTAACGGCTTGATAAAACAGTCACCTATAATCATAGACCTGATGTTCATACCCTCCTTCCTCATTGGTCTGCTCTATGGTGTCAAGATGGCAGAAAGGGTAATGTCCCCTGCCGCTCCAAGGAGTCCCTTCAAGCGCGGGTTAATCAAAATATTCCTCTTCATCTTCATGATGGGTTCCATTTTCACGTCGGTCTCGTTTGCACTCCACGGAGGCGCTCACCCGCCCCAAGACTCCATCTGGAAGGAGGGCGTTTTCCAATGGGTCAACGATTTTGTCAAGGCAAACGGAGGTCTGACATTTCTGATAGTTTCAAGCATCACAATAATGGCCGCAGCCACCAAGCGCATAGTCGGAATGGATGGGTTCTTTAGCAAGGTTTTCACCTTTGTGGGAACATACATCTTCTTTACGATGATTGCACTCAGCCTTACCCACAGCGACCCAACACATTCTCAAGTATACCTATATGCCTCTTACCAAGCCGGCATCATAGGCGGAATATTCTACCAGATAAACAAGTTTACCACTCGTTCAAACATGTGGGAAGACTACATGAACGGGTATTACTAGATGCGTCTGTGTCTCAAGGTAAGAAACAGGATACCAAAGGACATCACCATTACCGCTGGCGCGATGCCTGAAAATTCTGGAAGATAGGTCGTCCCGGTTACGTCGGTCTTGAGGTTTCCTGTGTCGTTAAACTTCAGTATGACCGTGGTGAGGTTCCCGTTCTTGAGGACGACTGGCGAGATCTGGTTGCCGTTCTGGTAAATAGTGTAGTTGCCCCCTATGAGATTTGAAGGAATTTCAATTTCCGCTATGTTTCCGGTATGGGAGCTATTTCCCAAGAATGACAGCGTCTTGGAATCCTTGTTAAAGGTGACATTTTGCACGTCGTAGTTCGAGGTGGTGTTTACTACAAACGTGTATTGATCAGCCTTGATTGGCCAACTCCATTTTATGCCCGGATGGTTCAGGCCCTTAAATTGTATCTGCCCCTGGGCTTGCGACGAGAGGAGCGCGGATGCAACCACCAAAACAACTATGAAAGAGAGAAGAATGTAGGTCTTCAATTCTTCAGGCCGGCAATTTTGCCCCGCATTTCTTTGTCATTTGAGATCCTCGGATGCGATGGGTCAGCCAATATTACTTCATACCAGAGGTACACACCGTCTTGGTAAAGATAGTAAGAGCCAAGTAGTTTCAAGTTAGGAAATCTTTCAAGAACCCTGCGTTCTGCAACCCTTTGCATGCTAAGCGCAGGCTTTATTCTGAGCACACCGAGATGTTTTGGCCTCCTTCCCGCAACCGGCCTCTTTTTGCGCATGTTACCCCTTCCTACCCTCATCCTCACTACGACCACACCCTGTTTTGCCTTGTAACCAAGTTGCCTTGCCTTGTGTAGTCGGCTGGGCCTGTCAATCCTTTCTAAAGCATGTTGCTTTCTCCATTCTACAGCCTTTGCCCTAAGCTCGGTTGAGTTTTCTTTCCACATTTTTAGCCATACTTGCTCTTGGTGGCTATTCATATACTCGGCAATACCAAATTCCCCCTTAATATTCTGTTAGAACAGGTAGGCACAGAAATTCAAAACCATCGTTTCATGACGTTTGGTTCAAAGACAAAAGCATTCTTGGATTCTTTCTCAAACTTACAAGGGTTTGGCCTACGAGACCCTGTAGAAAGCAGTAATGGTCATGTTCCCATCAGGGTTCAAAGTCCTGTATGGATCCGTTGTGCCATCCTCCCAGTGGGTAAAAGCGTAGTTCTGGTAGTTTGAGGCATAGACAACAATCGTTTTCCCGCTGTTGACCACAAACGTGTTCGTGGTGTATCCTCCCTTTACCATCGATCCGGTGTTTGGATTGTCTATCTCCACCCAAAGACCAGTTATTTTTTCCCCTAAAAGGTTCGAAGCGGTCACCGTTATGTACGAGGCAGGCAATGTCTTTGCAGACGCTGTGTTAGAACGAGTGCTGCCCCCTACGGAGTTTATGGCAAACACATGATACAAGTATGTAGTGTCCGGGCTTAGACCCTTGTCTGAGTATGTCGTTGAGGCAGTACCGGAGTTTCTGACGATTGTAGTCCAGGTCGATCCCCCGTCGGATGACCTTGCTATCTTGTATCCAGTAATTGGTGATCCTCCGTCCACCTTCGGCGCCTGCCAGTTCAGGTCAACCCGCGAGTACGAAATTGCAGTTGAGCCAAGTCCGGACGGAGGATTGGGAACTGTCTTGTAGACGCCGGCTATTGTTTCGTTGGCGGTTTCCAAAACAGTCCTGCTGGCGTTGTTTGAACCTGTGTCCTGCCAGTGATCAAACATGTAGTTGCCGTAATCCTCAAGATGTACAGTATAATTCAGGCCTCTATCCACAGCAAAATTGTAAGGAGTGTATGCAGCAGCTAGTTGTGTTCCATTCTCTGCATATAATTCGGTGTAAAATCCCTGAATTTGGTTGCCATACGAGTCCTGTGTTGAAACAGTCAGACGTTGTGTGGCGACCGCAGTTCCCGTTGTAGCATTAGAGTCGGCTGAAACGTTGGCCGAGATGTGGCCCAGTCCCTCAGAATTCCACGCTGCCACAGCATACACCGCATCATAGTTTGAAGGGAGCGTCGTGTCATTAAACGACGTAGAGGCAGACAAGGTATCATTGACTAGCACAGTTCCGTTTCTTTCGATCTGATACCCGGTGATTGGAGAGATTCCAGGGTGCACGGGTGCAGACCACCGCAAGTATGCATGTGAGGGCGATGCCTGGACCTCCATCCATTTGGGGCAGAAGGTATGGGATCAAGTTGTGCCACAACCTCACCAAAATATGGAGGCAGGACTTCCCATGCAGTAGAGTTCGTCCCGTTGCCAACCCCGACATAGCCCAAGTATTGTGTGGCGTTTGTAACAAACTCCCCGTCCAAGGATCCTATCTCGTACGGGAGCATACCCCAAGTTGACTTGTCATAACCCGTATGCCAGCCCTCAAGATATGAAAGGCTTGGAAGTTGGGGATTCTCATAAATTACAATTGCGTCCACTGTGCCCACATAGCTGGGCCTAGTGTCCGTCCCAGGGTTTCCCATAACAAATGAAAGGCCTATTGATTTGGCATAACTTGTAAGGTTTGCATAGTAGCTTTCATCGCCTCCGGCATATGACATCTGGTCTATGAAGACACCGTCAACGCCATACCATGTCTTGTAATTTTCAATGTCTGCCATTATCTCTGTGCTGTTTCGTGATCCGTACGCGGCGTAGGTGTATCCAATTACGGATATGCCAGCAGAATGCAACCTCTGGACAAGTGCAGCGTATTGTGGGTCCGAGGCCGTGCCTGGACCTCCCCCATTGTTTATGATTGCCACAATTGGGACTAGTGGGTGCTCCTTTTTTGCATCAATGACAGAATCCCACTGACTACCCGTCGTGTCATAAAGGGGCACAAGTACACTGGTTGTGGGGAGAGACCATACGGCATGAATGTTTGACAGGGTAAAAACAAGAATTGCAAGGGCAGCAAGCGATAACGCGGGTGACACCCACTTTGTAAAAATGCCCGCGTACAGGTACAACTCTTTTATTGCTAGACATTACATATCTCGATATAGAGAGATAAAACTAGAAAAATTTTCTTTAAGATTTTTTCCTATACCTCGCGCATCAGGAAAAGCGACACGTACCAAAACCCTATTATGAAATCAATTATTTGCATCGATCATGAATAGACTTGCGGTGTCCGTAGTGATATTCCTGTCAGTGTCAGGAATGATGGGCATGGCATCTGCCCTGCCACAGATTCAGATAACCACTGGCAAACCGGTATACCACTACGGCGAGAGTCTTTCGCTTTCAATAACCGTGTCCAACGTTACAGGTGATATGGCAGTACTTCAAATCACGGACCAATCCAACCAGTCATCGTCCCCGATCAACCTGATGATATCAAAGCCCGTTTCAAGCATCACGGCGCCAGTGCCATTTTACAGGACTACATTTGCACCCGGTTCCTATCTTGTCCAAATTCAGTACGATGGAGCAAGCGCATCCACCGCCTTCAAACTCGTCGACTCGGGGGAGGTAGCCATACCTCCACAGTTCAAGACGGTAGCAAGCTCATGGGTCCATAACCAGACCTCAGGCAGGCTGTTTGGGGAACACATTGCAGAGCTTGTAAGCTCTGGAGTTATCACGGTTAACGATTTTCAAGAACAAAACCAGGTTGTAATCCCCGAATGGTTCAAAAACGATGCAAACTGGTGGTCAAATGGCGACATTTCAGACAATGACTTTGGCCACGTAGTTGAGTATCTAATCGAGTCTAAAATAATGAAGGTCTAGGCGCTTCTCCGGGCAATCCTCGATGTCCGCCTTGCAGAACTTGCGATCACAATGATTATGACCAGGACAATTGCCCCTATCACGCCCAAGTCAATGTAGCTTAGGCTCATAACGAAGCCTGGCACATATGGAATCCTCAGGATAATATTTTGAGTTGCATTTGTCTGCGACATAGGGGTTAAAGCAGGACTTGAAGGAGCTGTGGGTTGGGGCTGACTTGGAGTTACAGGTTTTCCACTCGGCGTCTGTGTAGTCTGAATTGAAGACTGGTTAGCCACCACTTGAGATGCTGATGGCTGATTGCCTACGGTCTGCGGTGCCTGAGAGATGCCACCTGTAGGACCAGAGACTGCCACATAGGTACCGATTATCTCGATTTCTTTGTTCTCCGGCGAAAGCTGAATTGTGATGGTTCTAGACTCCGGCGTAGCGTTCTTTTCTTCCACGTTTCCCAGGGTCCCGTCAATTACAACTATGAACGGTATGTCATTGCTTCCCTGCTTTGAGTCAAGCAGTGCCCTCGGAATTGTAAGGTCAAGATATCCATTTGGACTGGAAACCTGTACGGCAGCCGTAAGTTCGTCGTAGGTGGGGTTTGTCTGAATGTCTTGGACTCTTACTCCGTTTGAGTTGTATGTCACCTGGTATGTCTTTCCAGCAACCACCGTGATCAAGCCAGAGTCAGCTAGGGCTGGATAGACGGAGAGTATGGTGAGAAAGACTATAGCAAATGCAGGGACTAGGCGTACCACGGCTAGATTACGCCACGAAGAATCATTATTATCTTTTCTGCTATAACATTTGCAGCTAAAGCCTGAGCTTCTCTTGTCTGCGCCCCTATGTGAGGAGTGCAGATTACGTTTTGAAGGGTGGTCAGTTTCTGGCCCACGGCAGGCTCCTTCTCAAAGACATCAAGTGCGGCCCCCGCAATCTTCCCCTCCTTCAAGGCTGCATAGAGAGCCTCCTCGTCAATAATCTCTCCCCTCGATGTGTTGATGAGGTATGATGTTTTTTTCATTTTTGAGAGCCTGTCTGCATTTACCAGATGGTGAGTCTGGGGTGTGAACGGTACGTGGAATGACACATAGTCAGCGCTTGAAAGCAGCGTGTCTAGATCGGCTTTGATAAGACCGACCTCCCTTGCAAAATCGTCCTGAATTGGTACTACGTCATATCCTATGATATTCATGTTTAGGGCTTTTGCATGCCTGGCAAGCTTCTTTCCTATATTGCCAAGCCCTACCACTCCCAGATATTTTCCCGATATCTCGCTTCCCATCAAATCTTTTTTCAGCCACTTGCCATTCCTTATCTCGCGATCCGCACGGGGAATCTCCCTTGCAAGCGAAAGCATGAGACCCAACACTAGTTCGGCAACCGCATTCATTGCCCCTTCCACCGCGTTGATCACCCGTATCCCCTTTGCCTTTGCGGCATCCACGTCGATGTTGTCAAGGCCCACACCTACCCTTGCAATTATCTTGCATTTTGCCGCATTCTCAATCAAGTCCTTTGTAAGCTTGGTCCTGCTTCGAACTATGACGATGTCGTAGTTGCCTATCTTTTCCTTGATTTGATCTGGCGTGATTTCCGGCTCGTATGTTATCCTGAGGCCGTTTTTCTGAAGTATTTCGTTTAAAATTTTATCAACCTGATCACAGATTAGAACCGCTTTATCCATACTCATGCTTTCATGACCGATATGCACAGAATATAATCATTTGTGGAGTTTGAATAAAAAAGGAAAAAATGGATTAATGGACTTACTGTCCAGTCATGTTTCCGAGTTGGGCAGCACGATCGTTGGTGCATTCACAGTGGACAAATGTCTGCTGTGGCATGCTTGTTCCAGGTACGCTCGATGTAGGCGGTACAGCATCCGATGGATTTGGAGCTGCGCTTGCCTGTGCTAGCTGTACTGTTGCTGCGCCAGAGAAGATTGCGGCATAGTCATGATTGACTGCCACATATGCCCCTGGTTCATCATAGACCACATCAATGATTGCATCTTGCGAACCACCGATGGCCCATGTTTGTGTTCCCATTGCTTGTACCACGTTGCCCTGTGTAACTCTGTCCATCTGTCCACCCACAATGTGGAAGAACAATGGCATGTTACCTTGGTTCAATACGAAGTATCGTATGTGTTGGCCAACCGGTACAATTATTGGAGCAGCCTCGTTTTGACCACCAGCACCCTTCCACACCTTTGTTACAACTGGGTCATAACCAAATGGCTTGCCGTTCACAACAGTCCAAGTTGTTTGGTGCTTGAACATAGCATCCTGGTTGTAGGATCCGTTGTCATCGATGTAGAGTTGGTTGTATTGCAAAGTGAACTCGTATGCGGCTGGGTCAACAAGCGTGTTGTTGATGACCACTTGGCCGTTCTGTGTCGCAGTTCTCTGTATGAGGAGTTTGTGGTATCCGTTGAGTGGATCAACGATTGTCATTCCGTACATGCCGGAAAGGACGTGTTGGTCCATACCGATTACACCCACACCTTCACAGTGATACTTGAAGGCACCCGGAGTGTTTGCAATGAACGCATAGGTGTTTGACTTGCCTGGCATCACAGGACCAAAGTTCGGTACTGCGGAGATTCGTGCAGCGTGCATGTCAAGGCTGTGGCCTGTAACTTCAGTTGAAGGTACGTTTAGTGTAACCTCGATGACGTCACCTTGTGTTACCCTAATTGTTGGCCCCGGAACCTGACCGTTAAAGGTCATGGCATGATACATCTTTCCGCCAGGAATTGGCAGATCGACGCTCTGTGCGGTAAGTGTTACCTCATGGACAGTTCGACCAGCTGCCTTTTCGGCTGCTACTTGGTCTAGCGGAATTGCGTCCGCCCCCACCATGTTGAACACAAGACCGCCGACGCTTGCGACATCCTTTGCAGTTACTGAATCTATTGTCTGTGGTGTCACTTTGTCAATTGTCTCTGGTGATACGCTTAGTGCGCTACCAGCTACCTGTGTGTTTGAATATGTGCTACCGAACAGGATTCCAGCCACTGCTGCTACTGCAACAATGGATAGGATACTGTATCGTTTATTCATCATCTCGAATCTTTATTATAAGTATATTAATCTATTGGGTTTTCGCTCCAAAATAAGCTAAAGTTATCACGATACGTGAGATAAATTTGCAAATTTTCAAATGGGAATGAATATTAGGAATTTTAATCGAAGGTTGGTCGTGGAATACAGGACGGAGCGAGATTCGCTAGGAGATGTAAAGATCCCTGCTGACGCATATTACGGAGCCTTTACTTCAAGGGCAATCAACCAGTACCACGTGACGGGCCTCAAGCCTCACATCAACTTGATTATGGCATTTGTCATGATTAAAAGATCCGCGGCAGTTGCCAACATGAAGACAAAGACAATAGACGCCAAGCGCGGCAATGCAATTGTAAAGGCTTGCGACAGGATCATTTCCGGCAAACACCTAGACCAGTTCTTGGTCGAACCAATCAATTCTGGTGCAGGTACTGCCTTTAACATGAACACCAACGAGGTCATTACAAACGTAGCCCTAGAAATACTTGGCAAAACCAAGGGGGATGAAAAGGCATTGCATCCCAATGACCATGTAAACATGTCACAGTCAAGCAACGACACATTTCCAACAGCGATGCACGTTGCAATCCTATTCAACACCAAACAGGTGATTCCCGTTCTTGACGACTTGATCAAAACAATAACAAAAAAGGCAAAGGAGTTTGCAGGTTTTCGAAAGATAGGTAGGACCCACCTCATGGATGCACTGCCTGTAACTCTTGGCGGAGAGTTTGCAGCATATGCAACCGCTATTGCAAAGGCCCGTGATGCGATAGTTTCCGCCCAGAAAGAGCTGCAGTCCGTAGCCCTCGGCGGAACAGCAGTGGGCAGCGGAGCCAACACCCCAAAGGGCTACAGAGCGATAGCAATTTCGGAACTTGCAAAAATAACAAAGATTCCACTCAAACCCGAGCCTGACATGCAGTACGGCCTGCAGAGCAGATTCGCTGTGGCATACCTGTCGTCAACGCTAAGAAACCTGGCCCTAGAGCTTGGTCGTTTTTCAAACGATATCAGGCTTATGGCCTCAGGACCAGTTGCAGGCCTTTCAGAGCTTGGGATACCTGCTGTTCATGCAGGCTCGTCCATAATGCCTGGAAAGGTAAACCCGTCGCTTGCCGAGTGCATGAACATGATATGCTTCAACATAATAGGAAATGACACGACCGCGGCCCTTGCAGCCCAGTCAGGACAGTTTGAGCTCAATGTAATGCTGCCAGTAATGCTAAAGGCAGTCTTGGAATCTACTGATATGCTCAAGAATTTCGTGCCCATCTTTTCACGCAACCTAGTAGCTGGCCTCACAGCAAATAGGGAGAAGCTCCGCCAATACATAGAGAACAGCCCGGTCATAGTTACACTGCTTGCCCCAAAGCTTGGCTACCTTGCTTCTGCAGACCTTTACAAAGAATCCCTCAAGACCGGCAAGACAATACGACAGCTTGTAGTCTCAAAAGGGCTCTTGAGCGAGAAAGAAGTCAAAGCGTTGCTTGGTTAGCATGGCAAAGATATGGCTTGAGGCATATGGATGTTCTGCAAGTTTTGCAGACTCTGAGATGATAACAGGGCTAGTGGTAAATGGGGGACATACCCTAGCAGACAGCCCAAAAGATGCCGACCTTAACTTGATTGTTACCTGTTCGGTCAAGGATGCGACTGCAGACAAGATGATACACAGGATAAAGACCTTGAAAAGCAAGCCTCTGATTGTGGCAGGCTGTCTTCCCAAGGCCGAGACATCCACGGTAGAAAAGTTCAGCCCCAAAGCGAGCCTGCTTGGGCCAAATTCCATCGGAAAGACCCTTGAAGTAATCGACTCGGCACTGAGGGGGAACAGAACCATAGCCCTCGATGATTCTGACATCTCCAAAGTCGGCCTGCCAAAGGTCCGCCTAAACCCTGCTGTGGGGATAGTCGAGATAGCAAGCGGGTGCATGAGCGAGTGCACGTTCTGCCAGACAAAGATGGCAAAGGGCGATTTGAAAAGCTTCAGGGTTGGCGATATTGTAAGGCAGGTAAGGCAAGAGGTCGAGGATGGCTGCTGCGAGATCTGGCTTACATCTACCGACAACGGGTGCTATGGGCTTGACATAGGGACCGACCTGCCAGGCCTTGTAGAATCTGTTTCTGAAATAGAGTCGGACTTTATGGTAAGGGTAGGCATGATGAATCCCATGTACATGCCCAGGATACGAGAAGGTCTTTTGAAGTCGTTTGAGAGTCCCAAGGTTTTCAAGTTCCTCCACGTACCAGTCCAAAGCGGTAGCAACAAGGTGCTCAAGGATATGAAGCGCGGCCATACGGCCGATGTTTTCAGGAGGACAAGCACTATGTTCAGGCAAAAGTTTGAAAAATTTACAGTTTCAACCGATATTATTGTAGGATTTCCAACTGAAACCAAGGAGGATTTTGAGCAAACTTTGTCCCTCATAGAGGAAACGAGGCCAGACATTATCAACCTCTCAAGGTATAGTGCCAGGCCTGGAACGGAGGCAGCCGAGATGGAGCAGATTCCAGTTTCAGAGGTTAGGACCAGAAGCAAGCTGGTCTTTGAGACTGCAGGTAGAATTTCCCATGAGAGAAACCTCGAGTGGGTCGGTTGGGAGGGCGAGGTCTTGTTTGACGAGAATTCAGAGGGCGCGATAAAAGGTCGCAATTTTGCCTACAAGCCAGTCGTGGTCAGAGACAATGTCGCCATAGGCCAAAGGGCTCGGGTTACGATAACGGATGCAACAAAGCATGTACTTCTCGGTCAAATTGTGAGCTAAATTTTTTAGATCGAAATTAGGACGAAAACTAAGCAACAAAGTTTTTTAATCATTTTGGTAAGCAAGATAGAGTCATGGAGTTTCAGTTGAGGGAGCCAATCCTAGTAGTGGGGTTGGGCGGCGCAGGAAGCAGGCTTGCAACAGGCATAAAGCAGGAGCTTGGATGCGATTCTCTCATAATAAGCCACGACCCAAAGGACCTTGCCGTTGAAACCTCCAAGATTTTGATAAATACCAATCCTATTCTCAACCCTTCAGCCTACCTCATTAGGGGAGTATCCCTTGGAGCCAAAAGCTCGATTGCTGAAAAAATGGAACCTTATTCCACCATAGTCATCCTAGCCAATCTTGCAGGCAAGTCAGGCGCTGCCTTGGCCCCCATAGTTTCCCAGATAGGGAAGGAGATGGGCAAGAGCGTGCTCTCGTTTGGAATCATGCCCTTCAAGTTCGAGAAGGACAGGATATTCTTTTCAGGCGTCTCATTGAAAAGGCTCAAGGCAAACTCAGACGTTACCATAATCATAGACAATGACGCACTGCTTGACAGCAACCCCGACCTCACCCCAGATGCCTGCAATACCATCACGAATGCGGCCCTGATGCACGTCGTATCAACTATGAAAAATTCCTCACTTCCACTTAGGACAAGTATCCTTTCCACCAGCAAGGACATGCCAGACGTAGAGACCTCGCTTAGAGACTCCATCAAGATGCTTTACGAGGATGCACCGCCAAACAGCATAAAGAGCGCACTCCTTTACGTCGTGGGAGGCAGCAAGGTTCCAATCGGAGTACTAAACTCCATGGTAAGCACGATCAGCGGAATTTTCAGTAATGACAGTACGCGCGTAAGCCTTTCCGTTGCAAATGGAGACAAGTCCAAAGTCGTACTTCTTTCGTCGATCGAGGGAGAAACGCGTTTTGACAAATACGACCCACTTGGGATAATCCCAAAAGAAAACATGCTTGACTGGAACGAGCCTGATGCGAGCGTAAAGATAGACCTAGAACTAGAACAGATGGAATAAGATTATTCCTTAGATTTCTTTGAGGGTTTTGGCCCTTCAGGCTTCTTTTCTGCCTTCTTTTCCTTTGGAGCCTCTTCTGCTTTTTTCTCTGATGCCTTCTCTTCCTTTTGCGGTTTGGCCTCGACTTTCTCCTCCTTTGACTTTGCCTCTACCTTTGGTTTTTCCTCGACCTTTGGTTTTGCTTCCGCTTTTGGTTTTTCTTCGGCCTTCTTTTCTTTTGGAGCCTCCTCTGTTTTTTTCTCCTCGGTTTTCTTTTCAGCCTTCTTTGGCTTTTCCTCTCCTACCTTCTTCTCCTCTTGATATTTTGAAACTATTATGTTGCCGTCATCGTCCTTTGACAGCTTTACTCTGATTTTTCTCGGCGGGTGCCTGATGCCTCTCTCCCAAACTAAGTGGCTTATCTCTTCTTCAATTTTCACGTTTTCAGATTTCATGTGTTTTGACGCAAATGATCGTATCATGTTTATTGCACGCTTTGCTCGCTGGTTGTTTGGCGAAAGCAAAACCTTACCCAGGTTGATTGTGTAAATCCTTTCTAGTGATTCCTCTGACAACTAACCCACCCTCACATCGGTTCTGCGCCACTGTCTCCTCTTGGGGTTAGTCCTAACTCTTCGCTTTGTCTTTACTATTACCCACGCCGGAACAGGCGAGTTTTGCCTTACCTTGCTCATCAGCCTAATTTTCCTTGGAGTTGACTTGCGCGCAGCCATAAAATTTTGAGCATCCTGACCTCTTTTTAAATGAATCTGAACTATTGCAGTAAGCTGCTTGACGACAGGACTGCATGGATCTGATGCAACATCCTTGCAGAAGCACCCCATATCAGGTAATTATGGAATTTGAAAGTATACATTTCCAAGATTGATTGGTGCGACGGGTCCTCGTCGTAATCCATTGTTTTTAAGAGAGGAATAAGCGGAATTCTCAGGACGGAGGCTATCTCCGAGTTCGGATTTATCACAGGGGGCTCCTCCTGAACCGCAACAAACGGGTAAATGGTAAAACCAGAGTTCAAGGTCGTCACGGCCTTCAGTTGGCCTATGACCTGTTTTCTGGATATTTTAGCTCCTATTTCTTCCCCAGTCTCCCTAAGGGCAGTGTATAGAAGGTCGCTGTCATCTCTTTTCCAGCTGCCTCCAGGAAACGAAACCTCGCCAGCGTGGATGTTCATTGTCTTTGGCCTCTCAGTCATAATTACGGTAGGCTCCTGACCGTAAACTATGATAAGAACTGCAGCAATTCGTGTATTCAACCCATTTGGTACGGTCGGATCGATGGAACCTCTCAGAGAACATCGGATACTTTCCAAGTCGGCCAAGTCAGGAAAACCCCTCAGAGTGCAAAGTATTCCGCCTCTGGATGATGTACGACGATTGCAGCCGTAGACTGTTCAGGCACAATCTGCCCAGACTCGGTTAGCGTCATCCCGGATTTTTCTGGCTGGAGGAGCTTCCATACAAGAAAATGTTGCCCCACGTCAGGACAGCTTGGATATCCCCAGCTGTATCTCAGCCCGCGCTTTGGCCCTATCTTCAACTCCTCCCTGATCTTCTGGTTTATCCAAGCAGCCATTGCCTCGGCAGTCTCTACTGCCAGCCCGTGTAGGTAGTAAGCATCGGTATACCTGTTTTCCTTGTTCCATTCCTCGATTATATCGGACACCTTGCTACCAACGGTCACCGCCTGAAAGGCAACAACATCGTTTTCCCCAAAATAGTCTGCCAGACAGAGGTGCTTTGCCCTCGAAGAGCGAGGAAATTCAAACAACAGTTTTTCACCGTTGGGAATTTCCACTGTAAGAGTATTGTCTTTCCCATGACATTTGAAATACCCATAGACTGCCTGAGGTTCGAAGAGCTTTTCTGCAAGAATTTTTTTCTTCCAGTCTTCAAGCAATGCTTCATGCTCAGCCTCTGATTCTTTGGCAGACTGTCCCCGCAATCCCCAAGAAAGTACAAACAGGGACTTTTTGTCCAAGAAGTTCCAGACCTGCTGCAAGTCTATATCCTTAGGATCAAACCGAATCACCTTGCCAATGTGAGGAGGGATAGGAGCCGTCACAGGTTTTATCTCGCTACGTGCTTGGGAATCCCCCTGCGGCCGTTCTACCACTGTCTCGGTCCATTTTTCAATTTTGTCGTGCCACTGCTTGACAAATGTCTGCCTTTCAGGCGAGACCAAGTTGTCCATAGTCTTTAGCCCGTCGAACATAGTTTTGCAATAAAACACTCCCGGCCCGTATATGCCACCGTCTTTTGCTATTCTGTTTATGTAATTGCTATTGATTGCGGCACCTCCACAAAGTACAGGGATTTGCATGTTGTTCTTCCTTGCATGCTCGACGAAGAGCTGCATCTGCTTTGATGTAGATACCAAAAGTGCCGAGAGTCCTACCGCATCAGCCTTTACCTCCTCAATTTTATCCAGAAATTTCTGCATAGGGACTTGCTTTCCCAAGTCATAAACATCATAACCGTTGTTCTCAAAGATGGTCTTCACAAGGTTTTTTCCTATGTCATGCACGTCTCCATAAACGGTTCCTAGTACAAGCTTCCCCTTGGAACTTCCCTCTTCCTTTAGGAGGTATTTTTCAAGTTCTGCAACGGCCGCCTTCATGCATTCGGCAGACTTGAGTACAAAAGGCAGTATCAGTTCTCCTGAGCCGAATTTATCACCAACCTCTTTCATGGCGGGCAACAAGTCATCGTTTAGTGTCTTGATTGCGGCAGGATGAGTCAACTCCTTTGGAGCATCAAGGTAGGGAACCCCGCCTCTCTCTGAGAAACCCTTCTTTTCGGCCATCTTTTCATAAATTGCGCTTAGAACGTCCCTTTCCATTCCGTCTCGGATCCTGTTGACTATCCTAAAGTTAGCGCGCCTCCCTGCAGGCCAGGACGGATCCACTTCTGCCTTCTTTGTAGACGCGGAAGCGGCAGTCTTGTTTGACTCAAAATATGAAATGAACTCAGCAAGTGCGTTTTGATGCCTGTTGAATATCAGATCCTCTGCCAGTGTTCTCTCTCTTTCCTCGATTTCCGTGTACGGGATTACATCCTTCGGGTTTATTATGACGGTATCAAGACCCACCTTGACAGCATGGTATAGGAAAACTGCGTTTAGGATCTTTCTTGCCCTTGGTGCAAGACCAAAACTTATGTTGCTCAGACCAAGGGTTGTGAAAGCTCGCGGGAACCTTTTCTTAACAAGGCTTATCCCTTCAAGCGTGTTCTTTCCAGCATCGAGAAATTCCTGCTCACCGGTAGCTAGTGTGAATGTCAGCACGTCAAAGATGAACTGCTCTTCACGAAGACCATACTGCGTGCCGGTCTCAAAGAGCAGCTCAGCCGTCTCAAGCTTCTCCTTGGGGGTCTTTGCCATTCCTTTTGGCCCTATGCACATCGCAATTGCAGGTACGCCATACTTTACCATAAGAGGCGCAAGAGAATGGAACCTGTTCCCATCGCCCTCCAAGTTGATCGAATTGATTATTGGCTTTCCCGGTATCTGTTCGAGCGCTGCCGCAATCACTTTTGGCTCAGTCGAGTCTATCACAAGTGGCCCTTCCACCTCGAGGCTAAGCATCTTCACAAGTTTCCTCATGAATTCAAGTTCGTCCGAGCGCTCTGTTGTCGCAACGCATACGTCCAAGCAGTGGGCACCGTCGTCCACCTGGTCTCTTGCTATCTTTACAAGATCCTCAAAGTTATCACTGAGCACGAACTCCTTGGCCTTTTTTGATCCTTGGGCATTGAGCCTCTCCCCAATTATTAGTGGCGGAGGGTCCTGCCGGAGGTCCACGGCCTTCAATGCAGAACTTACCCTTGCTTCTTTCAACATGGTTACTCTCATTTGCTTTTTGTAAATACCTAGCGCCTATTTTCGGATTGCTTTTTCATCAATTATTTTTCGTAAGAGGGCTATATGATCGGCATTTGTACCGCAGCATCCTCCTATAATTCTCACGTTTTTGTACTTGGACAGGAATTCACCCATCACCTCTGACATCTCCTCCGGCGCCATCTTGTAGACCGCCCTGCCGCCTTGGTTTTCAGGCATGCCGGCATTTGGAACCACAAGTATGGGCAGGTCACCCTGTTCATTTAACCACTGAACGCTCGGGACCATCTCTACGGGGCCTGTCGAACAATTCAGACCAAACGCGTCAACCCCCATATCGGAAACCGTAGTATATGCTGACTGCACGTTTGTCCCCAACAGCATCTTACCATATTTGTCAAGCGTAACGTTTGCTATGATGGGAACCTTCCTTCCTGTCTTTTCCATGGCTTGGTGGCAAGCATCTATGGCAATCTTAACTTCCAGTACGTCCTGACTTGTCTCGATCAGCAGGGCATCTACTCCCCCGAGGATAAGCCCCTCTGCCTGTATCTCGAACGCCTCCCTTATCTTATCGAGTGGAATCTGTCCAAGGGATGGGTCGTTTGAGCTTGGCAGAAAACCCGTAGGCCCCATCGAACCAATAACATATCTTGGCCTGTCGCCAAACTCCTTTGCAACTTCGGCTGCAAGTTCCGCAATTTTCTTGTTAAATTCCAATGTCTTGTCACCGTAACCATATTCCTCCAGCTTGAGTTTGTTTGACCCAAATGTATTGGTCTCTATGCAGTCAGCGCCCGCCTTGAGGTAGTTCCTGTGTATGTTCTTTATCCATTCTGGTCTTGTAAATGAAAGACCGTCGTTGAACCCGTCCTTACCCTCCGGAAAGTCTTCTGGTTTTGGGTTCAACTTTTGAATCTCGGTCCCCATCGCCCCGTCAAATAGAACTACTTTTTGTTTCATCAGTTCAGATAGAGGAATTTTCGCAGTCATCAGTGTTTGATGCATGTTTTGATGTATTAATTTTCTTTTGGTTTGCAGCGGGTTAATTGACTTCAAAGGTTATAATCAAGTAGCCGTGACACTCTTTTATGACGATAATTTACGAGTTGAACCCTCCCAAGGTAATCAAGGATAGAATACTGTCTCACGACGAGCTGCAGGAATCAGTTGAGAAGTTCAAATCAAAGTCGTCCACAGTTGCCAAGGTCTGCGACGGCATACATGTAACAGACTCGGTACTTGGAATCCCTAGGATATCGCCAATTACGGCAGGCTTTTTTGTAAGAAATTCCAACAACGATATCCGGATTTCTGCAAGCATAAGAGCACGAGATAGGAACCACACGTCCATCACCCAAGCAATTTGTGATGCCATCCTTTTGAACATAAACGGGCTGCTCATAGTAAAGGGCGACCCACCTCCCACAGGCCCTAAGGATTCCAGGCTTGTTCCAAGCGAAGTGGTAAAACAGTTCAACGAGCAGGGCTTTGGCGAAAAAATCGACCTTTACCTCTCGATTTCAAGCAACCCAGACTTTGAGAAGATTCACAAGAAAATCGAGGCCCAGCCCAAGGGATTTGTTACCCAGGTCATAAGTTCGATTGACCAAGTTACCAGAATTGTTGACAAGCTAAAACCCCAAGGATTCGATGTAATCCCTTGCATACTCCTTGCATCAGATAGAAATCAAAAATCCGCAGACATGCTCAAACTTGACTGGTCTGAATACAGTAGGGACGTATCTGGGTTTGTAAAAGAGACGCATAAAATTGCGGGCAATGTGCTCCTTAGTTCTCCAAATGATTTTGACGGAGCCTTGGAAGTTCTGAAAAAACTCTAGATGTCACGGAACGGGGGATAGATTCTTTTCCGATAGGACATCATTCAGGAGATTTAGATCGAAGATATTTGTCAGGTCTGGTTTCTTGTCGCCCAAAAAACCAAGACCGTAGGCATCATCTGCTGCCTTGTAGAGCGAGTCCTTTTCTGGGTCATAGGTAAGAGTCATTCTCGAAAAAGCCTGAGAAAGCTCCTTCGTAGGTATAGTCTTGCCAGTCAAGACTTTTTCCTGCTCGTTGAATTCGCCAATTGCCTCGTCTTGATTGCTGTTTATCCACAAAGTTTCATCAACATGTGCCTTGAGCAATTTTTTTATGATGTCAGAATGGTTTTGTAGGTAATCAGACCTCACGACTATTACTGCGGTTGTGAATTTGCCATTAGGCCACAAGTCTCTTTCGTCAACTAGTATGTGTGAGTTGGTCTCCTGAACCAGTTTGGCTCCCCATGGTTCTGGAACCCATGCTCCGTCAATCTCCTTCTTCGTCATCATTGTAAAAATGTCAGAATTTGCAGCGGGGATGATCTGTATGTTGCCTCCATTTTCAGATGTTTTGTATCCTTTTTCATTGAGATACGTTCTCAAAGCCACGTCCTGTGTGTTGCCTAACTGTGGCGATGCGAACTTTTTGCCTCCAAGATCAGCCTCAGAGACAATCCCAGAGTCATTTCTCACAACAAAAACGGCGCCGCCACTTGAGACCCCGGCAACTATCCTCAATCCCTGGCCATCTGTTTTCAGAAAACCGTTAATCGCGGGGTTTGGCCCCACATATGCCACGTCAATCCTTTTTGCAAACAATGCCTCTATTGCAGAGGGTCCAGCATTGAATATCTGTGCCTCTATCTTGGTGTCTCCCATCTCCTTTTGGAAATCTCCGTTTCCAATGCCGATTACTGCCTGGGCATGGTTGATGTTTGGAAAGTAACCTATTCGTAGGACGTTGGAAGTATCCTCGGCATTGTTTTGGGAGGTAGAGACAAGGTTTTGATTCGATGACGATACTGCCACCAGAAAGATGATGGTTCCCGCAATGGCTAACTTGACGTCAGACCTCAATTCATGTTTCCTCCTATTCTACCTGTGATGGTCAAGTCCCCACTTCTTCCGTATCTTATCCTCGAGCTTATTGAGCAATAGCCTGTCTACCGATAGGCCGATTGCAAATATTGTGATCATGCTTGCAATAACCAAACTCATGTCAAGAAATTCTCGTCCGACAGAGAGAATATGCCCCAGACCAACTATTGACATCAGAATTTCTGCCCCAATTATGGCATGCCAAGCAAAGGACCACGCCTGTCGGATCCCCACAATCAGCGAAGGGGTTGCAGCTGGTATGGTGACATTCCAGAAAAGATACGTGCCTTTAGCACCCATGTTTCTTGCAGCGTCAATGTAGATTGGCGGTATGTTTCTAATGCTGCTGTAGGTTGAGATCATTATGGAGAAAACAGAGCTCATAACGACCACAAATAGTATCCCGAATTCATTAAAGCCAATCAAGAGAATGGAGAATGGAACCCAGGCTATGCTTGGAAAGGACAGCAGCCCCGCCGCAAACGAATTCATCGTCTTTCCAAAACCCTTGAACTTGGTCATGACAAGTCCTACCAGAGTCCCAATTATGATTGAGATTGAAAAGGCCGCCACAAGCCTACCCAATGTCACGATGATGTTCTCTGGCAGAGATAAATCGGTTAGGATTTTAACAAATGATTGTGCCACCATCAGCGGAGACGGCAGAGATATCTTGGGCCATATTCCCAACATGAATGCAACCTGCCACATACCTATGAAAATGGCTAGAAACAGAGCGGCGTTTGCCGCATCGTTCATACCTTCCCTGGAATGTTTCCTAACTGCCATCTTTTTGCTCATTGGTTCTCATCCTTTATCCGTGCAATTACCTCACTTTTCAGTTCTTCAACAATTTGGTGATAATATTTCTGAAGGTTTTCATCTTCCATAAGCCTTGGTCGCCTGTAGTCTATGACGATCTCTTTCTTTATTTTCGAAGGCCTATTTTTGAAAATTACAACTCGATTTCCCAAAATAACGGATTCTGAAATATTATGGGTGACAAAGACGATAGTCTTCCTTGTCCTTTCCCAGATGAGTTGTAGTTCTACTAGAAGCAGGTCCCGCGTCTGTGAATCCAATGCGGCAAACGGTTCGTCCATTAAAAGAATCTCTGGATCCATTGCAAGAGCCCTTGCTATGGCTACTCTTTGCTTCATACCTGTAGAGAGCTGATAGATATAGGAATCAGCAAATTTTGTAAGCTGCATCATGTCAAGATATCTTTGCGAGATCTGTCTGCGCTCGTCCTTTGGAATCCCTGCCATTTTCAGGCCGAATTCAACGTTATCAATCACTGTCAGCCATGGGAACAAGGCTCCCTCTTGGAACACCATTGTCCTATCTGGACCAGGGGTGGATATTGGCTTGCCATTTAGAAGTATTTCTCCATCGTCCGGTCTTTCCAAACCTGCTATGATATTCAAAAATGTGGATTTTCCACATCCTGAAGGACCCACTATGCAAACAAAATCGCCTTCTTGCACATCGAGGTTTATACCATCTAGCGCCAGTACCGAGTTTCCATTATGATCAAAATGTTTTACGATGTTTTTTGCCTGAAGTTTCGTCATTACTCATAACCCCTCCAATCTTTTCGAAAATACCTGCTGTAGGGACCCGAAAAGGCTATGAAATTCATATAACAGCGTTATAATAATGCGGTTAAATATTAATCGAATTTTAGCTTAGACTAACTTGCCGACGGACGGTTGAAAAATTAATTTTGGTTTTCCAAAACTTGCCGAGACGATTTGTGATCATAAAAGATAAATGCGAATTTCTGGACACAGAAAACCTCAATGAAAGGTAAGGCAATTCTTGCTTTCTCCGGTGGGTTGGACACCTCTGTTGTGATAAAATATCTTCAAGAAAAGCATCGCTTGGACGTAATTACGGTCACGGTCGATGTTGGGCAGGGAGATGATCTAAAAAAGATTGCAGCAAAGGCAAAGAAACTTGGAGTGGTAAAGCACTACAACCTTGACGCCAGAAAAGAATTCGTACAAGATTTCATCCTCCCTTCAATAAAGGCAAACGCGCTTTATCAGAAAAAATATTGCCTTGCCACAGCACTTGCGCGCCCTCTTATTGCTCAAAAGGTTGTTGACATAGCAAAAAAAGAAGGTGCGACCGCATTGGCACATGGCTGCACCGGAAAGGGAAACGACCAGGTGCGTTTTGACGTTACAATGAGATCAGGCTCAACACTACCAATCATAGCCCCCATACGCGACCTCAACCTCACCCGCGATGTCGAGCTAAAGTTTGCTCAGAGGCACGGGATACCGATAGACACTGCAGCAAAAAGGTTCAGCATAGACCAAAACCTGTGGGGACGTGCAATCGAAGGAGGAGAGCTCGAGGACGCATATTCGGAGCCTCCTGAAGATGCCTTTATTTGGGTAAAAACCAAGAACCTGCCAGACAAGGCTCAGTATTTGGAGATCAAGTTCAACCAAGGGATACCAGTGGCAGTAGATGGTCGGAGCCTAAGTCCAATCCAACTTATACAATACATCAACAAAAAAGCCGGCGCGTCAGGAGTTGGAATAGTCGATCACATAGAAGACAGAGTGGTTGGCATAAAGTCACGCGAGGTCTATGAGACTCCTGCGGCACTCTGCCTCATCGAAGCCCATACCGATCTTGAAAAAATGGTCCTCACAAAGCACGAGCTGAGATTCAAGACCATGGTAGATTCTGAATGGGCGTGGCTAGCATACTCAGGTCTCTGGCAAGATCCACTCAAAACAGATTTAGATATGTTTATCAATGCGTCCCAGAAGAGAGTTAGCGGAACCGTAAAACTGAAAATGTTCAAAGGAAGTCTACGAGTTGTGGGGAGAAAATCGGATTATTCATTATACAGCCATGACTTGGCGACATACGGATCAGGCTCAACTTTCGACCAAACCCTTGCAAAAGGATTTGTCGAACTATGGGGGCTTCAATCAACAGAAGCTAATAAATTACTAAAAAAGAGGTGAAAATCAAAGAATGAATTGCCCAGAATGTGATGCAACAATGAAAATTCCAGACGACGCAAGCGTTGGAGAAATCGTATCTTGTCCTGACTGTGGGGCAGATTTTGAGATTGCTTCAAAGAACGGTGCCGTGTGCGAATTGAAGCATGCTGAAAAAGTAGGCGAAGATTGGGGAGAGTAAATGCCCAAGGTCCGTATCGTGTTCGATAGAGTTAGACTAGAGGAGAAAATGCTCGAAGAAAAAGCAATCGAGCTAGGCCATGATACGAAGATGATTGATGCAAAGATTACCAACATCAGCACCGAGAGCAAGAGGAATGATTTTGATTTCGGGGACGTCGTCATCGAGAGGTGTGTCAGTTATTTCAGAGGCCTGCATTTTACGGCTTGTCTTGAATTTCTCGGTGTTCCCGTGTTCAACCGGTTCGAGGTTGCAAACAACTGCGGAAACAAGATGCTCACCTCACTTTTGCTAAAAAGGAACGGAGTTCCTACGCCTAAGACTTTCTTTTCGTTCTCCCCAGAGTCAGCGATGGAGACTCTTGACAAGGAGGGATATCCCCTAGTCATAAAGCCAATCATAGGAAGCTGGGGGAGAGGAGTGATACTTCTCAAAGACAAAGATACTGCAGATGCAATCATCGAAGTCCGCGAGCTAAGCGACGGCCCTCTTGACAGAATCTATTACCTGCAGGAGGCCATAAAGCGACCCCCAAGGGACATACGAGCGATAGCTGTGGGAGACCAGGTGGTTGCCGCTATGTATAGGACGTCATCAGGCGGTTTTAAGACGAATATCGCACTTGGTGGAGAGCCTGTTCCCTGTGAAATTACCAAGGATTTGGAGGATATTTGCGTAAAGGCCTCAAAGGCAGTGGGCGGTGGGATTTTAGGAATTGATGTCATGGAGGATGAAAAACGCGGGTTTGTGGTTCACGAAGTTAACAATACCGTAGAGTTTAAGGGCCTGGCAAAGGTTGCAAAACGAAACATCCCAAAAGAAATGATCGATTACGCCGTCAGGTCAGCTGTCAAGTAAATTTCGACTCGAGATTTTAGAGTTTAAATTATACCATGTTATGCTAGGAGATTATCAATGAGGATTGGAGTCATAGGCGCTTCAGGTTATGTCGGAGGAGAGATTCTCAGGTTACTTGTAAGTCATCCCAAAGTAGAAATTTCAATGGTCACTTCAAGGCAGTACGTTGGAGAATATATTTCGAGGATTCAGCCAAGCCTCAAAGGATTTACGGATATGACTTTTTCCGAACTAAACTACGACAAGCTATCTGACAAATGCGACCTGGTTTTCACGTCTGTACCACATGGCACAGCGGTGGAAATTGTAAAAGAACTATACGACCGAGGAATGAAAATCATCGACTTGAGTGCAGATTACAGGCTACACAATGCCCAAGACTACGACAAGTGGTACGGTTGGAAACACACCCATCCAGATTACCTGCCAAAGTCAGTTTTTGGAGTACCTGAACTACACAGGGAGGAGATAAAGAAGTCACAGCTCGTATCGTGTCCTGGCTGCATGGCAGTCACCTCGATTCTCGCATTATACCCTCTTGTCAAAAAGGGGATAATTGACACTGAACACATTATCGTAGATTCCAAGATAGGATCTTCTGGAGCGGGCGCAGGTTCAGAGGCCGGTACCCACCATGCAATGAGGTCAGGCGTCATCAGGCCATACAAGCCGGCAAAACACAGGCACACTGGAGAAATCGAGCAGGAGTTGAGTCAGGTGGCCGGAAAGAAAATCAAGGTGTCAATGAGCCCGCATGCAGTAGACATTGTAAGGGGAATACTTTGCACAAACCACACCTTCCTCACCCAACAGGTAAGCGAGATGGACCTCTGGAAAATGTACCGTGAGCAATACCAAAACGAGAAATTCATCAGGCTAATCCGAGATAAGAAGGGCTTTTACAAATTCCCCGATCCAAAGTTTGTCGTCGGTTCCAACTTCTGCGATGTTGGATTTGACATAGATGAGGACAACAACAGACTTGTAGTTCTGTCTGCGTCAGACAACTTGATGAAGGGAGCTGCAGGGTCTGCAATCCAAAACATGAATGTTATGGCAGGATTTGATGAGAGGGAAGGTCTCACATACTCACCGCTAACCCCTGTGTGATAACATGATTACGATCAAAATAGGAGGAAGTGTAGTGGAGGGTTTGCATCCCTCTACCATATCCGACCTCAAAAAGGTGGCAGAAAATGAGCAGGTAATACTCGTACATGGCGGCGGAAAGGAGGTAACAAGAATTTCAGAGGCCCTAGGAAAGGAACAAAAGTTCATAGTTTCTCCCGGAGGCATCAAGAGCAGGTACACCGACAAGGAAACTGCGGAAATTTTTACAATGGTGATGTCAGGAAAAATAAACAAGCTGATTGTAGGCATGCTACAAAAGAATGGCATAAACGCAGTTGGCCTATCAGGTGTGGATGGGAGGATAATCCAGGCTGAACGAAAAAAGAAACTAATTGTGGTCAACGAGAAAGGAAGGAAAATGATAATCGATGGAGGATATACCGGAAAAATCCAAGATGTTAATTCTGGCCTGATAAAGGCAATCTTGGAACAAGGCTACGTGCCAGTAATCTCCCCCATTGCAATAAGCGAAGAATCCGACTTTCTCAATGTCGACGGAGACAGGGCGGCTGCCTATGTGGCAGGAAAGATGGGCTCGGACAGGATTCTGTTCCTCACAAATGTAGACGGCCTTCTCATGGATGATAAACTTGTAACAAAGCTAACCTTAGCGGAGGCCAAGGAAATCCTACCGAAGATAGGATTTGGCATGGAGAAGAAGATCCTAGCAGCCACTGAGGCAATAGAGATGGGTGTAAAACAGGCCATAGTCGCAAACGGGCAAAGGGAAAACCCAATATCCTCCGCCATCGCCAACGAAAAATGTACGGTGATTTCAAAATGACAGAAGACCAATACATGGGAAATATTTACCAGAGGTTCCCCGTCACCATAGAACGAGGACTTGGTTCCCACGTGTGGGACATCAACGGCAAGGAGTTTATCGACTTTATGGGAGGTTACGGTGTTGCCCTAGTGGGTCACTGCAATCCGCGAGTCGTCAAGGCCCTAAAGGCGCAGCTTGACAAGATAATTACTGTCCACAGTTCCCTTTACAACAAGACAAGAGAGGAATTCCTTGAGAGGCTGATCAAGATTGCACCACAAGGACTCTCCCAAGTATACCTCAATAACAGTGGCACCGAGGCAGTCGAGGCAGCAATCAAATTTGCCCGCAAATTTACGGGAAAGAAGGGCATGGTTGCCATGAATGGATCGTACCATGGCAAGTCGTTTGGATCCCTCTCCATTACCTTCAACCCAAAATACAGAAAGGCCTTTGAACCACTCCTTGGCAACGTATCTTTTACACCATTTGGTGACATCGAGGCCCTGAAATCCGCTGTGAATCCCGATACTGCACTTGTCATACTAGAGCCCATTCAGGGAGAAAGCGGCATACATGTAGCGCCTGATGGGTTCCTACAGGATGTGAGAAAGTTATGCAATGAGAAGGGAATAGTCCTGATCTTTGACGAGATCCAGGCAGGTTTGGGAAGAACCGGCAAGATGTGGGCAAGCCAGCATTGGGATACAGCCCCTGACATAATGTGTCTTGCCAAAGGCATAGCAGGCGGAGTACCTATGGGCGCAACCTTGGTCAAGCCTGAAATCCTCGCATCCATAGGAAAGGGCGAGCAATCCTCCACCTTTGGCGGCAATCCGTTGTCATGTGCGTCCGGAATAGCAGCAATCCAAGCCCTGACGGAGGATGGCTTGGTTGAAAACGCGGCAAAGATGGGAAAGAGTTTGAGAGAAGGGCTCGAAAGGTTGAAGGAAAAGCACAAGATAATCAGGGAAATAAGGGGCAAGGGCCTAATGATAGGAATTGAGATGAAGTTCGAGGTCAAGGACATACTATTTGATGCGATTGCAAATAACCTACTTCTACTTTATTCAGGCAAGAACATAATACGATTGCTTCCGCCTCTTGTAATTTCAGAGACAGATGTAAACAAAGCTTTAGAAACTCTAGACACCTTACTGACAAAAGAGGAGCAGAGAAGAAATGTCTAAGGACAAAACCGACGAGACAATACTTGAAATGCTAAGAAAGGATTCAAGACAATCCTTTGTCGAGATTGGGGAAAAGTTGGGCCTCTCAGAATCGGCAGTCAGAAGGCGTGTGAAAAATCTCACAGATGGCGGCGCAATAAAAAAATTCACCATAGAGACCGGCGACAGCAACTCAACTAGCGCGATCATACTGATTTCTGTTGATTCTTCTACCGACACTTCCAAAGTCTCGGCAAGACTCTCAAAATTGCAAGGAGTGCATACAGTATACGAGATTACCGGTCAATACGATATCGCCACAATCATCAAAGCGCCCACCATTACAGAAATCAACAGCTGCATAGACGCACTGCGCAAGATTCCGGGCGTTTTTGACACCAATACAGTCATCATCCTTAGGACAGTCACATAAAGCGAATTTCGGCTCAAATTTCTGAATCTCGACGTAAATCGTCACAAAAATAACCAAAATAGACGAATTCTGTACGAATATGTTTATATTCGCAAAATCTTCATAGTAAAGGAGTAATGGACGATCCGAATTACTACGCAAACAAGTACAATGAGATGGGTCCGAAGCCAAAGAAGATCCACATACTTGACAGTACTTTGAGAGAGGGGGAACAGCATCCAGGAGTCACTTTCTCAAACAAACAGCGCATTCAGATTGCATGGATGCTCGATTACTTTGGCGTAGACCAGATAGAAATCTCCCCCGTAGTTTCCCCTGACCATAAGGAGGCTACCAAGACGATAATCAAACAAGGTTTGAAGGCGGACATCGTTGCGCATGTAAGGGCACTCAAGGAGGATGTCGATGTCGCACTAGAATGCGATGCTACATGGATGGCCACGTACCTTGGAATTTCGGATATTCATATGAAAGACAAGCTTAGGATTACTCGCGAGGAGGCTATGCGAAGAGCTGTAGAGACTGTGGAATATGCCAAATCCCATGGTTTCAAAATGAGGTTCACAGTTGAGGATGCAAGCAGAGCTGACCCCGAATTCTTGCTGCAGGTCTGCAAAGCAATTTCTGAGGCAGGAGCCGATAGAATAAGCATTCCCGATACCGTAGGCATAATGAGACCAAGTGGCATGTACAACTTGGTAAAAACAGTCCGAGACCAGATCAAGACACCCCTTGACGTACACTGTCACAATGACATAGGTCTTGCTCTTGCAAACGCGCTAGCAGGATGCGATGGAGGTGCGGACCAGATACATACCACGATTGACGGAATTGGAGAGAGAACTGGAATCCCAGCCCTAGCAGAAACCGCAGTGGCCCTGACCTACCTTTACAAATCTCCCAATAATTTCAGGCTCGATATGCTAATGGACCTTTCAAGACTCATAGAGCAGTACACCACCATAGTCCCATATGACTCGAAGCCCATAGTTGGAGCAACGGCCTACAAGCACAAAGCAGGAACTCACCTGGCTGCGATCCTTAGAAATCCAGCTGCCTACGAGCCGATTGAGCCAAAAGTGGTCGGCAATAGAAGGAGGATAGTTTTCGGAGAGCTTGCAGGGAAGAACGGTGCTGCCTATCTCATGTCCCTCCTAGGGCTGGAACAGAATGATGAGCATGCCAAGAAGGTCGCAGCAGGTCTCAAAAACCTCAGGATGGGAGATCTGCTTGAGATCCCGCTTGATGACAGGCTTGAAAAAAAGATAATTAATGACACCCAAATGAGGGTAAAGACAGGTAAATAGCATGAAATGTCTAGAATGTGACGCAAACATCAACCCTCCAAAGGATTCGATGGAAGGAGAGATTGTGACTTGCCCAGACTGCGGTGCAAGCTTTGAGTTATCAAAAGGATCCTCTGGCTTTGAGTTAAAACCAGCACAAACTGTTGGTGAGGACTGGGGCCAGTGAGCTCGGGCCTATCGATTCTCTACGATACCATCAGGTGGGAAGAAAAAGCTCTCTTCGACGCAGCAAAGAAGAAAGGCATCGACGTAAAGATGGTGGACTGTAAGAGCCTTTCAATAAACTTGAATGGTTCCAAGGAGGACTACGACACAGCCATACAGCGATGCGTGAGTTATTACCGAAGCTTGCATTCCACCGCGGCACTAGAAGGAAAAGGCGTCAACGTAATCAACAGTCTGAATACAAGCATGCTAGCTGGAAACAAGTTGTTTACCCACATGTTGCTTGTGAAAAATGGCGTTCCAACCCCCTTTAGCGCCGTAGCCTTCTCGGAAGAGGCCGCCCTGGACTATCTGGAAAGGCACGGCTACCCAATGGTGCTAAAACCGACGGTCGGAAGCTGGGGAAGGATGATTGCGTTGCTAAGGGACCGCGACTCTGCAGAAGGAATAATGGAAACGCGTGAAAAAATGTATCCAATTTACCAAGTGTACTACCTCGAGGAATTTGTCAACAGGCCTCCCCGTGACATACGGGCGATAATGGTTGGGGATTCTGTAGTTGCCGCAATCTACCGGTATTCAGGCGAGGGCCAGTGGAAGACGAACATGGCACTAGGGGGAAAAGCTGAGCCTTTGAAGGTTTCAAAGGAGATGGAGGATATTTGCATAAAGGCAAAAAATGCAGTTCAAGGCCAGATTGTGGGCGTTGATCTCATGGAAAGCAAGGAGAACGGCCTGGTTGTCCACGAAGTCAACAACACAACGGAATACAAAAATACTGTAAGGGTTACTGGCGTAGATATACCAGCCTTGATGATAGATTACGCCAAACAGTCGAGAAAATAAGAATTGGACTCCTCAATTACTATTACACCAAGATATTCAGTAAAGATGCTAGAGAAGGCTCTAAGGCTTTACACCCCTTCCCTTTCCGAGAAGCCCTTGGCAGAGTTTCTGGCAGACAAGTGTGACGATCTGGGCTTTGAGAACATACGTATCGATGAGGTAGGGAACCTGATTGCAACAAAAGGATCCGGATCCCCAAAGATATTGCTCTGCGGACACATGGATACTGTACCTGGGAAGATAAAGGTGAGAAACGAAAACGGCCACATCTATGGTAGGGGAGCATCTGATGCCAAGGCCCCACTGATGGCAATGCTACTTGCGGGAGCATCGCTTCAGAATAACAATGGAACCGTAGTTTTCGCGGCAGTAGTGGACGAGGAAGGAAATGCTACAGGCATAAAGAGCCTTGTAAAGCAAAAGCTGGACATAGATTACGCAATCTTTGGAGAGCCAAGCAGCATAAGGAACATCACGATTGCATACAAAGGAAGAATTGCCATAAACCTAAAGGTAAACGTAGGAGACAGCGCCCACGCCAGCGCACCTTGGCTTGCAAAGAATGCAATCGAGGAATCCTACGTCTTTACCAAGGCCATTAAGGAAGAGCTTGAAAAGAACCAGGAAAGCAAGCCAAAAAGCATGATGCTTACAGCCGTTCTCACGGAAATCAAGGGAGGGACAAGCCACAACGTCACAGCAGTAGAGTGTGACGCCGTCATGGACATAAGGATCCCAGTAGACATGAACTGCAAGATGGTTGGCGAAAAAATCGCCACTACTGTTCAAGAAGTTGCCAAAAAACAGGGTGTCAACGCATTCTATTCGATCCTAGATGAGACGGAACCCTTTGAGGCCCCCCACAGTTCTCCGTTGGTAAGGGCATTGACCCTCGGCATATTGGATGTCGAAAAAACTCGTCCTCAGCTCATCAGGAAGACTGGTACTGGCGACATGAACATAATTGGAAACGCGTTGAACATACCGGTTGTAACCTACGGACCTGGAGATCCCCACGCCTCTCACACTATAGACGAACACGTTTCAACGGATGAATACCTTCGTAGCATCGAAGTCCTAAAGCGGATGCTATACCACCTCAGGAGATTGCACGACGGTCAGAAGAAATCCTAGCAGGTCCCAAAACGAACACCAAAATATACATCAGAATTACTGGCGCTATGTTATGGTTCATAGGCCTCGGCATTTCAGGATTTGAAGGTCTCAGTGCAGCCACATCGAAGATTTTGAAAAAGGCTGATGTGATCTTTTTTGAGAACTTTACCAGCCCCATACCAAAAAGCGACCAAGCCAAATTAAGGAAACTGGTAAGAACAAAACTCAGGATTGCGCCCAGATGGCTCGTAGAGGACGGGAAATCAATCCTTGCAGAAGCAAAGAAAAAGACAGTCGTTCTGCTCGCATATGGGGACCCATACATTGCTACAACGCACATCGAATTGCGTACAAGGGCAGAACTTGATAGAATCAAGACCAGAACAATCCATGCAGCGTCTGCCATACCCTCCCTAATAGGCGAGTGCGGCTTGCAATACTACAAGATGGGTCGCCCCGTAACCGTAATGCGGGAACAGCAGTCATGGAACACCGTGTACTATACCGTTTACGAGAATCTGATCAAGGGCGCGCATAGTCTTCTGATATTAGAATACAACAGTGACGCGGGCTTTTTCATGGATCCCCGGGATGCAATTTCAAGCCTGCTGTCTGTGGAAAAGGAGCAGAAACGCAACGTTATCAGCGAATCCATGTTTGGAATTGTTGCCTCACGCATAGGCTCAAAAACACAGAAGATTACTGCCGGAAAATTATCGAGTCTATTGAAGGTGGATTTCGGCAAGCCTCCCCATACCATCATAATACCTGGCAGGATGCATTTTACAGAGACAGACGCGCTCAGTGTTTTTGCCAAATGCCTAGACGCGCCATCAGACAATTCCTCCATTCAAAAAATATCTGATCAAATGCTTTCAAAATATGTCCCAAAGGCGCGAAAAGCGTTGGGCGAGGTGACCAGAATTTTCAAGGATGACAAGATGCAACAGCCAATAATTGAAAATGCTCAGCTATACATAGACGACGCTGAAAAATTTCAGAGGGAGGGGAAAGAGGAGCTTGCCATCCTAAGCATAGGCTATGCAGAAGGCCTCATCGATGCCCTCCGCCTCTCAAAGGGCATAGATCCGTGGACATAGCTTAATCAAGTGGTAATGTTTCAGCTCATGTGATATACTTGGACGCGCTAGACAAGGAGCTAATCTCGGCGTGCTACGTAGCCTCGCTTTCTGGGGAGAACCCCGTTGACATCATCCGCAAGAAGCTGTCAGTCAGCCCTGACTTTGTAAAAGGCAGGATTGATTCGCTCTTAACAAACGGCTTCATAGAGAAGGACGGGAGGAGCCTTACGGATCTTGGAAGAGGCTCCATCAGAATAGTCCTGGCAGGAGGGGTCTTTGACATTATCCACCCGGGGCACATCCATACCCTCAGGGGTGCCAAGGCCCTTGGTAATGTTCTTGTAGTGGTAGTAGCCACCGATGCCACTGCGCAGAAGATGAAAAACCGCATTCCCCTTCACAACATGGAGTTGCGAAGGGACCTTGTGAATTCCTTGTCCATGGTGGACCATGCAATGGTAGGACACGAGGGAGACATATTCAAGACGGTGGCACGGGTGAGACCTGACATAATTGCCCTTGGCTATGACCAGATACACCAAGAAAAATTCATCATAGACGGATGCAAGAAAATCGGCGTTGCCGTTTCCATAGCAAGGCTCCAATCCCCGGTTCCGGACATCAAGAGTTCCAAGATAGAAAACGACTATGGCAAGTCAATCCACGGTCTATGATTTTATTGCAATTGCTTCATAGGAACTTTTACGCGGATTGTGATCTGAGAACCTGTAGACAGTTTTGCTGCCTTTTTGATGTTCTCTTTGGAAATTAGCTCTATTACAGAATCGTCATGATGTGTCCTTTCAAGCAAGATTAGTGCGGCATCAACGCTGTTGTTCACCCTTGCTGGGTAGCATTTGACCCATCCGTATGACCGCTTGCCATCAGAGAACCCGTTCACTGTTATTGCAGGATATGCATCAAGCGACCTCTTGGCCTCTACAAACTCCTTGTCACGTAATTTGACATTAAGAGTGCCTGGGAAAGGAACGTAGCCAAGCTTGGACTTGAACTGCTTTGCATAGCCCTTCATGGACATGTAGTAAGCCCCCTCTCCCATGCCTGAGACTATTACCCCCTTGAACTCCACATATGACGGCGACGTCTCAAGGCTTGATTTCAGAACTGAGAATATTTTTGACATCTCGGCGTGTCCTTTTGTAGTAATCCTTACAGACACCTTAGTTCCCGACCTTATCCGTTCTATGTAGCCATCTGATTCTAGTTCCAGAAGGTGCTTCGATGCAGCCTGCTGCGATTTGTGAATGCTCCTCCCAAGAGACGAGGTAGTGATTGGAATGAAGTTGTAGCGTGCACCCTTGGCAAAAAGTTCTGCAAGTGTGAGAATGTGCTGTAGCTTTAGTTCAAGCATTGGATTTATGCGACGCCAAGCTCTGTAAATGTTTTCAGTATCATGCCATCGGTCGACTTTAAGTTAGCCATCCTGTGGCCTATTACGCACTCTATTCCTGCCTGCTTGGCAGAATCGATAAGCCTCTGGGTGATGATTCCATCTAGCACCAGGTACTTTATTCCAGAGCCCGGAGAAAGCTTTGAAACTACCTCACTTACGGGGACTTTGAAGACGCTGTTTAGTCCTTCGTCTAAGGCTATTGCCTCGAGTGACTCGTTGAGATCCGGAAAAACCTTCCTTGCGACATTTGCGATTGGCTCATCTTTTGGATTCTGCAGCTTGGGTTTGGACGTAGCCTTTTTCATTTCTTCGGCCGTCTCCTTTAGAATATCTGCAATCTGTTGCGGTGTGAGCTCTTCTACCTCCACTCCCTCAGGTGCGCGGTGAACTACGTCTATGTTTACAAGCGACTTTAATTCTTTGAGTATAAACCCACCAGCCCTGTCACCGTCGAGGAACGCAACCACCTTTTGTTTGGACTCGCAGAGAGACTTGATTGACTCGTCAATTCTTGCGCCTTCTATTGCAAGCGCATTGTCAAAACCTGCCCTGAGCAGATTTATCACGTCAGCCCTTCCCTCCACAAGAATCACCCACGGCGACTCGAAAATTCCCGAACCGCATGCAAGTTTTTCCCTTCCAAACGTGGTAAGCTTTCCAGACGATGTAACCTCTTGGACGTCCTTGAGCATCTCTTCGCCCTCGCTGATTGTCTTTGTGGACCATTTCTGGACAATCTGTTTAGCTCTGTCTACGATCTCCTTTTTCTTTGCAGATCGGACATCTTCAATTGCCTCCAGTTTGAAGTGAGCTTGGAATGGCCCTACCTTGTCGATGCTCTCTATCGCTGCGGCAATCAAAGCTGCCGTGTTGATATCAGTACTCATAGGTATGAGGGCGTCACCCTTTGTTTGGTTAGTCGTGGTCGTAGCGTTGACCTCGATTCTCCCCACCTTCGATACCTTCTGAAGTTCGTTTAGGTTCATCTCTGGCCCAAGCAGTCCTTCTGTCTGGCCAAAAATTGCGCCTATGATATCGGCTTTTTCAACGAGTCCATCGACGTCAAAGCTGAGCTTAACGTGATACTTGACAATTCCTGTATATGGCAAATCATTAACCTCTTAATTTTTGATCAATCTACGTTCAAAGGGGGCAGATATAAGTGCTTATTGCCAGGTCCCTAGCTGAGCTTGTACAATGAGAGATCCTCGATGTGACGTATCTTGCCCTTTGTTATGGCAGTTAGTTTTCGTCTAAATGAGAGATCAACGGTCATGCGGTGCTCCAGCTGTGAGAGGATCCTTTTGGTAAGATACGCACCCTTTCTGTCCGAATCAAGAAGCAATATGAGATGTCTGTACCCAGATACAAAATCTGCAAATTTTGCCAAACCCTTGAAAGCATGAAACTGGCAAACAGTACCAGAAAATCCCAGGCGTTTGAGTGCTTCTTCGTCTTTTCGTCCTTCCACAGCTACAATGCTGTCTTTTTTTGAGTTTAGAGATTTGATAAAGTCGCAAATTTCAGATATCTCTGACTCGTCAAATTCCACTGTTTTATTTAGAATTAAACATATTAAGCGATTTTCAAAAATTTACTCGTGTCAGATGTACTAGTGATACAGAATACAAAGAACGAGGGAATTGGCACGCTAGGCAAGTTGTTTGAGCAGGATGGTTTTGACATTACAACAATTCTTGCCAAAAAAGAACCAATTCCTGCAATAGACCCAAGTGTCATTGTCATACTTGG
>DATFCV010000039.1:0-31982 GCA_035252645.1 Nitrosotalea sp. | reverse complement strand
ATGGCGCCGTACTGCCAGAAGAACAACATGAAGATACTCTCGTACGGGACTCTCCTTGGGGGCTTTCTATCAGAAAAATATCTGGGAAGGGGCGAGCCTGCGCGTGGCGACCTTTACACGCTGTCGCTCCAAAAGTACAAGAACATGATTGACGCGTGGGGAGGGTGGGGTCTTTTCCAGGAACTCCTCGGCGTTCTTGACGCTGTTGCAAAGAGGCACGGCGTATTGATTGCAAACGTTGCCACAAGGTACATACTTGACAGGCCGGCAGTTGCCGGAGTTATAATTGGCACAAGGCTTGGCATCTCAGAGCACATCTCGGACAACCTCAAGACATTTGGCCTCAGACTTGACACCAAGGACCTGGCCGAGATAAGGCAAGTGACGTCGCGCTCAAACGACCTCTATGAATCAATAGGCGACTGCGGAAGCGAGTACAGGTAGTCGTGCAGGGCTGAAAAATATGCTTTTTATTTTTTTCATGTTCCATGAAATAAAATGAAAAATTTTACGGGTGTCTGGCATCCCGCCAGTAAATATCCATCGCCTATGGCAACCATGTTGATCATCTTAAAATAATTCTAGAAGATCCTTATGTAACAATGATTTCAAAGCTAGTTCTAGGAGCAATAACGGCAGCAGTACTTGCTGCACTTGTCATATCGCCTGCAATGGCAACGGGGCCTGCAAGCTGGCAACATGTTGTGTCAAGTTCTGTCACCGCAAAGAACGGCCAGACCTCAACCTTGGGCGTTGTAGCAGCGGACAACATTCCGCGCCATACTGACGTGCTAGGTGGGTTTGCGTGGGTCTATGCAAGTGGCAGTCCAAACACTGTCTTTGTGGCAGTCACACATAACGGAGTGAGAGACTCTACACAAAACCCGGACGGATGGCATACCCACAACGTAAACCTCGCATTTGGTGCGTCGCCTGGGTCTAACGCCTGCATTACGGGCCTTGCTGACACAAACGCCGGGCTTTCCATCCAAGGAAATACGCTCTCTGTGAACGTGAGAAATTCTGAACTGACAGGATCACTGACAAACTCCGCGGTTGCATTCACCATTGTTGCAGATCCCGGCTGTGCTGGGACCGGACTTGGTGTTGATCTAAGCTAACCGCAACCCACTCTTTTTCCAAAGGAAGCTACTTTCGAATCGAGTCGAGCTTTTGGAACAGGGGGTTGAGCCTGCCTGATGCCCCAACCACAAGCGATGCAATCCCGGTGCCAAGAAGCGTTCCGCCAAGCACGTCAAGCGGATAGTGGTTTCCAACGTATATCCTGGAATAAATGACAAGCGCGGCTTCAGCTGCAAGTATTATGGACGCAATTGCCTGCTTTTTTTGGTTGAACCGCGCGAGCATTACAAACGCCCCTGCGGAAACGATGACTGCGTGGCCAGACGGGAAGGAAGGGTCGCTGTCAGCGTTGACAAGGACGTTCCCCGGGTCTGCTGGGACGGGCCGTGGCCTGTCTATCTCGTCCTTGAGCACAGAGCCAAGCGGAATCAGTATGATAAATGATATCACAAGGAGCACAGCAGTCCTCCTGCCGGATGCCTTGCCGAAGATAAACACAAGGGCCGTAGTTGCAATCCAGATGGCTTCCCTGCCGTACTTTGTCAGCCCAACCATTATCTTGTCAAGTGCATTGTGCTGCGGGGTGTTGATCTTGGAAAACACGGAATAGTCCCAGCTTGTTACCTGGTCCCTGTCATGTGTGACAACGAATGCCAGGACCGCAAAGAGGGCAAGCAGCACTATTCCAGCAAAATAGTATTTCATCTAGTTCCAGTCCATGGCTGGTAATATAAAACCCAATAAAACATTCCTTGAACGTTTTCGGTAATTTCCATACCTACTTTGTGCTTGCCTCGCGGACGGCCGTCGCATAGTCGCACGGCGCCCTGAGCCTCATGTACGGAATGAGCCTATAGTGAATGGAGTAGATCTTCTTCTCCTTGTACAGTATGCCCTTGAGGAGCAGCGATACAAACCCGCCTGCTACCCGGGACGAGGGGATGCCAAGCTCACGGCAGACCTCGTCGCGCTTTTTCTTGTACTGCTCAAGGGTAAAGCTGACGGAATTTATCTCAAGAATTAATGGCCACATGACCTTCTCCCAGACAAGCCGCCTGTTCTGGGTCGCGGAGGCATACTTGCCCTTCTCTTTGAGCATTGACAACGTTGAAAAAGTCTTGTCTCAATTTATGGGTTGATGAGCAAAATCGAAGAGGCACTCGAGTCTCTCTCAAAGGACTGGAAGATAGAGCCTGTCATCATGGACTTTATTCTCGGAAAAAAGACAGATGTGTCGGACTTTCAGGTAAACGTAAACGGGGTCGTGTTCCACATTCCGCGCCTTGAGGGCGACGGCGGGTTTGTCCTTTGGAAGTGCTACTGGCCGGACTGCCACAACTGCTGCAACAGGCAGGGAAGGCTGCCTCTAACCTCGGACGACCTCATCAAGATTTCAAGGAACCTCAAGTATGAAAGGGTCTCCGATTTTGTAAAAAAGGAGACCAACATTAACACCTGGGAGGAGAAGGGACCTTCCGGAAATTCCGTCCTGATGACAATGATAAACCTCAAGAGAAAATCCGACGAGAAAGAGTCCGAGGACGGGACGCACATACGGTGCAGGTTCCTTGACGACAAGGGATACTGCGGTATGCACCCGTCAAGGCCGGGGGTCTGCTACCTGTACCCGTTCTCGTCATGGCTTGAAAACGAAAGGGGCAGGCCGAGGGTGCACGCAACGTTCCAGTTCACGGGAGACTGTCCGGGATTCTATTTCGCAAAATCAATAGACGAGATGAAACCAACACTTGAGGACTATTCCAAGATTATCTATGACTATACGATGAGCTCAAGCAGGACAACAAGGGAGGGTCTTGGTTCCGTGAATTTTGTCTAGGCCTTTGCGACCTTCATCATGTCGCCCATCCTGATCTCCATGCCAAAGCGCCACTCGTTCTTCTTCATGTACCTGTAGATGGAAATCAGGTCTGCCATGTTTTTTAGCATGCCAAACCTGTGGTCCATCTTGCTCCTGACAAACGACAACACCTTTGGGTAAATTGCAAATTTTTCCAGCACCTTTTGTCGGTACCTCTCGTTGTTTCCGAGGTTCTCGACGAAGATGTCGGCGCAGGTCATGGAAGGTATGATTCCCTCGCCAAGCAGAGGATATACTGTCCCTATGGATTCTCCTACTCCTACGACCTTGCCTGAATAGAAGGGCTCGCACATGTCAGGCGTCGCAAGCCTGATTGGCCTTCCGACGGTCTTGAGGACCTTGCCGCCGTACTTTTTGAGGAAGGCGTTTGTCTCCTCGATGTGGTTCCTGTTCTTGTCCCCTGCACCAATGTGGGCAATGTTCTTGCCAAGGGGGAAGTACCAGAAATAGCCAGTCATTGCGTGGAAGGGCTTGAGGTAAAAGTCGTCAAACGGGACGCCGTTCTCATACTCGACCTTGTACTGGAACGTCGGGAGGTGAAAGTCCTGCTGCAGCCTTGGTAGGTATGACCTGTGGAATCCCGTCGAGTCCACTATGATGTCAAATTCCGACTCGAGGTCCTCGATTTTTGGCGCCTGGCCGTAGTTTATCTTGCAGCCCTTTGCCATGTCCTTGATGAGGCCTATCTTGTTGTAGGTGCAGAGGCCCATCAGCTTTATCGTAAACTGTTGCGAACCCATGGAAATGTACATCTTCTTTCCGTCGTGAATCAAATAATCCTTAAAGTCAAGGTCGCACTTTTGTGCAAACTGCTCCATCGGGCCCTTTGTAGTGCCCCATGCGCATATCGAGTCGTGGTTTTCCACCGTGCTCCTCTCAAAACCTACGACCTCGTGCTCTTTTTTCAGCCGCGCAAGAAGGTACGCCCCTGCGACCCCGATTCCACATACAGCTATTTTCAAACGAGCTTATTCCCAGACCGACCTAATAAAAACACATGCGCCCGGCTACTCGATAAGTATAGCTGGTTTGTATGGCCGTGCTGTCCTTGCCTTGTTCTTTGGGTCGTACTTTTCTTGGTCGGACTCGGAGAATACCTGCACCCCTATTCCGTACTCGGCAGTCGCAAGCGACGACAGCTCGGAGAACACCCCGGCCTCGTCAACAAGGCCCGCCTTGTTCTTCGAGTCCCTTTCCCCCTGGGGCTCGGAAAGGATGTCGTTGACGGTCTTTTTTACAAAATCGGGATCCTTCTTTACGTCCGCAGTCTCGGGGTCGGCTATCAGCGACTTGATGATGTTCCCTATGTTCATCTCGCCTGCGGTTACCTTGGACAGAATCTTCTGGTATGCAGAGGCCTTCCACGGGGCCGCAGTGTAAATCGTGATCTTCTTTGGGGTAATCTTTGTGACCTTGACGATATTTCTAATGTCGTCAAGCGTCTTCCTCAAGAGTGACTCGGACTGGACCGCGAGCAGGTCTATCTTGGACTCGTCAGGGGTGGGCCATGGAGATTTTGAGGCAAGGCCGGGGTTGCCCATGTTGTGCCACATCTCCTCTGCAGTGTACGGCGCAAAGGGGGACATCATGGCGGTGCGGGCCGTAAATATGTCGTGCATTATACTGATGTGGTCCTGCCTCTTCTTTGCGGCAGCCCTCTTTGCGTGCCACTCAAGGTCGGCCTCAAACTCGTACAGTATGTGGTGCAGCGCCTCCCTCAGCCTCATCTTCTGCACGGCAGCAGTGGTCTCCGCTATTATCTGCTGGAGCCGAGAGTACAGCCACCTGTCCTCCTGCTCCAGGGCAGGGCTTCCAGACGCCCTGTACTTTGAGGATTCGTCAAGGAGGGATTCGAGCTTGTTCTTGATTCCGCGCACCGCCTCCTGGTTGAAATCGGCATCCTGCAATAGTTCTGCCGATATCAGTATCGCAAGGCGAATCGAGTCGGCCCCGTGGTGCCTGATTGCGGACCTGAGGGGGATGATGTTTCCCATGGACTTGGACATCTTCTTTCCGTCCATGAGCACCGAGCCGTTTACCACTATTTCCTCCGGCCAGTATTTTTTCGGGAAAATCGCAAGGTGGTTGAATATGAAAAACGTAAGGTGGTTTGGCACAAGGTCGCGGCCAGAGTGCCTTGCGTTGACCGGATACCAGTACTGGAATTCCTTCTTTACGGACTCGACTGCCTGTGGTGGGACCTTCGAGTCAGATGATGCCTTTTGCAGGTCCCCGCTGTCAAGGAATACAAAATCAAAGAACGAGTCCGTGATATTGTCGGGGGAGATCTGTCCTGCATTTACAAATTTTGAAATCGTATAGTATGCCATGTAGATGACCGAGTCTGAGAGGCTCTCGATTATCCAGTTCTTGTCCCAGGGAAGCTTGGTCCCAAGCCCGTGCTGCCTTGCGCACGCCCTCTCCTTTAGCCAGTCAACCACGTTGTCAAACTCGTTTCGGATCTCCTCTGGCAAAATCTTCATCTCCCTTATCCAAGAATGTACCTTCTCCTTCCACTCGGGGTTGGAATAGTTGAGGAACCACTGGTTGTCAAGCAGCTTGACTACGCACTCGGCACCGCACCTGCACCTCACGGGGTGCTCGTTGAGCTCGTAAACCACGTCGGCGTTCTTGCTGTCGATTACCCACTTTTTGACCTCCTCCTTTGCAACCGCGACGGTCTTTTGGTAGAACTTGCCGGTGTTCTGCTTTAGCTTGCCGCCGTAGAACTCCTTGGAATAGATCTCCTTTGTGGCCTCCTCAAGCTTCGGGTCGTCCTGGCTCTTGATTCCGAGCTTCTCAATCACGTCCCTTGCGGGAACCTCGCCGTATCCCTCCGTCTCGATCATCGATATGGGCTTGATCTCCATCATGTCAAGCCCGGGGTATCCGTTCTTTTTCAAATCCTCAAGTGCCTGATAGTCAAACGGCGCATGTGCCGGAACCGACATGACAACCCCCGTTCCGTTGTCGCTTTTGACAAACGACGCGGGCAGGATTGGGACCTCGACGTTTCTCTCGGGCACTGCGGCCTTCTTTCCAACAAGGTCCGAGCCCCTGATGGTCCCGGTCTTTTCGACCTTCTTGTTCAGAAAGCCCAGCTTCTGTGCGCACTCGGAACTGACTATCCACTCCTCGCCGTCCACCCTGCATGTCTCGTACGTGACATCGGGGTTTATCCAGATGTTTGTGACTCCAAAGATGGTCTCGGGCCGCAGCGTCGCAGTTGGGAGGACGAACCTGTCATGCTTGAACTTGATGACGGTATACTCTGTAAAGCTCGGCTCGACGTCGCCAAGCGTGTCGTGCTGCGAGACCGGGTTCTGGTCGCGCGGGCACCAGCCCACGGGGTGGGTTCCCTGCACAACAAGGCCGTGCTCCTTTAGCTTGCGGAACTGCCACTCGATGAACTTGTTGTAAAAAGGGTCGATTGTGGTAAACTCGCGCCTCCAGTCAATCGAGTACCCCATCTCTATCATGCCTGCCTTTATCTCCTCGTGGAAATAGTCTGCAATCTTGACTGGCTCTGAAAACTCGGCTATCTTTTCCTCCGGGACCTTGTAGAGCGTTCGAAAATTCTCAAGAAGCTCCTTGTCCTTTTCCTGAACCCTGCGGGCCATCCCAAGTATGGGAGTGCCGGTATAGTGGAACCCCATCGGAAAGAGCACGTTGTATCCCTGCATCCTCATGAACCTTGCATGGACGTCGGCAAGCGTATAGGTCCTGCCGTGGCCGATGTGCTGGGGCGAGTTGGGGTACGGGTACGCCACGGTCACAAAGAACTTTTTCCTTCCGTCTGGGTTCGACTCGAACTGGTTCTCCTCGGCCCACCTTTTCCTCCACTTTTCCTCAAGGGCTGTCCAGTCCACCGGCATCACTTTCCAAGTACCGACTGTTCTGCGGCAAGCAGCGCGTCCTTGATCTTCGTCATGTCCTTTCCGCCGCCCTGGCCAAACGAGTCCCTGCCTCCGCCCGAGCCTCCGAGCACCTTTGCCACATCCCGTACAAGGTCTCCAGCCTTTTTGGTCTTGACGGCATCGGGTCCTGAAAACGCGATTATCTTGATAGAGCCGTTCTTGACCACGAGGGCGCAGTAAATCAGTGACTTGTCCATCTTGACTGCCTGCTCGCCTACTGCGATGTGGTACTCGTCATCAAGCTCTTCTTCCACGGTTGCAAACAGCCTTACCTGCCCGAGCTGCTTTGCGTTTGCGATTGCGGCGCTTGCAGACGACTCGGCGGTGCGCTTTATCACCTGCTTGAGCTTCTTCTTTGCGTCCTCGCCGTCGCGCACCACGTGGTCAAACGACTCGAGGATTTTTTCCTTGCTTGAGCCAAGCGATTTTACAATCTGCGATATCTTCCTGTCCTGGTCCTGTGTGTACTTGAGGGCAGCCTCGCCTGAGACGAACTCGAGCCTCACGACCCCGTCCTGGATCCTCTCCGACTTTGTAATCTTGATGAGGCCAAGCTCCCCAGTCTTGCGTACGTGCGTGCCGCCGCATGCCTCTACATCGAGGCCGTCTATGTTCACTATCCTCACAAGCTTTACCGGGACAACTCCTCCCTGGTAAATCCTAAAACCGTACTTTTGTTCCGCGTCGCCGCGCTCAAACTCGTTAATCAAAATTGGAATGTCCTTGCGTATTGCATTGTTTGCAAAATCCTCTATCCTTGTAATCTCATCTTCCGTGAGGTTGGAGTGGTGCGTGATGTCAAGCCGTGCATAGTCTTTCTCCTTGAATGCCGAGTGCTGCCAAATCCAGGACCCAAGGGTGTTCCTTGCAGAGGCGTTGATGACGTGCGTGCTTGTGTGGTGGCGCGTGATGCCGTACCTGCGCGCGACATCTATTCCGCACTTGACGGTCGCCCCCTCCCTTGGCGCGCCGCCCATAGTCTCGTGCACCACGACGTTGCCGTGCTTTGTAACGTCGATTACTTCAAAACCTGCAATCCTGCCATGGTCGGGCTCCTGCCCTCCTCCCCTGGGGTAGAACGAGGTCCTGTCAAGCACCACATACTTTCCGTCCATCACCTTGAGGACCTTGGCTTCAAACTCGTGCGGGTCATCTGAGTAGTACATGAGTCCAGTGTCGGGCGTGTTCCCAAGGTCGAGCTGGACCACCTTCTCGGTTTTTTCGGACTGGTGGAGGTCCGACAGCTTCTCGTAAAACGTGGGAGGGATCTCTGAGATTATCTGGGTCTCCTTGAGAAAGTCGGGGGTGATGCCGTCCGACTCGTACAGCCGGATTAAATCGTCAACTGTAAGCTTCTTGTTCTGGCTCTTGATGGTACTTGCAATGTTTGCCATCCTGACCCTCGACTCTTTGTACCGCTCCTTTTCTATGCCGAGGATCTTCTTGACGTCGTTGCGGGTTTGCTCAAGTTCAGGATATGTCGACCTGAGATAGTCCACATGGAGGTCGACCAAGTGGTCAAGGTCCAGGTTCCACCCGAACCTGTCTATTGTGGCAAGCGTCCTACGCAGTATCATCCTGAGGTTGTAGCCGCCGCCGACGTTAGACGGGAGGGCGCCGTCGGATATGGCAAAGACAAGCGTCCTTAGGTGGTCAGATATCAGGTAAATGCCCTCAAGGGGCGAGATTGTCCTTTCCATCCCAGAATCGTCTATGCCTGCAAGCGAGGCTGCCCGCTTCCTTGCAACCGCAAGGTCCTCAGAATCCGCAAGTGTTTTCGCTATTGCCCTGAAATACTTTGAGATGGCATCCGAGCCCATGTCGATTCCGACCTTGTCGGTCAGGTACTTGGTAATGGGTCCAAAGCAGCAGTCGTACGCGGTAGGGGTGCCCATCGTAATCCATGCAAACCTCTCAAGCCCCGCGCCCATGTCGATTATCTTCTGGTCAAGTACGGTATAGTTCTCAAGCTCCCCCTGGAATTCGGTAAATACTGCGTTGCCAAGCTCAAGGCCCCGCACGAAATACTCAAGCGACGAGCCAAACGAGCCGCCGCCGGCCCACACGTCCTCGACAAACACGACCTCCTCCTTTGCAATCCCGAATCTTTCGGTGAGGAGCTTAAAGTCAAGCTCGACGCACCTGTCCTTCCAGTACCCATGCGAGTTTGGGATGCTGTGCTGGCCAATCATGCAGAAGCTTGAAAAGTGCCTGCCCGTGACCCCGACGTTTTCGATGTCCTTGAACCTCAGGCAGGTCTGCGGCACGACGAGGGGGTTTGCGGGAAACTCAAAGACGACCTTTGAGCCCATGACCCTCTGGAAATCTACAATTGACGCGATGGTAAAATACAAGTCGTCCCTCCATCTGCAGACTACCGGGTACCTGCTTACGGACTTGTGTCCGTTGCTTGTAAAAAACGACTCGACCTCCTTCCAGGACTGGGTGTAGTCAAACCTCTTCTTGGTGGGCGGATCTCCGATGAAAGAATAACTGTTATCGATGTGGTCGGGGCAGACGTTCTTTTTCTCGTCGAGGACCCAGAAGAATCTGCCGCACTTGGCGCAGGACTTTCTCTTGAAACCCTCGCTTTCAAAAAGCGCGACCCTGTAATACCTGTCGGGCTCGGATGAAAACTTGGCAAGAATCTGATCCTTGTCCATTTCACAAGTTTTTGTCCCGATGCATATTAAGGATTCCAACGGAGCCATTAAATAGGATCTTTCGCGAGGTCTTGTCATGTTCCTGTTTGAGAAAAAGGGTTGGAAGGAGGGCGACTATATCTTCGCTTCGCAGCAAAACGGAGAATACAAGGACATTATCATTGGAATGGTTGCCGGCGTTGAAAACTCCAAGGTCGGTGTAAACGGAATCATTGTAAACCCAGTAGGACTCAAGAACAAGATTGCGCAGGGCAAGGCAGGCCCCATGTCAGTCGATGCCATAAAAAATCCAGACCCAAAGGACGCCGTCTACGCGCTAATCTACCGTGTAGAGCACGACAACTTTACAGGAATTTTCGACGAAAAGACAGACCGCCTCATCAAGCTGCAGAAGAACACCTACAACATCCTTACAGGATGGATACGCGAGTCAATTCCAGAACTTATCAACAACGTCCTTTCGCTTCCTGATGGCCCTGAAAGGGACCAGGCAAAGCGCCTAGTCAAGCAGAGGATGGACACCTTGTACGACAAGGACCTCAAGAGGTACATGTATTCGGTGTGCCGAAGTCTGAAGATACTCAACTAAAACAGATCTGAAAAATTTCCAGCTCTCTCACAGTAGTTTTATATTATGGCTGTTGGAAATTCCGTTTACAATGGAATACGTATACGCTGCACTGCTTTTGCACAAGCAAAAGAAGGAGATCAACGAGGCAAACATTACCAACGTAATCAAGGCCTCCGGAGCCGCAGTAAACGAGGCCCAAGTAAAGGCACTTGTTGCAGCACTTGCTGACGTGAACATTGAAGAGGCAATCAAAGCAGCACCAGTCGCCGTCGCAGCAGCTCCAGCAGCAGCAGCGCCAGCCGCAGGCGGTGCCAAGGAAGAGAAGAAGGAAGAGGCACCAGGCAAGACTGAAGAGCAGGCAATGGAAGGCCTTTCAGCACTGTTCGGTTAAAAACGGGTTTTTACCTCTACACTTTTTTGTGACTCACTCATCTTATTTACTCTGGGTTCCAATACCTCGTAGTTTGGCCTTCTCGCTGCCCGTCCAAGATACCATCCTTGTCCTTGACCTTTTTGGTACCATGGCGTTTGCGGTGACGGGTGCCTTCAAGGCAATCGAGCACAAGGCAGACGTTGTAGGGATTATCATACTTGCCACGATAACCGGTGTTGCGGGGGGTACCATAAGGGACGTGGTGATGGGCCACTTTCCGCCCAACTCCATATCGGACCCGTACTATGTTGGCATAACGGTTGCAACCGGCGCCGTAATCTTCTTCCTCCATCCAAAGTTGCAGAGGCACTGGAACCTGTTCCTAAAGTTTGACGCGATAGGCCTCGGGGTCTTTACCGCGATTGGCGCGACGTTTGCATACGAGATTTACGGGATGAACTTCCTTGCGATAGCCCTTGCAGGGATGCTGACTGCCATAGGAGGGGGCATCCTGCGGGACATGTTCGTAAACGAGATACCGATAGTGTTTGTAAAGGAGCTGTATGCTTCTGCAAGCTTCCTTGGGGTCGTGCTGTTCTATGTCGTGCTTTACGCGGGCTCCAACCTGGAGGCTGCCACCTTCTCGTCAATAATACTGGTTACGGTGCTAAGGCTTGTTGCGATGAAATACAACTGGAACCTGCCAAGGGCCCGGGAAAGGTAGTCGTTTACGGCCTGGGCCTACTGCGGCGTGTAGTTCTTCATCTTGCCTGCAAGCGCAGATGCCTGGGCGTTTGCCTTTGCAAGTGTCTGGTCCCTTGTCTCCTCGGTGAGGAATCCTGCCTCGACTGCAAGTGCGCGTGCTTGCTGGGCTGCCCTTGCGAGGATCAGGTTGACGTTGTCCTTTGTGACGTAGCCTATCTCTATTGAGAGCGCCAATGCCTCCTGGTGGGCCTGTGCAAACGCCTGGCGGTACTTTTCCACATCGATTACCAGTTCTTCTTGGCTGTAGACTGTCTGCTCCTCAAGTGCAGAGTTGAGGACGATTCCTGCCTCTACCGGCTTGACGTCAAGTTTTGAGAGAAGCGTCGCAAGCTTGGTCGATATGACATCGCCCTTCTTTGCAACTGTAGAATCCTTTGTAATCCAAACCGTGCCTTGGTCAATCTTTGTGGCGATGCCTGCCTCCTTAAAGTCAGTCAGGATTGGTCCAGGCGTAATTCCTGTGTTTGCAGCCTTGATTACGACATCAATGCTTGCCTTGTCCCCGCCCCTTGCTGCAAGCATTATCTTGTTCTTGCCAAGAAGTATGTTGAGCTTGTGTGGGCTGAGGTTTGTGAACATGAGGACACACTGGCCCACGAGCTTCTCCGCAAGCTTGTCGATTGCGGGAATCTTGAGGGTTGAAAGCGCCTTCTGGGCAACCTGGTCCTTTATGCTGATTATCTCGACCTCGCCCTTGAACTTCTTTCGCAGCGGAAGCAGCTGTGAAGACCTGACCTTCTCCATCCTTACTAGCGCGATAACCTTGTACTTCTTTGGAAGTTCCTGGACCTGCTGGTACATCTGTGCCTTCTTTGCCGGATAGGTTGTCCTGTTCTGGTGCATGCTACTTCTGCGCCTCTGCAGTTGGCTTGATTATCTTGCCCATCGTAGTCTTTACCATTATCTTCTTGATGTTCTTGTCACCGCTTGGAAGCTTCTTCTCGACGGTGCTGATTACCGCGTTTGCATTGGCAGCCAGGTCCTGGTCGGACATGGTCTCGTCCCCAATCTTGCATGCAAGGGAAAGGGAGTTTCTCAGCCTCACCCTGATGGATGATCTGAACCTCTCAAGTATGGAATCAATGGGAGCGTTGAACGGTACTGGTGTCGGCATCTTGCCCCTTGGGCCCATGAACTGGCCAAGGGTCTTACCTACGTTTGCCATAAGCGTGGTGTCTGCCAGGAAAAAGTCATAGCCGTTGATTAGCTTGCGGGACTCCCTCTTGTTTGTCCCTATCTGCGCAAGCTGGGTTCCGTCCACCACCATGTCGGCGTTTGCGCCCTTTGCCTTGAGGCCTAGGTCTCCTGAGGCTATCACGCAGACCGAGGCTGGCTGGTTCATCTTCTTTGGAAGCTGGACGGTCTCGTTTATCGCAAATCCCTTCTTGACGTCTATATCCTTGAAAACCATGATTAGCTCAAGTGACTGCTTGAATTTCCTCTCCTTCTGGCCCTTCTTGGCCTCCGTTACCATCTGAGCTATTTGTGACTCGTTGATCATTACGAAACTGCTTGCTGGGAGCCTATTTAAAATCCTTTAGAGCAGAAATTGTTCGGAAACAGCCGGGATCTAAAAATTTCATCTTATCCAGTTTAAATTGTAATAACATCAGGTTTGGGCGGTAGAACTTACATTTATTAAATAGGAAAGAAGAGTTGTCGCAATCTTGCACAAATTTGACGAGCTTGACATGAAAATAATCACCGAGCTTACACGCGACGGCAATATTTCAGTACCCAGCCTATCAAAGAAGCTGGGTATAAACACATCTGTCCTGTACAGCAGGATAAAGAGGCTCGTCAAGAAGAAGCTCATCAAAAAGTTCACCATCCTAGTAGACGAGTCCCTCATAGGAATAGGCGTGAGGGCCACGATGGGAATAAACAGGGACCCCAAGCTCAAGGACCAGATTCACAAGGCGCTCATGAAGACGCCAGAGGTGGTCGAGATCTCGGAGGTCACGGGAAGGTTTGACATACTGATTACCCTCCGCTCAAAGAACCTCGAGGAGCTCCACACTGTGGCAATCGAGAAGATAGGGAAGATAGAAGGCATACAGAACACCGAGACGTTTGTAGAGCTTCAGAGAACGGACAAGGATCCTGTCTACAGCGTAGCAGACTAGTTTCGGGATTTCCTTACTTGAATTTGTCGTCCCACTTGCCTGAGTTTATCTCGGCCGTTACTTCCTTGGGGTTCTTTCCGTCCACCTTGATGCCAAGGCAGAGGCAGGTGCCGATGACCTCCTTTGCTGCGGCCTTGAAATCGGTCGCATAGGACGAGTCGATCTTAATCTTTGCCACCTTTACCGCAGAGTCAAGCGTAATTTCGCCTACCCATGTCGCGCCGGATGTGCCAGAACCCTTCTGGATGCCGGCCTCCTTTAGGATTAGCGCTGCGGCAGACGGGATTCCTACGTCGACAGACCACTGCTTGGTCTTCTTGTCGACCGTGACCGTGACTGGGACCTTCATTCCCTCAAAATCCTTCGTCTTGTCGTTTATGGCATTGACTATCTGCAGGATGTTCACACCAAGCGGCCCAAGTGTCGGGCCAAGAGGCGGGCCTGCGCTTGCCTGTCCGCCGGTTACAAGTGCTGAAACGGTCTGAACATCTGCCATGATTTCATTAGCCTCTTTTCTGTAAATTTAATCCTTGCTACGCCGTCGAGGGCTTGAGGTAGTTTGCGTCGACTGTTACGGGCAGCTGGTATGGCGCGTCAAGAAGGATTACGGTAGCCTCTTCCTTGTCCTTGTCAATCCTGGTGATTGTCGCCTTCATTCCCTTGAACGGGCCTCCGATGATCTCGACAACTTGGTCCACGTTGAGCTCGGACACTGTGGACTTCTTTACAAGGTATCCCTCGATGTCCTTGAACTGGAGCTCGCCCCTGAGCTGGCCGCGTATGTGCCTCATCCCCTGAAGCGCGTCAAAGGCAGCGTTTGCATCGATTGCCTCGATGACAACGTATCCCTTGAGGTTCTCAAGGAGCAGCACTGACTGGAGGTTAAGCTTCTTCAGCTTTATCCTGTTCTCCAAGAGTCCAAGGACGACCTTCTCCTGGCCGCCGGTTGTCCTTACCGCAAAAAAGTGTGACTTTACTTCTTGTGTCAAGCTTATCTGTGTCCCAAATTGATTACCGCAAATGTAAACTGTATGATGAAGCCAATGCCGCCCACAGTCGCCATGCCGAGTACGACAAGTCTGAGGTGCTGCATATAGTCGTCCTTGTCGGACTTTCTTGCAAGCTTGATAGTGTTAGCCATGTCCTTTAGCATCAGTCTGAGATTTATCATCAAAAATTGATACGCCAATGTACTTATAATTCTTAGGCGTTCGCGACTCCTCACGGGCGGTAAGGCCGACCCTTTTGGGCGCATTTGCGTGATCCGGCTCCCGTGCAGCTGATTTTAAAATAGGCCCCCTCCGGTTACTTTCTCATGCAGCTTCTCGTGGCATTCAAGTCAGACCCTGCGGGCTACAACATGGCATCCCACATTGCAGAAGGGATGGATGAGAAACAGGACGGGTTCTACAAGGGAAAAAATTTTGATCTTGCAATTATACCAACCCCGGCAATCTCGGCCGACTGGCTTGAGGAAAAGTACAGCTACGACGGTTTTGTCTTCCTTTCAAAGCACGCATCGGAGAGCGGGACGCTTGCCCTTACATGCCACAGCACCGGAAACTTTGGGGACGCGCAGTTTGGAGGATCCGCCCGCCAGGTCGCCGTGCCCCACCCGCACCTGCAAAAGTCCTACATGAAACACCTCTGGGAGATGAGGGAGCACTTTGCAAAGTTTGAGATCACAATAGAGGCGACCCACCACGGCCCCACGGGGCTTTCCAAGCCTGCCCTCTTCATCGAGATAGGGACCACTGAAAAGGAATGGAACAACAAGTCTCTCTGCAACGACGTTGCCGAGATCGTGGCAAGGGAGTTCGAGTCCGAGCCCAAAAAGAGCAAGGTGGCGCTCTGCTTTGGGGGAACCCACTACCCAGAAAAGTTCAACAGGGAGCTAATCGAAGGCGAGTTTGCCCTTGGGACGGTAATCCCGCGGCACGCACTTGACGCACTTGACGGCGAACTTTTTGAGCACATACTTGGGAGGAACCGGGAGGCGTCAGTCGCGCTTGTCGACTGGAGGGGGCTTGGAAAGAACAAGCAAAAGATAATTTCAATGCTTGAGAATACTTCACTTGAGGTTGTAAGGCTTTGAAGCTTGAAGAACAAGTGTACAGGAAACTGCTCGAGGTGCCAAGGGGCAAGGTCACGACATACGGCGAGCTTGCAAAAGCCGTGGGACTCAAAAACGGGCAGAGGGCAATCGGCAGGATAATGAACAAAAACCCGTTCCCTGTCATCGTACCGTGCCACCGCGTGATAATGTCGACAGGAAAGGTCGGGGGCTACGCGTGGGGAGAGAAGGTCAAGACGAAAATGCTTGAGAAAGAGGGCGTAAAGATTGCGAAAGGAAAAATTTCCGACCCGAACCTAATCCACAGGTTCTAGAGTTTATTTCTTTGAGCGGACTTCGTCTATGAGAGTCCTGAGGTGTGCAAGGTTCCTTACCTGGTTTCCGCTTACCTGCTTGTAGAGCTTCCAGTAGGACTCATTTGAAATCTCCTTGCGGGACTTGGACACCTTGAGCTGGTGGCGCATCGCACGGGTCCTCATTACGTAAACCTCCTTCTTTCCAGTCCTTGCGCCCTTTCGTCCCTTCTTTGATCCGTGCTTGGTGCTGCGCTTCTTGCGCTGGGCCTTCTTGAAGTGGGCCCTTCCCTTGGAAGTTCCCTTTATCGGCTTGACCTCGATTACGTTTGCGGTTACAAGGCTCCTGATGTTTGCCCTAGTGATTGCGTCGGTAACGTCGTCGAGGAAGTTTGGATCAAACTTTATCCTGTCCATGCCTACTCCGAGGACCCTTGACACAAGCTTGCGCTTTGTCTTAAGATTTACTACCACTTGTAGACACCCTCGCGTTGAAAACCTTGAAGTTCTTCTCCTTTGCCTTGGCTATTATCTCAAGCCTCTTCTTCTTTCCGACCCCGTGGCCAAACCTTACGCCATCGGTCTTCGGGTCGAGCTTTGCCAAGTCCTTGATGTTGTAAACTAGATTATCGGTATATCCTGACGGGTGCAGGCCCCTTGCTGCCTTTGGCCCGCCGTATCCGATCTTGACAAGTGACGGCCAGCCCTTCTTCTGCTTCCTCTGGTGGTTGTCTATTCCCTTGGGCTTTCGCCAGTTTGGGGCTAGCCTTGCATACCTCCAGCTCTCCTGTCTTACAAAAGACGGCTTGTGTTCTAGTACTTTTTTACGGAGTTCTAGAGCTTCCTTGTTGATCGGCATGTAGACGTTCTTGCCTGAATTTTACAATAAATACGTTTCTTGTGCACTGAGGAATGATCCGAAGAGATAATAAGGAAATTGCGAGGAAATGGCTTATCCGATGATCGAGGATTTGGAGCAGGCCAGCACTCGTCTTCTAGTATCGCAATTAGACCAGATGGGAATCAAGCCATCGAAGATCCACAGGAACCTCCAGGTACAGGACTTGGTCGATACCATAGTCCAAAAAAACGAGGGCACCCTCACCGCAAACAAGGCAATCTCAGTCAGGACAGGCAAGTACACCGGAAGGTCCCCCGATGACAGGTTCATAGTTGACGACGACCAGACCCACAGCACTGTAGACTGGGGAAAGATTAACCACCCGTTCCCCTCAGACAAGTTCGACAGGCTTTACGAGAAGATGAAAAAGCACATCGAGAACAGGGAGGTCTTTGCCTTCGACGGCTTTGTCGGGGCAGACAAGGAGCACAGGCTGCCTATTCGCATAATCAACGACCACGCATGGCAGAGCCTCTTTGTAAGGCAGCTCTTCATCAGGCCCACCGCAGCGGAGCTGGAATCACACAATCCCGAGTACACTGTTCTTGCCATCAACGACTTTAAGGCCGTACCGGAAATTGACGGCACAAGGACAGACGTCTTCATACTGCTAAACTACACAAAGAAAATCGTCCTCATTGGCGGCACGCCATATGCAGGCGAGATCAAGAAATCCATGTTTTCGGTTATGAATTACACCCTCCCGTCAAAAGGAGTCTTCCCCATGCACTGCTCTGCCAACATCGGCAGGGAAGGCGACACCGCGCTCTTCTTTGGACTCTCAGGGACCGGAAAGACCACGCTGTCTGCAGACTCGAACAGGATGCTGATTGGCGACGACGAGCACGGATGGTCCGACAGGGGCGTCTTTAACTTCGAGGGCGGATGCTATGCCAAGTGCATAAACCTCAACAGGGAGGCCGAGCCGCAGATCTGGGACGCGATTCGTTCCGGAACCGTACTTGAGAACGTGGTGGTCGACAAGGAGACAATGCTGCCAAACTTCAACGACAGCAGCCTGACTGAGAACACTAGGGCTGCATATCCAATCGACTACATTCCAGGGGCCGTCATACCTAGCCTTGGCGGAAATCCAAGCGTGATAATATTTTTGACGGCAGACGCATTTGGCGTAATGCCGCCCATTGCCAAGCTCTCAAAGGAAGGTGCGATGTACCACTTTATGTCCGGTTACACAAGCAAGCTTGCTGGTACCGAGAGGGGCATCACAGAGCCCAAGGCAACATTTTCAGAGTGCTTTGGCGCGCCCTTCATGTCAAGGCATGCATCAGTCTATGCAAAGCTGCTCGGCGAGAAGATAACAAAGCACAACACCACAGTGTACCTGGTCAACACCGGCTGGTCCGGCGGACCGTACGGGATTGGAAAGAGGATGAACATAGGGTACACGAGAAGAATGGTTACCGCAGCCCTTACAGGCGAGCTTGCCAAGGTAAATTACAGGCATGACGATATCTTCAACCTTGAGGTGCCAACCGGGTGCGGTGGAGTACCGTCCGAGGTTCTCAACCCGCGCAACACATGGTCGGAGAAGGACGCATACGACAACTCTGCAAAGAAACTCGCACAGATGTTTGTTGAAAACTTTAGAAAGTTTGGAAGCGTCTCAAGGGAAATAACGGACGCAGGGCCCCAGATCTAGTTCTTCCGGGCTCTTGCCACAAGCCCTACTGCCGCAATTACTGATATCACTCCAGCAACAACTGCCATCTGCTTTGCAGGCACTCCTATGCTTGAGACGTCAAGAATGCTTCTCTGGGCAGGCTGGTCTATTACCAGAGTTGTGTAGGCCTCGTCCGTGCCGGTCGAGTTCTGGATCTGGGCAAGCACCCAGTACTGCCCGCTTGAATAGGCCGGAAGCGCCCTAACGTCCTGCGGCGTAATGGAAGTGCTTGACTTGTCACCAGTTTCTGCGTCGATAAGCGAAATTTTTGCATATGACCACGGGCCAGGATAGGAAAGGGAAAAGTGGATTGTACCGTTCACTTGGTCGGCAATGATGGTGCCAGGAGTAACGTGGACCAAGACGGGAATGCGGTATGCCGTGCCCGGGTCGCGTATGACGATAAACCCGTCGTAGTCTCCCGGCTTTTTCTGGGCCGCGGAAACCTTTACCGTCAGGGCGTCGCCTGACTGCGAGTATGCAAAGTCAAGGCCAGGCTCGCTTGAGAAAAACGAGGCGCTGACCGATGGAACGGCCGAGCCGCCAAGGGGCTTGAGGTGGACGGTCCGCTCCTCTGACATCTCGCCATAGGACAGGGTGAACACAAGCTCGTGCGGGCTTGGGATGATGTCCGCGCCAAGGGCCCTTGTGATGTTAAGCCTCCCGCTTCCAACCGCGGAGATGGGCAGCAACTTTCCATACGCGTCCGTGACGGGATCTGTCGTCGTCACAAGAAGCGAGGCCACATCATCAGGAGAAAGCAAGGGATGCTTCTGCAATACCAATGCCGCAGCGCCTGCAACATGAGGTGCCGCAAAGCTTGTGCCGCTTGTAACGTTGTACTTTCCGCCAAGCGTAGTCGAGTTGACAAAGACTCCGGGGGCAACAAGGTCCGGCTTGATGTAAAACGGAGAGACGGGCCCCTCCGAGCTGAAGGGCGCAACATAGTCGGGATGGAAGAACGCATCAAGCGAGGCGGTCGTGTCCGGTCCAATTGAGGACTTGAGCGCAAGACCGTCCTCCCTTGATATCGAAATGACTGGAATTTTTGGAACAAACGTAGAGTTCTTTTCGGGATTCACAAGCTCGCCTACAAAAATCCCGCTCTGGTTGTTAAAGATGACAAGGGCGCGGGCGCCGAATCTTGCCGCGTTCTCCTCCTTTTCCGTAAAGTAGACCTTCTGGCCCTTGACGTCACTGCCCCTCGCCTCCAAAAGGATGGAGCCCTTCACGTCGAGGTTTTTCAGATCCTCCGCCCTTCCGTATCCGCCGTAGACAAGCTTGCCAGTAACGGGGCCTGCCATCTCCCTTGTGCCAAGAAGTGGCAGCACTTGGTACTGCCTCTTGCCTACCTCAAATGTGGAGGTGAGGCTTGAGGTGAGGTTGTTGTATGTTGCCCCAACTGTTATCGCGCCAGCATCCATGCCGGGGCTGCCAATAGTATTGTTCTGCGGACCGTTGTTTCCTGCTGCCACGACAACCACAATTCCCTTCCGGACAACTTCGTCTATCGCGTTGTCAATCTGGTCGTTGGTCCTGTTGATTCCGAGGCTGATGTTTATGACGTTGGCACCGTCCTGCGCGGCCTGTTCGATTGCCTTTACTATCAGGTCGGATGAGACGGACTCGCCGGTGGACGAAACCTTGTATGCAAGCAGCTTTGCCTTTGGTGCAACCCCGCTAAAGTTTCCCTCAGCCGCGATTATGCCTGCAACCTCCGTGCCGTGGCCGTTGGTGTCAAGGGGCAAGCCCCCGGGGCTTACATAGTCGTAGCCACCCACGACCTTTCCGCCAGGGCCGTATCCTGAGAGGTTGGGGTGGTTATAGTCTACCCCGGTGTCGATTACCGCCACCTTGGTCCCCTGCCCGTCGAGACCCTGAAGCCTTGCTGCCTTTGCACCGACAAGCGCTATGCTCTTCTGCAAGCTGCCTGAAAATTCCTGCTCGCTTGATCCTGACACAAACAAAACAACCGAAAAGACGCAGACAAGTGAAAAAACAAGAAGCCGGCTTACCACAATTACTGTGCTGTCTGACTAGATAAAATGCGTTTTCAACGGTCCCTCCGGGCTTTGAAGGCAGGGCAGCACATCGTGCAAAGGGAAATGACAATTTTCAAAAGCCATAAATTGCAAGAAGCATGTGAAACCCACATGGCAAAATACGAACTTCCAAAATTACCATACGCGTACGACGCGTTGGAGCCACACATCGATGCCAGAACAATGGAGATTCACCACTCAAAGCACCACCAGGCGTATACCGACGGCCTGAACAAGGCGCTTGAGGCGCTAGGCTCAGATTTCCAGAACATGGAATTGACAAAACTTCTCGCAAGCGTTGAGAAGGTGCCGGAAGCGTCAAGGGGTGCAGTAAACTTCCACGGCGGAGGTTTTGAGAACCATTCTCTGTTTTGGACCAGCATGAAGTCTGGCGGCGGGGGAACTCCCGGCGGTGCTGTTGCCGACGCAATAAACGCGACGTTTGGTAGCTTTGACAGCTTCAAGGAGAAGTTTACAAAGGACACAATCGCAATTCAGGGAAGCGGTTGGGGATGGCTAGTGTACAATCCGCAGAGCAAGAAGGCCGAGTTTACCACGATGCCGAATCAGACCAGTCCGAGGACCAAGGGCTTGATCCCGATCCTAGGGCTTGATGTCTGGGAACATGCATACTATCTCAAGTACCAGAACCGCAGGGCAGACTATGTCGGAGCCTGGTGGAACGTAATAAACTGGAGCGAGGTAGATTCAAGGTTCTCGAAGGTAAAGGCTTAAACCCTTTTTCTTTTTGTTTCAAGAATTTGAAATTTCAAGTCGCGCCACAGCCTGCCGGCTGCAGTCTAAAATGAAAAAAATTCCTCCCGGTGGTTATCTAATACAAAAAAATGGATTCGTATTTTTCTTTAATGTTTAAAATTTTCGCTCGCCGCGGTGCTTTGGAAGGCAATCACGGCAGTAAACCGGCCTTCCCTCTTTTGGCTGGAAGGGAACCTGAGTTTCCTTCTTGCAGTCTGCGCAGGTGGCAGGATACATCTGTCTGTCCGATGACATGTTTCCTGTTTGCCTATTCCGAATAAGAACTATTCACATCGGCGGATTTGACAACTTGCGTTTTCCCAATGCATTTATAGGCGGAAAAGGGAGTTTTTGGCAAATGAGTGAAGAGCAGGCTCAGGCCTTGATGCAGCAGATGCAGGCCCTTGAAGGATACCTTTCAGACGTGCTGCAGAGGGAAGAGTCGGTAATGAGGCTCTTGCAGGAGGCGGCAAGCGCCATCGAGTCAATCAAGGCAATCGGTCCTGGCTCGGAAAGCGAGACACTCGTGCCAGTCGGCATGGGGGCCTATGTGAAGGCAAAGATAGAGCCAAACCAGAAGGTGATTTTACACGTGGGTGCGGGAACCTCGATAGAGCAGGAAAAGGACGCCGCAATCAACTACGTCGAGTCAAGGATGAAGGAGCTTGAGATAGTGATGCAGCAGCTTGCAGCACAGAGGCAGGAAGTGTCCCACAGGCTTGAGCAGGGACAGCAGGAAATGAACAGACTTATACAATCTTCACGCGGTTCTACGCAGTAAGGAAATCCGTCATGTTTGATAAACTACGAAATGCCTTTTCTTCAGCAGTCAAAAGCCTTGGGGAAAAGGAGCTAAAAGAAAAGGACATCGACGAGGTACTGTTTGAGCTCGAGATTGCGCTGCTCGAGTCCGACGTCGCAACCGAGGTCATAGACATGATAAAGGAGGACCTCAAGAAGCAGCTTGTCGGAACATCCGTGCCAAAGGACAAGATAGACGACTTTGTCAAGCAGAGCCTGCGCAAAAGCATCTCCTCCATGTTTGACGCTACGCCAAAAATCGACATAATTTCCAGCATCCAGAAGAAGAAGGAAAAAGGCGAGCCATACATCATATCGTTCATGGGTATAAACGGGACCGGCAAGACCACTACTGTTGCAAAGTTTGCAAACCTGTTGCGGGAGAACAAGTTGACATCGGTTATCGCAGCTGCAGACACGTACAGGGCAGGAGCGGTGGAGCAGATAAGCGAGCATGGAAAGAGGCTCAACATCAAGGTGATAGCACAGAACTATGGGTCTGACCCGGCTGCGGTCTCGCGCGATGCGGTATTGTATGCCAAGTCTCACAAGGTTGACTGCGTCCTCATTGATACGGCCGGAAGGATGCAGACCAGCAAGAACCTGATGGACCAGATATCGAAGATAAACAAGGTAGTAAATCCTGACCTGAAGCTTTTCGTGGGAGACTCGCTTGCAGGAAATGATACTGTAAGCCAGGCCCGCGAGTTTCACAATTATACCAAGTTTGACGGCGCAATCCTCACAAAGAGTGACGCGGATGCGCGCGGGGGTGCTGCCATTTCAATCGTGAAGATTACGTCAACGCCCATACTCTACCTAGGGGTGGGACAGGAATACAAGGACCTCAAGCCGTTTGACAAGGAATCATTTCTTGAATCTCTGTTTGGTGCACAGGAGCCAATGCCTGAGATTCGTGTTCAGCAAAGGGAAGCTCCACAGCAACGCGAGGTGCCTGCAAAGGTCGAAGCCAGCGCGGCAAAACCGGAGCCAAAGGCCGAACCACGACCTGAATTAAAGCTGGAGGTAAAGGCAGAGCCGAGGCCAGAGCCAAAGGTCGAGGCAAAACCAGAGATTAAACCGGAACCGAAAGTAGAGATAAAACCAGAACCAAAGGTTGAACCAGAACCCAAACCGGAACCAAAACCAGAGATCAAGCCCCAGCCAAGGCCCGAGCCAAAGGTGGAAACCAGGCCCGAACCAAAACCTGCTGCAAAGGCAGAGGTCAAACCCGAACAAAAGCCAAGGCCAGAGGAGGCTGATTCTGAAGACCCGTTTGCGGGAATTGCGACAAAGGACATCGAAAAATATTCCGACCTCTATGACGTGCCCCCGCCCGAGACGGACGACGAGGCAAGGAAACTTGCATCAAAGCTAAGGAAGTGGATCTCAGAGGGCAGGCCCAAGCCTTCAGAGGAAAAGGAAGAGGTTATTGAGGAGGAACCAGGGGAGGAGAAGGTGTCGGACGATGAAAAACCAAAGAAAAAGCGCTCGATGTTTGGATGGATGAAGAAATGAAACTCAAGACAAAGGACCTTCTTACACTTAACGAGCTTGACAAGGCCGAGCTTCTCGGCATACTTGACAGTGCAATCAAGATGAAAAAGGATCTAAAGAAGGGAATCTCAAAGCCCCTGCTCAAGAACAAGACGCTTGCCATGGTATTCCAAAAGCCCTCGACAAGGACGAGGGTGAGCTTTGAGACGGGAGTATTCCAGCTTGGCGGCCATGCCCTGAACCTCTCCTCAAACGACCTGCAGCTAAAGAGGGGCGAGACAATCGAGGACACGGCAAAGACCCTTTCAAGGTACGTAGACCTGATAATGGCCAGGGTCTACTCGCACGAGGACCTTGAGCTTCTTGCAAAAAATTCCGATGTCCCGGTAATCAACGGCCTTTCCGACTCGTTCCACCCCTGCCAGATACTTGCAGATCTCATGACAATAAAGGAGAAGAAGAAAAAACTTGCAGGCCTCAAGCTTGCCTGGATAGGTGATGGCAACAACGTCTGCAATTCCATGATATATGGTTGTGCCAAGACAGGCATCGAGATACATATTGCAACCCCGAAGGGCTACGAGCCAAGCCACGACGTAGTCAAAGAGTCCTCAAAGCTTACCGCGGTGAAACTCTCAAACAGCCCCGAGGCCGCATCTAGGGACGCGGACGTTATTGTGACCGACACCTTTGTGTCAATCCACCACCAGACGACCGACAGGACAAACGACTTTCTTCCCAAATTCCAGGTAAACTCGGCACTTATGAAAAAGGCAGATCCAAAGGCCATCTTCATGCACTGCCTCCCTGCAAAGAGGGGCCAGGAGGTCACAAGCGAGGTAATCGACGGCCCACAGTCTGTAATTTGGGACGAGGCTGAAAACAGGCTCCACGCACAAAAAGCCCTGATGGCCGCGCTGCTTTCCAGGTCCTAGTTCGCAGGCCGCCCGGCTCCGCAGTTGGAGCAGTGATCAGACGACTTGAGCGTGTAGAATCCACACTTGAAGCAAAGCCAGTCGGGCTGGTCGTCGTCCTTTGGGGCTTCGGCCTTGGGAGCGGATGTCGAGCTCTCTGCGAACTTGTCAGCCCAATGGGTTCTGGTCTCATACTGGATGGGACCTGTCTCCACATTGTGTATTGTCTGCTTCATCTTCTTGTTGCTCCAGATGAAAATTATTACTGCAATCCCGCCTGCGCCGCCTGCCATCCCGTATGTTATCATGTTTGACATGCCGCCGGCTGTCGTGTTTGAGACGCCGCTTGCTGCCGCAGATGTTGTTGTAAAGGCAGGTGCGCCCTTTACGTTGTATGCCTGTGCCTGGCCCTCGACGTTCACTGTACCGGACGCAGGCTGGTCTATCGTTCGTATGTGGTAAGGCGCGTCAACTGTAAAGTCAGCGTCCTGCTGGTTTACATTCATCGACCCCGACTGGAGGCTGCTAACACCTGTTGAGAAGGTAGTGACAGGAACCTTCGTCCCCTGGTAGTTCAGTACGTTAGCATCGCTTACAATGTAGGATGGGTCAAAAAGATGGTCCCACTTGTTAAGGGCCTGCTGGCTGTAAAGGACCGACGGGTCCATCAAATTCTGCTGCAAAATCTTCTCAGCAGGCGTACCCTTGATTATATCATATACTGCAGGCAACTTTGCCTGGAATAGGTTGATGGGATAGTTGATCTCCATCTTGCCATACTGCGAGGTCGAAAGCGTCACGGGGGTTTTGAGGTTGAACCCCGCCCATGCAGCATCCAAGATGAAGGGAGTGCCGCCGCCTGAAATCCCGGCCTGGGTCGTAGCCGTCCCATGGTACAGGACATAACTCCCGACGGTTGGCACAAGATCAATGAAGTAAGTTATCGAGGCCTCAGTCGGTCCGCCGTTTATCTGCGCCTGATAGTTCAGCCTGAATCCAGTAATGCGGGCAGAACTTTCTGTCGCGCTAATCGCGTCGTTGATCTGGGTCATAAGGCCCTGGTTGGCGGTGTCGTTTGAACTTGTCTGGAATGATATTGTCATGTTCTTCCCGTCTAGGGCGTCCTTGAGCTTTCCCCCCTGCGGATAGTCGAGGTATACCACCCGTGTGAACTTGAAGTCGGGCGTGATCAGGGCACCGTTGATTGGAATAAATGCGTTAAAGTCGGTCGTCGCCCACGCGTTTGCAATAGCTCCCAGAAATACAATGCTTCCAAGAGCCAAAACTAGTGTCTTCAACCATGACAATATGCGTCAAGGTTGGTATTATATCCAGTTTCGTTTCTCACCTTATCGAAACGGCAGGGCAGACCGCAAAGGCAATGCGGCCTGGATCAAACTGGCCGGGGCTTGACGGGGGTGAGAAATTATCTCCGGTTTTATCCAATCATGACTCATTGTATGTTGTTCCTACGCCGACTGCACATGTAAGTAGGAACAACCCTGGTCAATCATGTGCAGCCACCCGTTCTTGGTAATAGGCCTCGCGGTGCAGTGCCGGATCGTATTATTAAGGAGGGTTTTTTCCGAAGTTACAACGTTTATAAGAGCTTCACCAAAATTTTTTGTAAATAGGTAGTATCGATGGCATATTCGCAAATATTACGCAGATCCCGGGAGGAAAAAACCAACTACGGCAGGAGAAGGAACCTGCTCATGGGTAGGCGGGACTTTATCACGGTTCAGATTTCAAACGAGAACACACTTGTACAGATCCACAAGCCGGAAATTGCAGGCGACAAGGTGCTTTCGTCCGCACATTCCAGGTCACTCCTCAAGAAGGGCTGGAAGGGCTCAAGAAAGTCAATCCCTGCAGCGTACCTTACTGGATACCTAGCAGGAAAGAAGGCCATTGCAAGCGGAGTCGAGGGTGCAGTCCTCTATGTCGGAACAAGGAGATACACACAGAGGATTGCAGCCGCATTGAAAGGAATAATAGATGCCGGACTTGAGGTACCAGCAGATGCGGAAACCTTCCCATCAGAGGAAAGGATTTCGGGAAAGCATCTTAAGATTGCAAACGAGATTGAGAAGGTAAAGTCTGCAATCGACAGCGAGGTAAAATCCAAATGAGCAGATCAGAAACAAGACAAAGATCAAGAGAGCCAGAGCAGGTATGGGTTCCAAGGACAACGCTTGGAAAGCTAGTTGCAACTGAAAAAATAACAACCATGAAGGAAATCTATGAGAACGGTTATCGAATTCAAGAGGCAGGAATAATCAAGAAGTTATTGCCCGGCATCAAGACCGAGGTCATCGACGTAGGCATCGTCCAGAAGCAGACTACAAACGGCGAGTACACGAGGTTCAAGGCACTGGTAGCTGCGGGAGACGAGAACGGGTGGCTAGGAATCGGACAGGGCAAGTCAAAGCAGATGAGGATTGCAATTGAAAAGGCTACCAACCAGGCATATCTCAACGTCAGCCCGGTGAAGCTCGGCTGCGGAAGTTGGGAGTGCAAGTGCGACCAGCACCACTCCGTCCCGTTCAAGGTGAGGGGCAGGGGCGGTAGCGTTACAGTAGAGATAATTCCAGGGCCAAGGGGACTAGGGCTTGTCGCGGGAGGGAACATCAGAAACCTCCTGAAGCTTGCAGGCCTCAAGGACGCATGGACAAAGAGCACAGGCTCGACAAACACTATGACTTCGACATCAAGGGCCGTGCTCAACTGCCTCAGGCAGACATTTAGTCAAGGTTGAGTGGAATGGGCAAAGCTTTCTTGGTAGTCAGAATGAAGGGAACAATCAATGTTCCGCACTGGGCAAACACAACGCTTGACCTTCTGCACCTCGACAAGAGGTTCAGGGCCACAATAGTTCCAGAGAGGGACAACACCAAGGGAATGCTCAACAAGATAAAGCACTATGTTTCCTGGCAGGAAATCGACGTTTCAACTGCAAAGGAACTTCTAGAGAAGAAGGCAAGGAAGAACGGCTACAGGAAGATTACGCCTGAGGACATTTCAAAGCTAGGGTTCAAGACAACAGACGATCTTGCCAAGTCCATTGCCGAGGGCTCGGTTGCTCTTTCAAAATTAAAACCGCTAAAACCATGGTTTGCGCTCGCACCTCCAAGGCACGGGTTCAAGCGAAGCACAAAGAGAATGTACGGCGAGGGTGGAATCCTTGGAAACCACAAGGAACTGCTCACACAAGTGAGGCTGATGATGTAAGATGGCTACTAGACTTAGAAAGACAAGAAAGTACAGGGGTGGAAGGAACCACGGCTGGGGACAGATAGGCCAGCACAGGGCAAGCGGCCACAAGGGAGGACTTGGAAAGTCCGGCATGCACAAGCACCACTTCATCCGTATGCTATTGACTGATCCAGATCATTTCGGTCATGATTCAACGCACCCGCCACACCCGAACCTAGTAAGAAAGTGGACAAGCGTGCGAGATCTAGACGACATTTATGCCAAACACGGCAAGCAGGAAGGCGGAAAGAAGGTGATAGATCTCACAGGGCTTGGCTACGACAAGTTGTTAGGGGGAGGACAGACAAAGAACGCTTACGTTGTAAAGGTAGAACGATTCTCTGCCACTGCAGAGGAGAAGCTCAAGAAATCAGGTGGCGAGGTGCTCGCAGCAGCATGAGTGAAGAGGGAACCTCTACCGGCTTTCTGCGAACAATAATCTCAAAGGCAGAGACCTACATTCCACAGGTCCCAAAACCAAAGAAGAAGATTCCGCTCCATGTCAGGCTGATTTGGTGTGGAGTAGCACTTTTCATTTACATGATAATGGGCCAGACCCCGCTCTACGGGGCAACGACGCCCGCATTTGACTTTCTTGCATTTGCACGTGTAATCTTTGCATCGCAGCAGGGAACCCTCGTCGAGCTAGGCATCGGACCTATAGTGACGGCAGGACTCCTCATGCAGCTGCTCAAGGGTTCGGAAATCTTCCACCTCGACTTCAAAAAGCCAGAGGACAGGGAACTTTACCAAACGGCTACAAAGATAGTTACCTATATCGTCATAGTTGCCGAGTCCTCGCTTTACGGCATGGCAGTCTACGGACCGAGGCTCCCAAGCCACGAGGCCGCACTGATCCTAATCGGACAGCTTGTGGGCGCTTCAGTAATCATCATGCTTCTTGACGAGCTTGTCCAGAAGGGCTGGGGAATCGGAAGCGGAATTTCACTTTTCATCGCAGCAGGAGTTGCCCAGCAGGTGGTGTGGGCACTCATCAGCCCAATTCCGGCAGGCGACGGCGGACCTGTGGGTGTCCTTGCAAACATAGTCTCAGCCTTCATGCACAACGACTTTAGCAACCTGATGTTTAGGGCAAACCAGATACCCAGCGTCTTTGGACTGCTTATCACCGCAGGGGTACTGCTGATACTTGTCTACACGCAGGGAATAAAGGTGGAAATCCCGATTGTTTCTACGAAATACAGGGGATTCTCCGCAGTATATCCAATCAAGCTCATGTACGTCTCAAACATCCCAGTCATCCTTGCGTCCGCCCTTACTGCAAACGCGGTGTTCATCGGTCAGATAATGTGGGCAAACTTCAACCCTCACAACGCAAACCAATTCCTGAACTTCCTTGGAATGTTTGACCCAACCTCGCCATCCACCCCGACTGGAGGAATATTGTACTACGTCACCGCGCCCCGCGGGCTTGATATTGTGGCACTTGACCCAGGACGTGCCGTTGCATACATACTTTTCATGGTTGGCATCGTCGTGCTCTTTGGAAGGCTGTGGATTGAGCTTGGAGGCCTTTCTGCAAAAAGCGCTGCAAAGAACCTGCTTGACGCAGAGGTACAGATTCCCGGCTTTAGGCGTTCGAACCAGCCAGTTGAAAACCTGCTACAGAAATACATACCGTCTGTTACGATCATCGGCTCCATTATCCTTGGACTCTTGGCAGGCTGCTCCGACGTGCTTGGAACGTTTGGCTCTGGGACCGGAATGCTGCTTACAGTTGACATCTTGATTAACTATTACAACTTGCTGGTACGGGAGAGAGTCGAAGAAGTAATGCCTGCCTTGGGTGCTCTGCTTGGCAGAAAGTAAGCGGGTAATCATCGTCGGGATCCCAGGGGTTGGAAAAACCACCGTCGTTTCCAAGGTCGTCGACATCCTTAAAGAAAAGAAAATCAGCGTAAGCGTCTCGATATTTGGCACCGTTATGTTTGACGAGGCAAAAAAGACAAAGGGAATCCAGAGCAGGGACGACCTGCGCAAGCTCTCAGTAAAGGAGCAGAAGGAACTCCAGTCAATGGCGGCAAGGAAGATTGCTTCGATTACAGACGAGGCAGTCATCGTCGATACTCATGCTTTCATTTCTACAAAGGAAGGATTCTACCCGGGGCTACCCCACAACGTTCTTGAAATCCTCATGCCAGATAGTTTTATCATGATAACAGCCAGACCCGAGGAAATCTACAACCGAAGGATGAAGGACACTACAAGGACCAGGGACATCGTGTCAATTGACGCAATAAAGAAGGAGCTTGACGTTACAAGCGCGATGCTTTCCACCTGCTCCATACTTGTCGGCTCGCCGATAAAGATGGTCCTCAACACGGAAGGAAAGATAGACGAGGCAGCAAAGGGCATAGTCAGCGCAATGGGGTTCAACAATGGAACAAACCAGAGCTTCTGACCCTTCCGGAAACTTTTCCAGTTCCGCCAGTTTCGTATCCACAGCAAACAAAATGGAAGCAATCTGAGTTGCTGAGATCAATAATAATATCTGGCCCGCCAGCCATAGGAAAGACCACCATTGCAAAGGGGCTTGCAAAGGAGTTCGGCCTCAAGTACCTCAGCGGTGGCGACGTGCTCAAGGAGCTTGCAACGGACGAGGGCTTTAGCACGGACAGGGACGACTTTTGGGACACCGAGGCAGGAATGAAGTTCCTCAACATGAGGAAGGGCAACCCGGAGTTTGACAAGATTGTGGACGAGAAACTAAAAAAATTATACATGGCAGGTGGGGTTGTGATAACAAGCTACACGCTTCCGTGGCTTGTCGATGACGGCATCAAGATTTGGCTTGCCGGTTCGCAGGAAATAAGCGCAAAAAGGATGACGACAAGGGACAACATCCCCATCGAGTCGGCCGCGGGAATCGTGAAGAAGAGGTACGATGAGAACAAGATGATATACAAGAAGCTATACGGATTTGACTTTGGAGACGACCTGTCTGTTTTCGACGAAATCATAAATACGGACGGCCTCGGACCGGAACAGGTGCTTGAACGTGCAAAGGTTGCGGTGAAAAATCGTTATGGCGCTTAAACATCTGGAAAACCTCCGGGTCATTGACCAGGACATCACAAACGACTCGTACGGTACGTACTACGACCAGAGGTCAGTCGAGCAGCTCCTAAACTACGGATTCATACTTCTTGACAAGCCAAACGGCCCAACAAGCCACGAGGCGGTTGCATGGGTAAAAAAAATCGTAAATGTTCCAAAGGCAGGCCACAGCGGCACCCTGGACCCGCAGGTCTCAGGGATACTTCCTATTGGCTTTGGCGAGGCCACCAAGGCCCTCATAGTGCTGCTTCTTGGGCCAAAGGAATACCATGCGCTTGGAAGGCTGCACTCGCTTCCGTCCCAGGAGAAACTGGAGGAGGTCCTGAAGCTGCTGACAGGAAAGATCTACCAAAAGCCCCCGCAGAGGTCTGCCGTGTCAAGGCAGACTAGGGTAAGAAGCGTGTACGAAATCGAGGTAATAGAACAGAAGGAAAGGCTGCTGCTCCTCCGCATACTCTGCGAGGCAGGCACCTACATCAGGAAGATCTTCTATGACATGGGAGAGATACTGGGACCGGGAGCAACAATGATAGAGCTGAGGAGGACCCGCGTGGGCCAGTTCAACGAGGACTCTAACCTTGTGAAGATGCACGACTTGGTCGACGCAATTGCACTTTGGAAGGAAAAAGGCGACGAGTCGAAGATAAAACGAATCCTGATGCCAATCGAGAACTGCCTCAGCGAGATCAAGTCCGTGGTAATACGAGACTCTGCAGTAGACGCCTTGTGCCACGGCGCACAGCTTGCAATTCCTGGGATACTTGAGATTTCATACGGGCTTCGAAAGGGAGACCTCGTAGGAATATACACGCAAAAGGGCGAGGTGGTGGCCCTTGCCGAGGCCATCATGTCGGAGGACGAGATAACGGAGAACACCAAGGGATTTGCATTCCAGATAAAGAGGATAATCATGCCGCCTAACACCTATCCCAAGAGCTGGCGCTCAAAGGCGGTAATTAACAGTTAAAAGGGAACCAGATTCAAATCTTCAAAGTTGATTCCAAAAGGGGCTACCATCTGTTTCGTCATTGGAGTGCTGGGAGCGGGAGCGCTGGGCGCATACCTGTACCAGATCTCAAGCCAGACTCCAAAACTTGTCTATGTGGATGGGCCATCGCTTACCGTAATACCTGACAAGATAAACTACCGGCTCGGGCAGCCAGTGCACATCAGGGTAATCAACTCAGGTTCAACCCCGCTTGTATTTTCCGATTCGTCCCTTGACCTGAAAATACGGGGCCTTGACGGCACCATAATCTACTCGCCGCCGTCAACGGGGACAAGCGTCACCATGTCGCCGCACCAGGAGG
>DATFCV010000038.1:0-36852 GCA_035252645.1 Nitrosotalea sp. | reverse complement strand
GTATTATCTGTCTGCTCAAACTTGGCGGGGAATCCTAGGTTCTGGAGCATCCTCTCATAGTGGGCCTTGAAAAAGCTTGACCAGTTCTTGCCCATATCGTGCTGGAGTATGAGGCGTTTGTTTGGGCCGCGGTGCGACTCGATTAGGACAAACCCTGATTTTTTTGCCCTGTTTCTCAGCATCGAAAGATAGCTTTCAAGGTCATGCCTCTCTGACATGATAAGCGTGACGTCCTTTACATAGTCTGCCGTCTGCACTGCAAGCTTTTCCAAGGTATCCTCGTCTACACTGTTGATTATCTCCCTAAGTGCGGTCTTGTGAAAGACCAGCCACCCTGCCTTTGTGGCAGTGGCGTCCCATTCTACAAAGTTCCTAAAGACCTGGTTTGCGAGTGTGTTGAGGCTTATGCCCTCATGTTTTGCAAGTGTCCTCAGCCTGTTTAGAACAGCATTATCCAGCCTGAAAGTGACACTGTACTTTTCGCTTGCCCCTTCGTCACTCATTTGGTGCTATTCCCCCTGTTGGCATATTTATCACTCATGATTCATAATGAATAATTTTCGTGCAAATGATGAACATTTTATTTTGATATTAGAGCATCACCAAGAAATAAAAACAGGTCGTTTTCGGAAACTAGAAAAATATTCTGTAAAAAAATACCAGACTGTCCTCTTTCATACCACCCATCGACAAACTTACTGCTGGCCCACTTGACAGATTGAGCAGGCAAGAACACAGTACGTTTGCAAAACGGGTGGCAAGCCTAAATAGATCGGGTCTTCGAATGTACCTTGTGGAACACGTAACTGCCGAGGATTTCGACTCCAAGGTACTTGGTGGTGGGAAGAAAGCGGTGGTGCTTTTCTATGCAAGCTGGTGTCCCTATTGTGCAAACTTCAAACCATCCTTTGAAGGCGCAAGCATGGGCTCAGCAAGAAAGCTGGAGACCATCATAGACGAGGATGAGAACCCCTTGTGGGACAGGTTCAATATCCAGGCAGTCCCCACCATGATTGCGTTTGAGAACGGGAAGATAATATCCAGAAGGGATGCCAAAAAGAGCATCGGGCTTACAAGGGCGGACCTGAATTCAATGTCAAAAGAAATTTCATGACTCCATGAGCTTTCGTATTTTCCCGGCAAGTTCCTTTAGATCCTCATCTTTTGCTATCATCCTGCTCTTCCAAGGGTTCCTTGATTTTTCATACCGGGGAATAATGTGCACATGGACATGCGGTATAATCTGGTTTGCCGCCTTGCCGTTGTTTTGGCCTATGTTAAAGCCATCTGCCCCCGTGGCCTTCAATATGGCACGTGCTACCGGAGGGACCCTGGCAAATAGCTGTGAGACTCCCTCCGTTGACAAGTCAATTATCTTCTCATGATGATCCTTCGGTATTACAAGGGTGTGTCCAGGCTGGATTGGATACTTGTCAAGTATTGCAAGGTGAGTCTTGTCTTCATAGACGACGTGGGCATCCTGTTTTCCCGCCGCAATGTCGCAGAAGATGCATCTCATAGAATCATCCCTTATTGTATTTTATTTATACTATGTCCAAGACTTTGAGCGACGGGGCCAATTGGCAATATCCGGTCCTGAGAAAAGACGTTTGAGGCACTGAGAAGGACTTGTCTTGCAATCACAGAACTGTAAACGCTTATGTATACGACAAATACAACCTCCCCTAATGCACAAGCGAGTTATTACAAGCGCAATCGTTGCTGCAATAGCCATAACGCTTGTGGGAGCAAACCCATCTGTTTATGCATTATCCGGACATGGTGCACATTATGCACCCTCGTTTGGTTCCTTGGATCCAGGTTCTGCACTGGGTAGTTCTGCAATGTCCTACCACGATGGCCTGACCATCAATGGCAACGTCTACGACATTTCAAAATACGTGCAGCACATACCCACTCAGACGCTTTACATCGGAACCAACTCCACCATAACTGCAAAGGTATGGGAGTATGGCGGTACCTACCAGATTCAGGGCGTGGCACTGTTCCTCAACGTTAGAGGATACAACCCAGGCACCTCAAACAGCGATACATGGGTGCAGTACTCAAAGACAACCGGGGTTACCGTGCACGATCCGCATGGAATACTGGGCAAGACGACAGCGGATGTCAAGTATGACAAGAAATTCATGTACGTAACATTCCACCTGTCTCCTGCAAAACCAATGAGCACTTCATGGATAATACTTACAGCGTGGGACAAGCAGCTTTCAATTGGCACTGCAAAAGTAGCAGATGCGGTAAACATTTCGTACGTTCCGTTTGCATACCATTGAGCAATAGACTCCCCAAGTCTTACAACTTTTTTTAACAATCATCTTTCATTGCAAGATTTAGCAGAACTGTTAATTAGGGTGGAATTTTGACGTTTATCGTTAAATGGGTAAAAAAGAGAGGGAAGTAAGAGAGCAGGAACGGGAGACCTTTTACGAAAAGCGTCAGAAGGAGCAGTTCAAGTACAAGGCAATAGGGCTAGGAGTCCTTGCAGGAATAATTGCAGTCCTTGCCATTTCAAGCTATAACTTTTACGAATTGTCATCAACGGTAACCCCGGCAGGAATGCCGCCGGGGGCAGGTCCTCTAGGCAAGGTAAACATACACGCCGGCCTGCTTACCATGATCTTCGGCCAGCAGTTTGACTATTCATCACCTGCATACCAGGTAAAAAGCAGGTACATTGACTTTGAGAAGAGTGACGGCCAGACTGTACACGTTCATGCGGCAAATGTTACCATGGACTTTCTTTTCAACTCGCTTCACATAGGACTCACTGACAAGTGCTTTACCTTCCCAGACAAGCGCAACTTCTGCACGGACGACAAGTACAGCCTCAAGTTCTTCATAAACCACCACCAGGTGCAGGACATCACTGGCTACGTTCCAAAGGAGAACGACAGGATACTCATCTCATATGGAAACGAGAACTCGACGCAGATTACAGACCAGCTTGCAAAACTAGACTCGTTTAGCCTTTCATCCTAGTGCTCGCTGAGCACGTCCTTCATTGTCTTGAACTCGTCTAGCGATATCTCGCCCTTTGCCAGCCTGTTTTTGAGAATCATCATAGCATAGTCGGGCTCTGCAGAATCGTCTACCTGTGCCTCTTGGGATGGCGCCGAGGGCTTGGCAACCCTCTTTTTTCTGTGGTACGCAATGAATACAACTATGACGGCACCGCATGCTGCCATAACTGGATATATCACGTCAGATAATCCAACAGCCGCAAGGTGTCCTGCCAGAGGCGATTGGGCCTGGAGTCTTGACATGTTTGTCAGGTCGCTGGCTGCCATCTGTTCATCCATGGTCTCAGAATGTTTCAACCCAGCAGCTGGAGTTTGTGTTGTGTGCGTCACCGGCGACCCGTCGGGCGAAAAATCAAACTCAATTGTCTTGCCGTCTGACTTGGCGTTTACAAACGCGGATGCGGAATACGTCCCCTTAAGGCCGAACTGGGTCGGGTCATTTGTGCTTGCAGGTATTTGGAAAGTTCCGTTTGATTCTGCATATCCGCCTGTCATCATGACTAGTTTTCCGCTTGGGTCAAATACCATCAGGTTGACAAGCTTGCCCGTATCAGAGCTGTCGACAGTCCCGCTGAAATAGATCTCCATGTCTGCAGAATAAAGGGAATGGTCGGTCTGAAGCGAGGTGACCTCGGCATAGGCGGGAAGAAGCATGACTGAAAGCGGCAGGATGAGGAAAGGTAGCACTAGCCTTGTCATACAGATTTTCTATCTGCAAAAAATATTAAAAATAGGTAGAATTGTGAAGAAGTGTTCATTTACTCAAAATAGTTGACCCTTTCTTTTCATTGTGGACATATGCTGTCCAGTTTGTTCACTAGGCTGGAGCTACAGATTTATTGGCTTTGATGACACATTAGCTAGGTATCAGCCATGTACACGTTTTTCACTTTTTTTGAATCTAGCGACAGGAGATGCTGGAAATGATACGCAAGAGGGCGCCGTCAGAGAAGACAAGTCCCAAGATCCTCATACTTGGCGGAGGGTTTGCGGGTAGCCGAGTCCTCCAAGAGGCCCAGAAGATAATTGGCGGCCAGGCGGAGATAACATTGGTAAGCCAGGACAACTTTTTCCTATTCACCCCCATGCTTCCGGAGGTCTCATCAGGGATGCTCCACCCAAGCGACATTTCGACGCCAATCAGGACATTCTGCAAGACTGCAAACTTTTGCCATGCCAAAGTCCTCTCCATCGACCTTGACTCGAAGCAGGTGGTGGTTATGAGGATTTTTGATCAGAAGGAGACAACGCTAGAGTATGACTATCTTGTGCTTGCCATGGGAAGCAAGGACAACTTTTTTGGGAACGCAAACATCGAGCAGTTTGCCTTTACGATAAAGACGCTGGAGGACGCGATAGGTGTGAGAAACCACGTCATAAGCGTCCTAGAGTGTGCCGACCAGGAAAAGGACCAGGTCCTCCAGGAGCAGCTTCTCCGCTTTGTAGTTGTCGGAGGAGGGTTTGCCGGAATAGAGATTGCTACCGAGCTTAACCACTTTATGCGCGACGCGGCAAGGGAGTTTTACGAAAACATCGACCCCCAAAAAATCCGGGTCATGGTCGTTTCAGCAAGGAACGGGATCCTGCCCGAGGTCGGGGAGGAGCTTGGAAAATACGCGATGGAGTACATCAAGGAGACTGGCATCGAGGTCATAACAAACACAAAGGCAGTTGACGCAGGGGAGGACCATGTTGTCCTCAGCGACAACACGATAATTCCATGCGCCACGATGATTTGGGCAGGCGGGGTGGTGGTAGAACCATTAATAGCTGCGCTCAATTGCGCCCATGGCCAGTCTGGACGCGTGGTAGTTGACCAGTACCTTCGGGTCCAGGACAGGCCGGATGTCTTTGCGCTCGGGGACTGTGCAAATGCAGTAGACCGCAACAACAACACGGCCTATCCCACCACGGCGCAGATTGCCATAAGGCAAGCAAAGGCAGTTGCAAGGAACCTTTCTGCCGCAATATCGGGAAACCTTGCGGCATTAGAGTCATTTGACTACAAAAACAAGGGAGTCATGGCAACAATCGGGAAGAGGGTCGGCGTGGCACTCATTGACGGAAAAAAGGTGCGCGGGTTCAGGGCCTGGCTTCTTTGGAGGACGTTTTACTGGACGAACCTGCCCACCGCGGAAAAGAAGGTCAAGGTGGCAGTAGATTGGGCACTTCACCTCATTTTCAGGGCAGACATCATGACAGTTGGCTTTATCAAGAAAAAGACCCTGACCAGGCTTGAGACGCCGATTTATTCGGCACTTGAGAGGACCAAGGACGAGTCTGAGAACCTCTCATATCTCTAAAAAGTGTCACGAATCGAGAAATAACAAAGTACAAAAAATCCCTCATTCTTGAAAAAGGCAGAAGTGGGTAACAAATTAGAGATTTTTATTCAAAGGGCGGTTTTGATTGTCCTTTGTTTGGGTTGCGCCGTCCCGGCGCCCCTTTTGTCGCATGCACAGACGCCGCAGGACCAGGTGACAACGTCAGGAGGGGCAGGGCAGATCCAGTTTGACAAGAAGGTCTTCTCGTGGACAGACAGGGTCTTCATCACCGTTTACGCCCCCGACTTTAACTCCGACCCAAACTTGGTGGATACCATCGGCGACACCACTGATGACAAGGTGACCGTCTGCACCACCGGGCACTGCATACCATACAGGCTTACAGAGACAGGTACTGACACTGGGATTTTTTCTGGATATGTTGACCTGACTGGCGACCCAACGCAAAAGGGGTCTGCCGGCATAGACGGAGGCGGGCTCAATCCTTCGGGGACCATGTCAACATGTAACACAATATGCGGCCCAACGGGCGGCATGCTCCCGTCTAGCGGCAACGACGGAATTTCAGTCTCTTTTGAATATTCGCGCGACCAGACAGTCACTGGCTCTGCACTCATCCGCTGGAACATGGGTCAGATAGAGTGGCTCAAGCCAAACTATCCTGCGGATGGCCAGGGGATCCTGCAGATATCCGACCCCGACATGAGCGTCGATCCAGACGCCGTAAACAAGTTTGAGACCAGCGTGTGGTCCGACTCGGATTCGGGAGGCATCAAGCTTACAATGACTGAGACAAGCAAGGGCTCTGGAATATTCCAAGGGACTGTTGACTTTACCACGCAGTATCCTTCCTCTGGCAACAGGCTGCACGTCTCTGACGGCGATACCGTTACTGGAGAGTATGTGGACAGGACACTTCCATTGCCATACTCGCCAGCAGACCAGACAAAAATTGACGCGACCGCCACCGTAGGCCAGACGCTTCCCCCGCTTGATAGGGTGGTGGTACAAAATGCAAGGCTTGTAGACTCTACCGGCAACACGCTTAGCGCCATACATACGGGACAGCAGGTAGGCATAGTATCGGATGTAACAAACAAGCTTGGAAGGGACCAGGCGTTTGCATACCTCGTGCAGATTCAGGACGCAAACGGGATTCCAGTCTCGCTCTCATGGATTACCGGCTCGCTTACTCCCGCCCAGAGCATGAGCCTGAGCCAGTCATGGTCGCCAAAATCCCCCGGTCAGTATACCGCTCAGATTTTTGTGTGGGAGGGCGTGACAAACCCCAACGCGCTTTCTGGCCCGCTCAGCATGCAGATTACCGTGTCTTGATTTTGACCTTGCGTGCTGTTACAAGGAAGAAAAGCCATGCCGCATGATGCAAATTAAAAACAATGCACTCTCACCACCGCTGCGATTCTGACGAAGGCTAAAATTATACGTGGGTCTATCCGCTGTGTAACATTATGGACATATCAAGCAGGAATGTGGTTGAAGGGCCGTCTAGGGCTCCGCACAGGGCAATGTACAAGGCAATGGGCCTTACAGACACTGATCTTGGCAAGCCCTTCATTGGAGTTTCGCACACTGGCAACGAAGCCACGCCGTGCAACGTCCACCTTGGCAGACTGGCACTCCATGCAAAGGCCGGGGTTCAGGAGGCCGGAGGCACGCCAAGGGAATTTTCAACAATTGCAGTAAGCGACGGAATAGCAATGGGCCACGAGGGAATGAAATCATCCCTTGTGAGCCGGGAGATAATAGCAGACTCGATAGAGCTCATGGTCCGGGCCCATCAGTATGACGGCCTTGTCGGAATTGCAGGATGTGACAAGAGCCTCCCAGGCTCGATGATGGCGATGGCAAGACTGAACGTCCCGTCGGTATTCATCTACGGGGGAACCATCATGCCTGGAATCTTCGAGGGAAGGCAGGTTACAGTACAGGACGTATACGAGGCAGTCGGATCATACGAGGCAGGCCAGCTCACGCTAGAGGCCCTCAAGAACCTTGAAAACGTGGCTTGTCCAAACGCAGGATCCTGCGGAGGGATGTATACGGCAAACACCATGGCATCGATTAGCGAGGCAATTGGACTTGCCCTTCCCGGAAGCGCCTCCCCTCCAGCGGAGGACCCAAGGAGGGAAAAATTTGTCCATGACAGCGGCAAGGCCGTAATGAACCTGCTTGAGACAGGAATCAGGCCAAAGGACATACTTACCTACGAGGCATTTGAGAATGCGATAACCGTTGCAAACGCCATCGGTGGCTCGACAAATGCCGTGCTTCACCTGCTTGCCCTCTCAAAGGAGATTGGTGTCAACCTAACACTGGAGGATTTTGAGAAGGTGCGAAAACGCACTCCCCACATAGCAGACATGAGGCCTGGCGGATTTTACGTGATGCTAGACCTTGACAAGATAGGCGGGATACCGTTGGTGATGAAGAGCCTCCAGAAGAAAAACCTGCTAAATGAAAACACCATGACGGTCACAGGCAAGACCATGAAGCAGAACTTGGACTCGATACAGCTTTCATACAGCGAGAACCAGAAGGTGCTCAAGCCAATTGAAAACCCGATTCACGACGTAGGAACCCTCACCATATTGAGGGGGTCGCTTGCTCCAGAAGGCGCCGTAGTAAAAGTTGCCGGCATGCATACGTCAGAATTTGTAGGACGGGCGCGCGTGTTTGACAGGGAGGAGGACGCGTTTGATGCAATCTCCAAGCGCCAGATAAAGGAGCACGACGTTGTGATAATAAGATACGAGGGGCCAAAGGGCGGACCGGGAATGAGGGAGATGCTTGGGGTTACCGCAGCCCTGGTCGGACAAAAACTCGGAGAGAAGGTATGTCTTGTAACTGACGGCAGGTTTTCTGGTGCAACCCGAGGGTTGATGATAGGCCATGTTGCGCCAGAGGCCGCAGTAGGAGGAAATATCGCGCTGGTAAAAGACGGCGACGAGATCAGGATAAACATTGCAAGGAACAGCATAGACATGATTGTTTCTGAAGACGAGCTTGCAGAGCGCAGAAAGCAGTGGAAGCCAAGAAAGCCCAACTACGAGAGGGGCGCACTTGCAAAGTTTGCATCGCTTGTGACCTCGGCATCCGAGGGCGCAATAACAAAACCCAAGTGGTAGGAACTATTCCCTTGGCAGGTGGAACTGGCAGAACAGCCTCATTTTCTGCCCCGTCTTTCTTGCAGTGACAGACACTCCGTCATCAAGGCTCTTGCTGCAGATGATGCAGGAGGCCTCCTTTACGGTAGACTTGACCTCTGCCTTTTTCCTAGGGAAATACAGGTCCTGGAAAAGCAGCATTTCGCTGCCTGTCGGCTTGCGGACTAGCACTTGAGACATGAGATATAGATCAACCTGATCGCATATAAAGGTACCGTACGATACGGTAACATTCGTGCCTAAAGTGACAATTTTAAATATAGTCAGGAGGGACGTTCTGGCATGGGTGGCCACATTTGGGCATTCTAGCCTCAAGATAATACCTCTAGACTTTTCTGGCTCCCAATTTGACCTATACAGCAAGATCTCAAGAAACTTTGAACATACGTTCCTCTTCGAGTCCTTGACTGGTCCGGAGGAACTTGCCGAGACCTCGATAATGGGCTTTGACCCCGCGGTAGTTATCAAGGGATATCCAGACAAGGTTACCTTGCACTACAAGAACGGCTCTTCTACTGCCATCAAGACGGAGGACCCGCTATCAGAGATCAAGAAATTCATCAGGACCACTACCGACCAAAAATACCGGTACGTCGGTGGTGCAGTAGGCATCATCAACTATGACGCCATAAGGCTCTGGGAGAAAATTCCTGACTCCCACAAGGAAGACAGCCTGCCACTCATGGAGTTTGGGGTATACGAGGACGGAATCCTCTTTGACAACAAGGAGAAAAAGTCATTTTATTTCTATTACGACACGAACAGGATTCAGAGCCTGTCAAAAGAAGGCCCGGAAGGCGGCGAGTTTTCCTTGTCGGAAATCACGGAGAACATGGACAGGAAGTTTTTTGACAACATGGTGGACCGCGCAAAGAGATACATCCATGACGGAGACATTTTCCAGGTTGTGCTCTCAAGGAAGTTTAGCTTTGAGGCAGGCGGGGATTTCCTGAAGGTCTACAGGTACCTCAGGCAGATAAACCCCTCACCATATCTTTATCACATGAAGCTTGGTGGAAGGACAATAATAGGCTCAAGCCCCGAGATGCTCTTGCGGATAACCGGAAGCAGGGTCGAGACATTCCCGATTGCAGGAACCAGGCCCATCACGGACGACGAGGCAAGAAACGAGGCGCTAAAGGACGAGCTTTTGCACGACGAGAAGGAGATTGCAGAGCATACGATGCTTGTGGACCTTGGAAGAAACGACATCGGGCGCGTGTGCAAGTACGGTTCAGTACATGTAGACGAGTTGATGGCCGTGAAAAGGTTCAGCCACGTCCAGCACATTGTAACCCATGTTGTGGGAACCCTAGACAAAAAGTACGACATGTATGATGCGATAAAGGCAGTCTTCCCTGCAGGAACGGTCTCAGGCGCGCCCAAGATTCGCGCGATGGAAATAATTGACGAGCTAGAGCCAAACTCTCGCGGACCTTATGCGGGTGCCGTGGGGTATTTTTCCTTCAACGGTTGCTGCGATTTTGCTATTGCCATTAGGACGATTTTCATGGACGGAGGCAAGGGATTTGTCCAAACAGGTGCAGGAATCGTGTCCGATTCGGTTGCGGAAAACGAATGGATGGAGACCCAGCACAAGGCAAATGCCATGATATCCGCACTGAAGGAGGCCGCAAAATGAAGTTCCTGATCATAGACAACTATGACTCCTTTGTGTACAACATTGCCCAGCTCTTGGGCGAACTGGGGGTGGAATCTGACGTCATACGAAACGACAAGATAACCTTGGAGGAAATCAAGGAGAAAAACTATGATGCGATAATAATCTCTCCTGGTCCCGGGACCCCGGAGGACGAGAAATATTTTGGAATATGCACCAAGGTGATAAAGGAGATGGGGCCGACCAAGCCAATATTGGGAGTATGCCTTGGACACCAGGGAATAATCCATGCCTTTGGAGGCAAGGTGGTTAACGCAGGAAACGTGAGGCATGGAAAGACAAGCCCCGTTGAGCACTTCAAGTCGCCCCTCTTTGAGGGAGTTCAAAACCCCTTCCGGGCCACACGGTACCACTCGCTTGTAGGCGACAAGACTGTGATTCCGGAGGACCTTACGGTTACTGCTGTTGCCAAGGACGACAACGAGATAATGGCCGTAAGCCACAAGAAATACCTCATAGAGGGCGTGCAGTTCCACCCCGAATCCATCATGACAGGTGAGGGAAAGAAGATTCTTAGCAATTTCATCAAGTTGATAAAGAAATGATCCCAGAAACCATGGCAAAACTTTCGGCAGGCGAGCACCTGACCTATGACGAGATGCGCGGTGCAGTATCTGAGATCCTAGACGGCAGGAGTTCCGTCTTGCAGACAACGGAGTTCCTTCGTCGGCTAACTGCCAAGGGGGAGACAGACGGGGAACTTGTGGCAATGCTTGACTCTATGCAGGAGCATGCAATACACATCGAGCCCAGGTGCAGCGGAAAAGTGATAGACGTGTGCGGTACAGGCGGGGACAGGATGCGAACCTTTAACGTTTCCACCACGGCAGCCTTTGTCGTGGCAGCAGCAGGTGTCAACGTAGCAAAGCATGGCAACAGGTCAAGCTCCGGCATAAGCGGGAGCGCAGACATTTTTGAGCACTTTGGCTACGACCTAGGCATGGAGCCTCAAAGGGTACGCGAGATAATCGAAAGGTTTCGCATCGGGTTTATGTTTGCGCAAAAGTTTCACCCTGCGATGAAAAATGTGGCCGAGGCAAGAAAGGCAGTAGGGGGCAGGACTGCGTTTAACTTGCTTGGACCGCTGAGCAACCCGGCTCGTGTCACAAGCCAGCTTGTAGGTGTTTTCTCTCCCGAGTACCTAAAAAGGGTAGTAGGGATTCTGCAATCCCGAGGGGCAGAAGACGTGATAACGGCCATCTCGGAGGACGGTCTTGACGAGCTTTCAGTCACGTCAAAGAACCGCCTGTGCCACCTAAGGGGCGGGGAGGTCCACGAATTTGTGCTCGACCCCACTGAAATCGGGCTTTCAAGGGCCAGCCTTGACGACATCCAGGTCTCGACAAGAGAGGAGGCAATACTTGCATTTGTTCATGCTCTGGACGGCACCGGCAAGAAGGCCACAATTGAGATCACCGCACTGAACGCCGCAGCCGCACTCGTAGTAGGCGGCAAGGCATCAAACATCAAGGAGGGCCTTGAGACATCCATTCAAACAATGAAGAGCGGCAAGGCGTTTGACCTGTTGAAGAATTTTATCAAGCACTGCGGCGACATCGGCAAGATAGAGGAGTTGGAAAAGAATTGAGCAACATGCTTGAAAAACTTGCAAAAAATTCCCAGAAGGCAATAGACGACGGAGTCTATGAAGTGGAGGGAAGAATTGCCAAGTCTGGCAAGAACCTGGTGCAGGAGATAAGGAGGAACACCCATGCGTCGCTTATCACAGAGGTCAAGTTTTCGTCCCCGTCTCTTGGCGAGATAAGGCAGGTGTCAGACCCCGTGGCAATAGCAAGACAGATGGTTGAGGGAGGCTCAAGCGCGCTCTCTGTCCTTACACAGCCTCATCTCTTCAACGGGTCTCCGAAATATTTTATGGAAATAAGAAAACATGTCCCCATTCCTATGCTCATGAAGGATATCGTGATAGACAGGGTCCAGATTGACGCTGCAGAAAAGATTGGAGCAGACATTGTACTGCTCATACAGTCAATTTTTGACAAGAACTTTGCAAGGGATATAGACGAGTTCGTGGAGTATGCCCACAAGAAGAACCTCCTAGTACTAATAGAATCCCACACAAGAAAGGAATTTCTGGATTCTTCAAGGACAAGGGCGGACCTCCTTGGGATAAACAACCGCGACCTTGACACCCTTGCAATCGACCTGAAGACCACCGAGTCTATCCTACAGGGCCACAAGGGAGATGGGAGGGTAATAGTTTCAGAGAGCGGCATCGAAAGGCCAGAAGACATCCGGTTCCTCAGGCAGTGCGGCGCGGACGCCTTCCTTGTTGGCAGCAGCATCATGAAGAGTAAAGATATCAAGGGATTAGTTTCAAGTCTGGTGTTAGCAATATGAAATTAGGATATCCAAAAGACGGCAAATTCGGGGAATTTGGGGGCAGGTTCATACCTGAAACGCTTGTTCCAGCAGTCGAGGAGCTTGAGGAGGCATACCTGAAATTCAAAGACGACCGCGGATTCAAGAAGGAACTTGACTATTACCTGAGGGAGTATGCAGGCAGGCCCACCCCTCTTTACTTTGCACGGAACCTGACAGAGTTTGTAGGCGGGGCCAAGATATACCTCAAGAGGGAGGACCTCCTACACGGAGGAGCCCACAAGATTAACAACACGCTGGGGCAGGGGCTCCTTGCAAAAAGGATGAAAAAGAAGAGGATAATTGCCGAGACTGGTGCGGGACAGCACGGCGTGGCAACCGCAATGGCGTGCGCCGCACTTGGAATGAGGTCAGAGGTCTACATGGGATTCAAGGACACCGAGAGGCAGCGACTCAACGTCTTCAGGATGAAGCTTCTCGGCTCTACTGTACATCCGGTAAAGGAAGGGACCCAGACCCTCAAGGACGCAATCAACGAAGCAATACGGGACTGGATAACTAACGTAAACACTACATACTACCTTTTGGGCTCGGCAGTTGGCCCTCATCCGTACCCAGTAATGGTACGGGACTTTCAGTCAGTGATAGGCGAGGAGATCATCCAGCAGATGAAAAAACTTGGAAGGGGCGCACCGGACAATGCCGTTGCCTGTGTCGGAGGCGGCTCCAATGCAATCGGTACGTTCTACCCGCTTGTTGACAAGGATACTGCCATGTTCGGGGTCGAGGCAGGCGGGCGGGGCGTGAAGACTGAACATCACTCTGCCACACTTGCATCGGGCTCAAAGGGAATACTACACGGGATGCTGACATACCTCCTCCAGGACAAGAACGGCCAGATACAGGACACGCACAGCATCGCTGCAGGACTTGACTACCCAGGAGTAGGCCCGGAGCATGCCTACCTCAAGGACTCAAGGAGGGTAAAGTATGACACGGTAAGCGACGCAGAAGCCGTGCAGGCGTTTTTGACGCTTTCAAAATTCGAGGGGATAATCCCGGCGCTAGAATCTGCACATGCAGTAGCATACGCCATAAAGATTGCAAAGAAGATGCCAAAGAGCGAGACCATCGTTGTGACACTTTCAGGACGCGGGGACAAGGACGTCGAGGTTGTGGAGAGGTACGTGAGCGGAAATGTCTAGGATTCACGACAAGTTTCTAGAACTCAGGGCCAAGAACCAGAAGGCGCTCATTGCCTACGCCATGGCAGGATACCCAAGCGACAAGGAAACTGTAGAGATTGTGCAAAGCCTCGTAAAGGGCGGGGCAGACATAATAGAGATTGGGCTTCCCTTCTCAGACCCGCTTGCAGACGGTCCTGTGATACAAAACGCAAGCTTTCTTGCCCTCCAGAAGGGGATGAACCTAGAAAGGTTCCTGAAAATAGTCAAGGCAATACGCCGCAAGACGGATGTTCCCCTTGTGCTCATGACATATGCAAACCTCCTCTACAGTCGTGGCTATCACAGGTTCATATCCACAGTCAAGCAAGCCGGAATAGACGGCATAATTATCCCGGACATGGCAATTGAGGAAGCCGACAGGTACCTCGATGCTGCCCGCAAGAACTCGATTGATGCCATATTCCTAATATCGCCAAATACATCTCAAGAAAGGATAAGGAGGATTGCATCGGCCTCCTCCGGTTTTGTCTACCTGGTCTCGACATTTGGGACCACGGGTGGCACCCAGAAGCAGTTCCAGCAATACACTCTTGACGCGATAAAGAATGCAAAAAAGACGATCGGTGCAAGGATACCGCTGGGGGTGGGCTTTGGGGTGAACAACCCCGAGCAGGCAAGATCCCTGTTGAAGACTGGGGCAGACGGCATAATTGTGGCAAGCGCATTCTTGCGGCTGGTTGCAAAAACCCCCCGGCCAAAAATGCACTCAAAGGTTGCCGCATTTGCAAAGAGTCTGAAAAGGGCCACAATCTCAGAAAAGGAATAAAAATCCCACAAATCCATCATAGATATGCAGACAGAGACAAAGTACATTTTCGTTACAGGGGGAGTAATGTCTGGCCTTGGAAAGGGCGTAGTCTCCTCGTCCATAGCAAAACTCCTCCAGCTTTCAAACCAAAAGGTTTCGTGTGTAAAGATCGATCCATACCTCAACTATGATGCCGGAACCATGAACCCGATAGCCCATGGGGAGGTGTTTGTCACAGACGACGGGGGCGAGTGTGACATGGACATTGGAAACTATGAGAGGTTCCTCAACCAGAGCATACCAAGGACCCACAACATTACCACTGCCCAGATCTACTCAAGCGTAATAGAGGCGGAAAGGAGGGGCGAGTACCTTGGGGCATGCGTGCAGATAATACCCCACGTTACCGACGCCATAAAGGAAAGGATCCGCAGGATTGCCAAGGGTGAAAACCTCGACGTACTTGTTGTCGAGTGCGGAGGCACGGTGGGAGACATCGAGAGCCTCCCGTTCCTAGAGGCCCTCAGGCAGATGAGGCTTGAGGACGGGTCGTCAAACGTAATCTTTGTCCACGTAACCCTTGCACCGTCCCTTGATGTGGTTGGGGAGCAAAAGACCAAGCCTACCCAGCACAGCGTCCAGGAACTGAGGAGGATAGGCATTCAGCCAGACCTCATGGCAGTAAGGTGCAGCAGGCCCCTTGAGACGTCCGCCAAGCGGAAGATCTCGCTTTTTTCCAACGTGTCTGAAAAGGACGTTTTCTCGTGCCATGACGCCGAGTCTATCCTCGTGGTACCCCAGATGCTCTACGACCAAGGCATAGTCGACGTAATTTTCAAGAAATTTGGCAAGATGGGGCTCGTGAACACTTCGGCCAACTGGGACAAGTGGAACGCCATAGTAAACTCCTTTTCGGATGTAAAGGACCAGGTGAAGATTGCAATGGTTGGGAAATATGTCAAGCTTGCCGACAGCTATGTCAGCGTAAACCACGCGCTAAAACACGCCGGAGCCAAGATTGGGAGAAATGTCGTGATAGACTGGATTGATTCTGAGGAGCTAAACGGGGGAATCGAAAAGCTCGGACAGTACAACGGAATTATTGTGCCAGGGGGCTTTGGCGAGCGCGGTGCCGAGGGGATTATTAGGACAGCAAATTTTGCAAGGGAGAAGAACATACCATACCTTGGCATTTGTTTTGGATTCCAGCTTGCTGCAGTTGCGTTCGGGAGGTACGTTTGCGGCCTGACAGACGCAAACTCGACTGAGATAAATCCTGGCACGCAAAACCCCGTCATCGACCTACTTCCGGAACAAAAGTTTGTCGAAAACAAGGGAGGATCGTTGAGGCTCGGTGCAAATGAGATAAAGGTGGAGGACAATACTCTTGGATTCACGCTTTACAAGTCAAATACAATATTTAGGAGGCACAGACACAGATACGAGTTCAACCAAAAGTACCTGGACCTTTTCAACAAGAACGGCCTGCGGTTCTCTGGATACAGCGACAGCAAGAAACGGATGGAGATACTTGAGATACCAAGCCACAAGTTCTACCTTGGAGTCCAGTTTCATCCTGAATTTAGCAGCAGGCCAGGATATCCTGAAGAGTCCTTTGAGGCATTCATCCGAGCTTCCTCTACTGCCTAGCTATTTTGGAACCTCGTAGATTCTCTGCCTTGTGTCGCGCAGAGAGACCCGCCTTTTCACATATCCCTTGTCAAGCAGGTGTCTCAGTGCCAGCCTCACGGTCCTGTCCGGAAGGAGCGTCTTTGCTGCAAGCTCCTTTTGCGTGAGCGCGCCCTCATACTCGAGTGTCTTGAGAAGGAGTTTGGAGCTTGGGGGCATGTTTAGTAGCTCGTCGGCAAGCTTGACCTTTTTTGCCATGGCGGAGACCGTCGTCGAATCCTTTTTCATGCGTATTATGTTGGCAGGCTGGGGAAACTTGGTGCACTCGACAAGCTTGTCCACCTTGAACCTCTCCTTGCCGTCCATAACCACCTCGCATCGTAGGCTGGATGATATGTCATCTATTTCGATGAAGCTCTCCTCGGGCACTATCAGCGGGCGCCTTGTAATATCAAGCGAGTTTACCGAGACAATGCAGAGCACCTTGGAGCCCTGGTAGATTGTCGGGCCGCCCGCAGACATGGAATATGCCGAGGAACCAATGGGAGTGGAAACAATAAGGCCGTCGCTGCTATCGTGCCACAACTCTTCACCGTTTATTCGAAGGACGTGTTCTACAAGTGTGGCGCTCTTTGAGGAAAATATTGCGACATCGTTAAGTGCGGGATAGATGTTTCTCCCGTCGATTTTAACGCCGACCCGGGTAAGGTGTTCCACAGTAAAGTCGCCCTTTTTTAGCCTGTTGAGGTAGGTGGGGAATTCCTTCAGGTCTGTCTGGGCCATGTAGCCGCTTGACTCGAACTCGTTTATGCCAAGAACCGGCACGGTGCTGTTGATGAACTTGTGGAAGTAGGATCTTACGCCCCTGTCCCCTCCCGTCACTGCGACGCAGTCCACCTCCTTGCCGAGAGTTTTGCTTGAAAGCATGATAGACTCGATCCCGTGAGTCTCAAGGGCCATCCGTACAGACTTGACCGTCTGGTCTTGGTCTTGGCTGTAGATGGCCACCTTCATAACAAGGATGTGAGGGTTGTGCAATAAAAGCCTAGACTTGCTCGAACTTGACTAGGTTGTAGAGGTACGCCGCGTTTTGCTGTATCGAGCCGGAACTTGGTATCTTTGCAAGCCCCGTAGCTTTAGTGTCAAGCGCAGCTTGGGCTGCACCAACTGCAAAGCAGATTGCCCACAGGGAATCTTTTTCCTTGAGAAACGAGCATGCAAACGCCGCGCAGAAAATGTCCCCGATTCCCGTAGTGTCCCCTATCTTCATGTCTGGGATTTGGAGATGATACAGCCTGTCCTTTATCAGCATCGTGATGTTTTGCTTGTCGGTGTAAAGCACATGCTTCACTCCCTTGCTTTGAAGCGCGACCATCGCCTCCTTTCCGCGCAGTCCTGTCAAGTAGAACGCCTCTTCCGGGTCTGTCTTGATTGCAGTAACCCGCGAGAGGTCAAGTACGGTTTTCTCAAGAAATATCTTGCCGTCATTTCCTGCACGCCTGAGATAGCCCTGCGGGTCAAGAAGCAGGAAACCAGAATCCTCGCGTATCGTGTCAAGCGTATCTTCAGACACTTCGTCAAAAACAGGGCTTACTATGAAACCGTCTGCGTCAGACCCTTGGAACTCTATTTGGTCGCACTTGGATTTGAGGTAGAGGTCGCGTTCCACACCCATTATTTTCAGCAAGAACCTCGTGGTGGGAGCAGAAGACAGTGCCTTTTGCGGTATGAAAAGCCCCCGCCCCTCAAGCTCCTGCCTGAACTTAAAGTCGGGCCCAATCCTTGTGCGAATATCTGTCTCAAACTTCATTGTTCTTGCGGTAATCCCGCAGTATGCAGCAGGGCCTCCGGGCGTTTCTACCACCTGTCCGTCCCTTGAGATCTCATCTATTGTAATGTGTGAGAGGATTGCAAGCTTCATCGATTATACCCTAATGCCTTTCCATTTAGTCCTTTTTCCGGTTTTGTTTTCCAAGACAAGAGAGGCAGATTATTTGGCGCTTTTCGACCACTACCTCGACGTTTGAGCTAAGGCACACGTGACACAAGCCTCGCATGGTAGTACTATTTCCGTAGCCCCCTTAAATTTTTTCAAGGCATGCCGGGCAAGAGATCCCCCGCTCGTATGCGTTTATTTAGAGGCACATTACAGATACAATATGCCACTAAAGCGTGCAAGCAGGGGTAGGCGAAAGGGAGGCAAGGGGTCTTCAGATCGCATCCAGTGCACAAACTGCGGAGCCACAGTTCCCCGTGACAAGGCAAAGAAGGTCACATCAAGGCTGAACCTTGTGGAACACAGCCTGGCAAAGGAGCTAAGGGCACAGGGAGCATACATCGCAGCGCCTACTGTCTTGAAATATTACTGCATATCGTGTGCGATTCACTTTGGCATACTAAAGATTAGGTCAGCAGATTCCAGGCACCAGACCGGCAGACTTCGCTAGTCGTTTATCTTTCTAGCAGTAGCAACTATCCTCTGAATCAGAGTTATTCCTGCAATTATTATCACGATTATGACCGCATAGTTGAGGAAGACCGCACCTGCCATGCCAAGTATTGCTATGACAAGAAGCCTTTCTGCGCGCTCGCCGATTCCAATTCCTTGCAGCTGGACTCCGAGTGATTCTGCACGGGCCCTTGTGTAACTAACAAGGAGCGAGAGTGTAATTGCAAGCAGGACAAGGTATCCCTCGGAATAATTTCCAATTAAGATTCCAAGAAAAATCGCAACCTCTGCTATCTTGTCAAAGACGGAATCAAGAAATGCTCCCTTTTTCGAAGTCTTCCCTGTTGCGCGTGCGACCTGTCCGTCTACAACATCGAAAAAGCCGGAAACAAGTAGCAGTACCCCACCAATTACAAAAGAATACTGAAAGTGCAAGCCGTAAACGATTGCGGATGCAAAGGCAAACCCAAGCCCAACTGCAGTCCAAAAGTTTGCCGAAAGTCCGGTTGAGGCAAATGCCTTTCCAAGGCTCTGCAGTGCAGGCTTCAATCCCTCCCGGAAGTTGTTAAGCATCTTTACTCCCAATCGCGCTTTGGGATTAAAGCGTTTATCCCAAGCGGGCCAAAAATGCTCAAATAATATGAGTTTGAAGGGCTTTTATGGGAATCATAGCAAAGGGCGCCAAGTGCAACGTGATAGGTTGCGACAAGGACGGGGTGCGATCCCTGACCACATCAAAGGTAGAGGGCACAGGCCTTAGCATTTCCGGCGGAAAAAAGACTGTCTTGTGCAAGGAACACTACAAGGAGTGGAAAAAGGCAACAAAGGAAGACCGCGATGTAGAAAGGGCGCGGTACGACAGGTTTTGAAAGATTTCCTTTTTTGACACTACAGTCTAGGGGTTCTGGATCCCCTAGCAATCTTGTAACCTTTAGGATAAGCATACGCCTTGGACCGCCAGGAGGAGCACCGCCCAAGCAGTTAAGGTGTAATTATTAGAGCCACCTTTATAATGCCCTAATTTGTCAGACAAACCGATGATGTCAAAACCAATAGGCGCACTATTTGGAGTTTTGGCTCTAGTTGCTATCCTTGCAATAGCTCAACCAGCTTTTGCAGCAGACGTCCCAGTAACAATTAGCAAGGGAGCAAGCGATACAAGCAAGGCTTGTGTCACTGCAAACAATTGCTTTAGCCCAGACGTCGTAAACGTCGCCGTCGGGGACACTGTAACTTGGACAAATGCTGACACTGTTGGGCACACTGCAACAAGTGGGCAGCCATCAGACAACACGACAGGTACTGTCTTTGACAGCAGCCTGATCAAAGCTGGTGGAACCTACACAAGTCCTGCATTCAACACACCAGGAACCTACAACTACTTCTGCATGGTTCATCCTTGGATGACCGGCCAAGTAATTGTCGGGGCAGCAGCTTCAGCACCTCCGCCGAGCGCGGGTACTAACATGACTGGCATGACAAACATGACTGGCAACCAGACGGTTCCAGAGTTTGGCCCAGTTGCTTCGCTTGTACTCGTACTTGCAGTAGTTAGCGTCGTTGTATTCACCTCAAAGACTAGAGGATTCCTAAAACTCTAGATCTCCAAATTTTTCATTTTTATTTGTTTTTTGACCTATTGCTAAAATAGGCGCTTGAGAGGTCCCGGTAGTACGTGTCAAGTTTCTTGTACAGGCGCTTTGGCTTCCTTGGCTTTTCGGTGCTCAGTGCGTATAGGCAGAGTACCGGAAATGCGATTGTTGCATCAGTGTATACCATTATGACATCCTCGTGCGAGTCCTTTACCTTTCCCCAGCTCTTTCCCTCTTGCAGTGTTGCACCTGACAGCCCTCCCGTGTCTGGCCTTGCATCCGTTATCTGGATTATGTAGTTCTGTCCGCCGTGTCCAAGGCCTAGAATCTGGTCAAGAAGAGGACCTGTCTGCTGTGCCGTGTTTTTGGGCACTCCCCCTCCGATTTCTACAATGCCTGACTTTTTGGAGTTGTAGACAATTGCTGCCTGCTCTATTATCTCCCGGACAAAATCCAAGTTGTATTCCTTTCCTGAAAGCCTCAGCGGCGCCAAGTCGAGGGCAAGCGACGAGTCCTTCAGTGTCGATATGTACACCGGCACGTCATAGTCGTAAGCTGTGACTACAAAGCTCCTCTCCGGGTTTTTGGAGTGTTCCTTTGAGTACTTGCCCATCGCGTTGCAAAACTCTGCCGTGGTAAAGGGCTTGGCAAGGAGGTCGTTCTCAAACATCTTTTGAACAATCTTGTCCTCCGCCTTGAGGGTCTCCTCACCCTTGATGTAGACGTCCCTAATCCTGACAATGTCCTTTTCATAAAGTATCATATCGTCGACCTCAAAATGGCCCTGCTTTACCGGAAGCTTCCAGGCAAAATGGTCCTCATGGTACACGTTTGCACCGGTAGATATTATCCAGTCCACAAACCCGCGCTCAATTAGCGACTTGAAAAGCCCTCCAAACCCCACAGGTGTCATCGCGCCTGAAACCGTGAGGCAGATGGTTGCGTCATCCTCTATCATCCTTCGGTAGAGTTTGGCCGCCTCGCCAAGCTGCCTTGCGTTGTATCCCGTGCTGGCATAAATCTCGACTAGGTCGTCTATGCCCATGTCAGGCTTGACATTTAGGTGGGGGATGTCTTTTCCGTGAAAACTGTGAGGATCCACGAACGGGTAACTGAATCTGGGTTAAATAAATACTTGCCAGATCATCTCTAGTGAAAATTCCAAGCAGGCCTAGGCCCTTGCCATCTTTACTTCGATTGCATGATGCCTGGAAACCTCGTTGTGCATGTCGGCATGCGATTTTTCCTTGAAAACCAAGTTGCAGCGGTAACATTTCCAACCAGTCATGCTTTTCAGTTTCAATTCGCGATTTTGCTATATAAGATGCGCGTAGGATTTCCACGACTGGTTTGGCATGTTGCAATTTTGCTAAAATTTCAGGCGACTGAAAGTTTTGCTCAGGTCCGGCGGCATTTTGGCAAATGGTATTTTAATGAGGTTCAAGAACCGGAGGTGGATGCGACAATTCAGGACAGGCAAGTGGGACCTGAGCGAGCTTGTCTCTGACCCCGACTCGCAGGCATTTCGGAACAAGCTCAAGGACATAGAGGCTATGGTCAAGGCCTTTGAGAAGAACAAGTCTGCCCTCTCGCCCAAAATTTCTGACAAGAGATTCCTATCCATGCTCCACTCACTTGAAGACATAATTGAGAAGTTCAGCGCCGTCTCAGGATATGCATCATTAGAGTATTCTTCCGATACCCAGTCTGACAAGATTACCTCCCTTCTTACAAGTATGAGGAAGATGGGCTCGGAGATTGAAAACAGGACCCTTTTCTTTGACCAGTGGTGGAAGAAGCATCTCGATGAAAGCAATGCCAAAAGGCTGATGAGGTCGGCTGGCGACCTGCAGGAGTTTCTCAAGCACAAGAGAAAGCTTGCAAGATACTCGCTTTCAGAGCCTGAGGAGAAGATAATAAACACGCTTGACGTCACGGGCCACTCTGCCCTTGTGAAGATTTATGACAAGATTACTAACGCTTTCAAGTTTACAGTAAAGATTGACGGAAAGACAAGGACCTACAACAGGGAGGAGCTCAGCATGCTCGTAAGGAGCCCCAAGGCAAAGACGAGGGAGGCGGCATACAAGACCCTGCTCTCTCGCTTTGACGAGAACAAGGGGGTCCTAGGCGAGATTTACCAGAACATTGCACTGAACTGGAGGGATGAATGCATTCAGATCAGGGGGTATTCCTCCCCCATATCCGTCAGGAACATAGGCAATGATGTGGATGACAAGACTGTTGATTCCTTGCTTGCGGTGTGCAGGGGCAATGCGGACGTCTTTCGCAAGTTCTTCCTGCTAAAGGCCCGCCTTTTGAAGATGAAGAGGCTGCGGAGGTACGACCTTTACGCCCCCATCCAAAAGAAGGAGGAGAAGCAATACTCGTATGACAAGGCAATCAGAATGGTGCTTGAAACCCTTGGAGGCTTTAGCCCGAAGCTTGGCGAATTTGCAAAAAAGGTGTTTGTTGAAGACCATGTGGACTCGGCCATCAGGCCCGGCAAGAGGAGCGGTGCCTTTTGTAGCACGATAGGGCCAAAGGTTACGCCCTTTGTCCTGCTGAACTTCAAGGGCAGGACAAGCGACGTCTTTACAATGGCCCACGAGCTTGGTCATGCTGTACACAGCATCGCCGCATCCGACAAGTCAGTTTTCATCCAGGAGGCGCCCCTCCCGCTGGCAGAGACTGCCTCCACGTTTTCTGAAATGCTTCTCTTTGACAAGATTCTAAACGAGGTCTCAGAGGAGGAGCAGCAGGGAATCCTTGTGGACCACATCGACGACCTATACGCCACTGTGGGGAGGCAGGCATACTTTACCGTCTTTGAGACGGACGCGCACAAAAAAATAGCCGGCGGGGCAACCGTTCAGGACATTTCAGGCCAGTACACGGCAAACCTCAAGGAGCAGTTTGGGCCCTCGGTCCTGGTCACGCCTGACTTTGGGGTAGAGTGGACATGCATACCGCACTTTTTCCACTCGCCTTTCTACTGCTACTCGTATTCCTTTGGGAACCTTCTCTCACTCTCGCTCTACCAGCGTTACAAGCGTGAGGGAAACTCGTTTGCATCCACGTACGTGGAGATTCTTTCAGCCGGCGGCTCGATGAAGCCCGAGGAATTGCTAAGGAGGCACGGGATAGACATAACCTCAGAGAAGTTCTGGCAAGAGGGATTTGAGTACATCAAGGGCCAGACAAGAAGACTGGAAAAGATATTAAATTAAAGCGCCTGGCAGTCAAGCGCCCTCGACTGCCAGGCATGTTCCCCTACGGTTTGAACCGATGTCAGTATCCAAGACGATTCATTATAATTTAAACCATTTGTACCCCCCTTCGTTTTGTAAAAATGTCAAAAAAGAAAAATGGAGTCGGCCGTTGGGTCCTATCTTCGCCTTACTGCAGTCCAGACTCCGATCCCTGCCATGACTCCAAGAGTCCCGATACCTGCTGCCCACCCTACCATCTGCATCGGGCCTGTCGGGTTGTCGGCGTCGGTATACGAGACTTGGGCCGAGGCATGCGGAACCAAGGCGCAAAATGCAGCCATTGCTGCCATGCCTAGCAGTATGCCAGCAAGTCTTGAATTCATGGCGCACAATGTGTCATCCAACGATTTAAAAGGTTACAAGCAGCCCAAGCCTTTTAGCACAATTTAGGCTCTGATCTTCGGGTTGGAGACGTGTCCTGCAGCAAAAGCTATTTTATTTTAACTGGCTAAGTACTTCGCAAGTGAAATACCCTCGGTGCTGCAACAAGGAACCAGAATATCTCATCACCTACGACTGCGGTCCTGACCCCCAGGAAACTATGCTTGTTTGCAAGGAGCACTTTAAGGAAGAGCCTTTTCAGAGATTTGCGGTAAAGATAGAAAAGCTGCGTGGGTAGACTTAATAGTTCCGCGCCAAGGATCGCAAGCAATGAAAAATTCCGCTGTTTTCATTTTTGCCATTGCAATTTTGGTCTTTCTACCTGCCTTGGTCTATGCCCAGACCCCGGAGCTTGCAACATACCGCGAAACGGCGCACGTGCTCATAGACAGGGTGTTGCAGAACCAGACCGGAGCCTTCATCACGCTTTCCACCGTAAGCAACCTTGAGATGCGCGTGCCAACCGACCTTGACAATGCGATTCATTCAGCGAAGAACGTCACTTCAGTAAGCCTGTCAAACTCCCCAAGCTGTGCCATTGCATCGACTGCACACTTTCAGAACGGTACCGCGATAGCACCCACGCAGTCCTGTGTCATCATCACCATAATGGACCAATCCCTCATAGACACCCACGACCTCAAACTCATCCAGAACAAGAGCCAGGCAATAGGCGACTCGATGATAGGCAAGGTAGACAGGGCTTTTAGCATCGCGGCACAACCCTGGCAGGTTTACGTAAGACCCGTACCAAGGCACGAGCTTTCATCAACTCCCGGCGCCACAAGCGCGCCCACTGCAAACGCATCGATAAACGTCGTGTACACTTTCCCGTACTCAAAGACAAGCTACCTTTTCGATTCAATATCCTCAGTACTTTTGCCTGACCAGATCAAGGGAGCGGGAGGATTTTACGATGCGGCAAGGCAGATGAGCAACTACAACGATTCCAGCATGACCTTTGAGATACTTCCACAGCAGAACAACACATCGCTTTACCAGCTGCAAGTGGCAAGATACTACCCAGCGACCCAGGACTTGGGGGATGTAAAGCCTCTCAACCTCCTTGGAATAAGCCAGCTAAACAGGTCATCATACTTTAACGTCGGGTTCTTCCCGCTCAACTCGCTCCTTGAGGTAACTGAAATCTCAAAGAACGACGTCGCAGTCACATCCCACGGAGGCAGTGAGCTTCCAACAGAGGTCAGGGGCGGACAAAAAGTGCCTACGGACCTGACGCACCCAGGATGGATTTTCGACCCACAGTCAGGCAAGCAGATTTTCGCGGTGTATCTCTTCGGCAAGTCGACGTCTGCAAACGACAGCGACCTTTCACTTACAATAGGGCTGCCATCACAGGTTCAGGAAAACAGCACGTCTGGCGGAGGAACGCCTACCACCGCAGGACCTGACTCGTCAATTTATGTCATAATAGGAATAGTCGTCGCAGGCGGAGCTGCAATATTTCTGTTCACCAGAAGAAGGTAGCTAGAGTATCAGCACTGCGGCTGCAAACACAGTAGTCCATCTGCCCTGCGGGTCACCGACCGCGCTCTGGGTAATGTTCCTTGTCTTGTAAATCTGGCCTGAGATCTTCCACTGCTGCTTTTTCTCATCCCAGCTCTTGTTTACGTCAAACTCTATTCCAAGCGACGAGGCTAGCATCTGGGCTGCAATGTCCTCGGCATATTCGCCTGCCTCCTTTTCCGTCTCGCCAAAAGAGTGGTACTCGGAGAGGTAGCCATATTTGGTCTTGTCCTTTGGCTCGGCGATTCCTACCGAGGCCGCACAGAGCCTATGGGGCTCGTTGGTCTCGTTTCTTGCAAAAATTACAAACTGGACGCTGCCAGGCCTTATCAACTTGAGGCCCTCTGCCCTCGATACCAGCTTTGCGCCCGGCGGAAAGATGCTTGAGATGAGTACGATGTTTGTGCCGGCTATCCCAGCGTCGCGGAGGGCGTATTCAAAGCTTGTCAGCCTGTCCTGGTGTACGCCCTTTCCTCTCGTAAGGAATAGTTTTTTTGCGACAAGGTCTAGCACGATTTTCACTCTAAAGTCGGAGCTTAAAAATTTATTGGATTTTGAAAAAATCAGTCAAGTGATTGCAGAGCTTGGATTATTTCCTGTCCGTGGGACTCGACGTTTACGTCGCGGAATATTTTGGCCACCTTTCCGTCCTTTCCTATCACAAAGGTCGACCGCTTTGCAAGGCCGGCAATGTTGAGTCCCGCATACTGCTTGCAGGCCACCTTTTGGGGATCGCTGAGGTGCAGATATGGCACCTGGTACTCGCCTACGAACTTTTTCTGGTCCTCCACCGTGTCAACTGATACTGCGAAGAGCTCCGCATTCTGCTCCTTTATCTTCGGGTATGCCTTTATCGTGGCCTCTGCCATCTTGAAGACCTTCTTTGAAGGACATGCAAAGAGGTGGTTTTTCGGATAAAAACACAGTACGACCTTTTTCTGGCCCTTGAAGGAGCCAAGCCTTACAATGCTGCCGTCGCTTGCCGCAAGTTCAAAGTCCGGTGCGGCATCTCCTTCGTTCATGACTATCCTCTTGCACGAGCGGGTTTAAGACTATGGTTAGTCGAGTTTTCCCAACTAGATGAGAAACGACTTTTTGAACGTCTTTTGGTAGAGTTTTATGGATTTTAGTACCTCGGATTTTGCACTGGCGGCTCCGCTCCACCCCTTGATCTCAACCTTCTTGCCCTCTAGCTGCTTGTAGGTTTGGAAAAAGTGGGCAATCTCTTTGAGGTAGTGCTTTTCCACATCGCCTATGTCCTTCACGGTGGCATACCTTGGGTCGTCCTTGGCGACGCAGAGTATCTTCGAGTCCATCTCGTTTGAATCCTTCATCCTCAGCAGGCCGATGGGCCTTGCCTCGATTAGCACCCCAGGATATGTCGGGTTTGTTACAAGGACTATTGCGTCCAACGGGTCGCCGTCCTCTGCATAGGTCTGCGGTATTATTCCATAATCACCGGGATAGTAAAACGGCGAGTAGAGTACCCTGTCCAGCTTGATTACATTGTTTTTCTTGTCATACTCGTACTTGTTTTGTGAGCCCTTTGGTATCTCGACTATCACGTTTATGATAGATGGCACCTTTGGTCCTGTCTCGATGTCATGCCACAAATCCATTGCTTAGAGTCACAAAGGTAGCCCTATTTAATTGGATTCTGTTGCATGCACCTGTCACCTTTCTGAATTGACATGCCCCACAAGTGGTGATAATCCGAGGGCAAAAAAATTCCCAAGGCAAGAGAACACAAATAACAAGGAAGGCGGGGGAGAAGTACGAGATGAAGGCGGCATATGTCAAGGGCCCGTCAAGCGTAGAGATAAGAAACGTCGAGAGGCCAAGCCCCGGAAAGGGAGGACTTGTTGTCTCGATGAGATCCTGCGGGGTATGCGGCTCTGACCTTGAAAAGATCTACGGGCAGTACAGCCAGCCATCCATGAGGCTTGGCCACGAACCATCAGGCGTAGTGTCCGATGCGGGGCCTGGCACAAGCGGCTTCCAAAGGGGCGACAGGGTCTTTGTGCACCACCATGTCCCGTGCTACTCGTGCCATTTCTGCCTGCATGGGAACGAGACAATGTGCCAGAAATACTCCGAGACAAACCTCAGCCCGTGCGGCCTTGCCGAGGAATTCCTTGTGGATGAATGGAATGTCTCCCACGGCGGTGTGATAAAGCTGCCAGACCATGTAGGGTTTGAGGAGGCTGCCATGATAGAGCCTCTTGCATGCTGCGTAAGGGCATGGAACAAGGCCAAGTTCATCGAGGGCGACTCGGTTGCAATACTCGGTGCAGGCCCGACTGGAATGATGCACGTAATGCTTGCAAAGACCTTTGGAATGAAAGACATTTTCTGTTTTGACATAAACAAGTTCAGGCTGGAATTTGCAATGAGGCTCGGCATTACATCCTCAATACTTTCCACTGACCCCGAGGCAGGAAAGAAGATTCTTGCTGGCACGCAGAACAGGGGAGTGGACATTGCAATTGTGGCAACAGGCGCTGTCAGTGCAATTTCCCAGGCAATAGACCTTGTAAGAAAGGGAGGAACGGTGGTTCTCTTTGGCGTACCATCAAGGGACGCAAAGATGTCGGTAGACATCAGCAAGGTCTACTCAAAGGAGATTACCATCACTCCAAGCTATGCCGCGTCGGAGACAGACACCAACGCCGCGTTCAAGCTAATCGCGGAAAAAAAAGTCGATGTCAAGAAGCTCATCACGCACAGGTTTGGCCTTGAGGAATCTGCAAAGGCACTAGAATACGCGCACCAGGGCAACGATGCTATGAAGATCGTCATAACAAATTCAGAAACGCTTAACTAAGGCAAATTTTTTCGTGATTGGTATGGACTGGGGCCTCAAAAATCGTCTTGCAAGAATAATAAAACCATACGACAAGCGCGGCGTGATGCTGGCAGTTGACCACGGGTATTTCCTTGGCCCTACCGAAAGGCTCGAGGACCCAAGAAAGACAATTGCTCCTCTTTTGCCTCATGCCGATTCTCTGATGCTTACAAGGGGAGTCCTTCGCACCTCTGTTGACGCTACATATCCGGTACCGGTCGTGCTGCGAGTTTCAGGCGGAAGCAGCATTATCGGAAAGGACCTTTCAAATGAAAAGATTACAACCTCTGTAAAGGACGCAATACGACTCAACGTATCTGCCCTTGCAATGTCAATATTCGTAGGCGCGCCATATGAGCACGAGTCACTTGTGAGTCTTGGCAACCTGGTAAACGAGGGAGAGGAGTACGGGATACCAATACTTGCCGTTACTGCAGTTGGAAAGGAGCTTGAAAAGCGGGATGCAAGATACCTAAGCCTTGCATGCAGGATTGCGGCTGAGTTTGGAGCTCACCTTGTCAAGACATACTATTGCGAGAACTTTGAGAAGGTGGTAAAGTCATGCCCGGTACCTGTAATCATCGCAGGCGGGCCGAAACTTGCAACAGAACTTGACGCGCTGAAGCTTACCTATGACGCAATCCAGGCCGGCGCCGCCGGAGTGGACATGGGCAGGAACATCTGGCAGTCCGACTATCCGGTACCCATGATAAAGGCAGTCAAGGCAATTGTTCACCAGAACGCAACCGTAAAGGAAGCCCATGAGATCTTCAACAAGCTCAAGGCTGCCGACAAGCCAGCAAAGCCCGTGATAAAGGCAGGCAAGCCTAAGAAAGAGTAGAAAGGTGCAGGTGCACAATCTTCCATTTCTGGAACTTTACTAGTACAAACGTGCCCCTTGATTCCATCGACATGTGCTGGCCGCGGAAGCTGTAGTTGTCAACTATCATCCCCGTCTGCAGAACTGTAAATGTTGCAACCGCGCAGTTGTCAAACAGGTCCACCCTTGGATTCTTAATCTCAAATTCATAGTCTGAGATGCTAACAAAGCGAAGTTGCTGCAGGGCCATCGTGGTGGCATAGTCCTTGAGGTCAAATGGCGGCACGTCGCTGTAGGACGAGAACCTCGGATCGTCAAGCTGGATTGCGCCCAGCGGGGCAAGGTTCTTTGTCTTGCCGGCATTGAAGAAAACCGAGATTATCTCAAGGATGTCGTCTCTATCGCCCAATCTTAATCGGTTGAGGCAAATCCACTTTAAGTCTTGTGAAGGGCGGGTTGGCAGGCCGCATGAGAGTTTCATGCCGTGAGGAAGTTTTCTGGGATGTACCGAATTTGCCGAGCAATATTTATTAATTCTAATTGACGGAAAAATATAGACTAGAATGAAGTTAGGAGGCTCGGCAAGCATTTCTCGTATTCTGCTGCTAGTCGACCTGCTGCTGTAGAATACAGCGAATCTGTCTGGAGTTAAAAAAATTATGGAAAAAATGTCAGGTGCTAGATCATTAATGGTTGCTCTGGAAAAAGAGGGCGCAAACATCGTCTTCGGACTTCCAGGAGGAGCAAACTTACCCATCTACGATGAGTTATACAAGAGCAACATAAGACACATACTGGTAAGACATGAGCAGTCCGCATCCCACATGGCGGACGGTTTTGGAAGGGTGAGCAGAAGGCCGGGCGTCTGCTTTGCAACGTCAGGCCCTGGCGCCACAAACATCGTAACAGGCATTGCCACTGCACAGGCAGACTCGGCCCCCATGATTGCCATCACGGGCCAGGTGCCGACAAAGATGATTGGAAAGGACGCGTTCCAGGAATCGGACATTATCGGAATTACAAACCCAATAGTCAAGTATGCTTTCCAGCCAATGCAAGCCTCCGAGATACCGGAGGTTGTGAAAAAGGCATTTTACATTTCGTCAACCGGCAGGCCCGGTCCCGTACTAATCGACATACCAAAGGACGTGCAGCAAAACGAGGCAGAGATGACCTTCCCCTCCGAGGTAAAGGTTAGGGGCTACCACCCGTGGGTTGACCCAGACATAAGTAAAATCGAGAGGGCGATAGATATGCTCCTTTCGTCTGAGAGGCCAGTAATCCTTGCCGGCGGCGGGGTCATCATATCAGGCGCTTTTGCAGAACTCCAGTCCATAGCGGAGATGCTAATGATTCCTGTAGTTACGACCTTCAAGGGCAAGGGGGCGTTTCCTGAAAACCATCCGCTATCCCTTGGCCCCATCGGAATGCACGGGCATGCAGAGGCCAACAAGATAATGGTGGAGGCAGACTGCGTCCTTGCATGCGGTTCTAGGTTTTCTGACAGGTCGGTAGGCACGTTTGAGGAATTTGAAAAGAACTTGAAGATCATCCACATGGATGTCGACCCAGCTGAGATTGGCAAGAACCAGACCACCCAGGTGGCAGTAGTCGGGGACCTCAAGGCATCCCTAAGGATAACAGCAAAGATGCTAATCCAGAAGGCGATAAAGAAGGGCGGCGACAACCCGTGGCTCAAGCGAGTCAACGAGACGAGGGAATACTACAGGCAGAACTTGAAGCTTCACTCCCATCCTCTCGGAGCAGCAAAGGTTTTGCGGAAATTAAGGGAAGTCCTACCCGCGCAGTCCATCGTAACTACTGAGGTGGGCCAGCACCAGATGTGGGCATCCCTCTTCTTTGACGTGATTCACCCAGGAACATTTTTCAGCTCAACTGGTCTTGGCACCATGGGGTGGGGGTTCCCGGCCGCAATAGGGGCAAAGGCCGCCAAGCCCGAAGTCCCCGTAGTTGACATTGCAGGAGAGGGAAGCTTCAACATGACTGAGAACTCGCTTGCAGTGTCAGTTCTCGACGACCTACCCGTGATAGTATTTCTCTTGAACAACTTTTCACTTGGAATGGTAGCGCAGTGGCAGCGTACATTCTACGACAGGAGGATGATTGGAATAGACCTAAAGAACTGCCCAGACTATGTCAAGCTAGCCGAGTCCTACGGGGCCCAGGGCATCAGGGCAGAGTCAATAGACGAGATTGGCAAGGCAGTGCAGACTGCGCTCAAGAGCAACATTGCAACCGTCATAGACATTCCCATAGACCCGCAGGAGGACGTCCTTCCCTTTGTAGCACCTGGCACGTCACTCAAGGACATGATACTACCGTCATAGTGAAGCCGCATGTGGTCCATAATTTCAGTCCTAGTTGAGAACAAGCCGGGCGTACTGTTCAAGGTCACGCACCTATTCAGGTCAAGGAACTACAACATAGACAGCATAGCGGTAGGTGTGACTGAGAACCCCGAGTTTTCAAGGATGACCATAACCACGGCTGCTGACGAGAAGCAGCTCAACCAGATAATCAAGCAGCTTGAGAAGATGATAGACACAGTAGAGGTAAAACTATTAGAAGAGAAGAAGAGCATATACCGTGAACTGGTACTTATGAAGATCAAGATAACCAAGCCCTCTGACATCATGGAGATAACCGACCTTGCAAACGCCTTCAAGTGCAACGTACACGACGTCAGAAAGTCTTCAATCATAGTGGAGATAACGGCTACGCCCGACAGGATAAACGCGTTTGAAGACCTTGTCAAGGGGTACGGCATAGTGGAAATTGCACGCACTGGAATCTGTGCGCTAGAAAGGGGGGTAATACATGAAGGTTAGAATTTTCGACACTACGCTTAGGGACGGGGAGCAGACTCCCGGGGTGGCACTTACGCCAGAGCAGAAACTTGCAATTGCCCAAAAGCTTGACGAGCTTGGGGTAGACGCCATAGAGGCCGGGTTTCCAATCATTTCCGACGGCGAGAGAAAGGCAGTAAGGGACATCGCAAGGGCTGGCCTAAGGGCCGAGGTTTGCGGCCTTGCAAGGACTGAAAGGAAGGACATTGATGCGGCAGTAGACGCGGGCCTTGGGTACATCCACACGTTCATTGCAACCTCAGACATTCACCTAAAGTACAAGCTCAACATCACAAGGGAGCAGGCGCTTGCAAAGGCGGTCGAGTCTGTGCAGTATGCCAAGTCACGCGGCCTCCAGGTTGAGTTTTCTGCAGAAGACGCGACGAGGACTGACAGGGACTTTCTACGAAAGGTCTTCAAGGCGGTGACTGACGCAGGCGCAGACAGGATAGACATCCCAGACACTGTAGGATATTCGACCCCGCAGTATATCGCGGAAATAACAAAGGACGCCGTGGAGACGACCCACCTTCCTGTGAGCGTCCACTGCCACAACGACTTTGGCCTTGCGGTTGCAAACGCCATATCAGCAGTACAGGCCGGCGCCCAGTGCGCACATGTCACGATAAACGGAATAGGAGAGAGGGCTGGCAACGCGTCACTTGAGGAGTTTGTAATGGCGCTCCAGTGCCTCCAGTTTGACAAAAAGTTTGAGACCAACATCAATTCCAAGCTTCTCTACGAGACGTCAAGATTTGTGTCAAAAGTAGTGGGAGTCCAGGTCCAGCCAAACAAGGCAATAGTAGGCGAGAACGCATTTGGCCACGAGTCCGGCATACACACGCACGGGGTCTTGAGCAACCCGCTAACGTACGAGCCCATAAGCCCCGAACTTGTTGGAAGGACACGCTGGTTCCAGGTAGGCAAGCATGCGGGCGCGCATGGAGTATCTGCCATGCTAGAGGAATACGGAATCCAGCCGTCCCGCGAGCAGACACATGAGATATTGGAGAGGGTAAAGAAACTCGGGGACCAGGGAAAGCACGTAACTGATGTCGAGCTCTTGTCAATTACAGGCGAGGTGATGCACCAGGAGGGCCTCAAGAGGCTTGTCCACCTCACAGGATTTTCTGTTTCAACTGGCATTGGCAACATGCCCTATGCCTTTGTCAAGCTAAACATAGAGGGAAAGGACTTTATCGGGACTGATTATGGCGTGGGCCCAGTAGACGCGTCAATCAACGCAATCCAGAAGATAACAGGAGAGATTGCCAAGGTGAGGATAAAGGAGTACAAGCTTGACTCGATTTCCGGAGGCTCGGAGGCACTCTGCGAGGTTACAATCAAGGTAGAGGACGCCTACGGCAACCAGGCCTCTGCAAGATCAATAGGTGAAGACATTGTCATCACTAGCGTCCAGGCAATGATTGACGGCATAAACAGGATAATGCTCAAGAAAATTCTAAAACAGAAGAACCTGGGACAGTAGATGTACCGCATATCGCTCATTACAGGAGACGGCATAGGCCCGGAGCTTTCCCAGTCGATTCAGGAAGTGCTTGCAGCAATAAACGACAAGGTAGGTCCCAAGATCGAAATCATTCCGGTAGAGGCAGGCGATGCGGCCCTCAAAAAATATGGAAAGGCACTTCCCGATTCCACCCTTGACGCGATAAAAAAGTCTGACGCATGCCTCAAGGCGCCGGTAGGCGAGAGCGCGGCCGACGTAATAGTCGTGTTGCGCAGGATGCTTGACCTCTATGCAAACATCAGGCCTGCAAAATCATATCCGACAATGCCTGCGCTCAAGGAAAACATCGACCTTGTCATAGTGAGGGAGAACACCGAGGACCTTTACACGGGGATGGAGTTTGACGTTGGAAGCTCGGCAGTGGCCTTGAGGACGATATCTGAGAGGGCGTCAAAGCGGATAGCAAGATATGCCTTTGCTACTGCGGGCCAGCGAAACGGCAAGAAAAAAGTCACGTGCGTGCACAAGTCCAACGTAATGAGAAAGACCGACGGCCTCTTTGCAAGGTCCTGCGCCGAGGTGGCAAAGGAGTTTGGCAGTATATCGTTTGACCAGATGTATGTAGACGCGTGCGCGATGAACCTCATAAGGCAGCCCGAGTCCTTTGATGTCATAGTTACCACCAACCTTTTTGGCGACATACTGTCAGACGAGGCAGCACAGGTCGTCGGAGGCCTTGGGATGGCCCCTGCTGCAAACATCGGGGACGGCTTTGCGCTCTTTGAGCCTGTGCATGGCGCGGCGTTTGACATTGCAGGCAAGCAGGCTGCAAACCCATCGTCGTTCATACTTTCTGCAAAGATGATGTTCGAGTGGCTTGCCATGAAAAACAACGACAGCAAGGCCCGGGAAGCGGCAGAAAGGCTCGAGCAAGCAGTCTACGGGGTCGTAAGGGAAGGCATCAGGACAAGGGACATTGGCGGCGACAAGACCACCGGGGAGTTTACCCGCCACGTGATATCGAAAATCACTTGAGGTCTGACACCGGGGGCTCGCGCGACCAGAAGAACATCGCAAGGCTCACAGGAATCATTATCATCACTGCAACCCCAAAGCAGACCCAGTAGAACGTCGGGTCTATCCCCTTGATGAGCGGCACGGGAAAAACGGTATATGCCCAGACAAAGCCTATGAAGCCAAGCAGGACCTTGTTCTTCTTGAACACCTTCCAGCCGAGCTTGCGCTTTGAAACGTAGCATTTCTTGCACCTTGTGCGGTCGTTAGTCATGCAGGAATTGCAGCAGTGCTTGTCACAAAAGTAGCACGTGTGATCCCCAAAGTCCGAGCCGCAGAAATCGCACTGTTGCACACGTACTTGTCGCCAAGATCCAGATTTATCTTTTTACGGAAACAGCCTCTCGGGATCCCTTGGGTAAAGGACTACTTCCCTGACGTTGTCGATCTTTGTTATCACCGACATCAGCCTGTCAAGGCCAAGCCCCCAGCCCGAATGCGGCGGCATGCCCCAGTCAAAGGCCCTCAGGTGGTCTTCAAACTGCCTAGGGTCAAGCCCCTGCTCGACAAGCCTTGCCCTTATCTTTGCAGGGTCGTGCAGCCTCCTTCCCCCCGAAGAAAGTTCGAGGTAGCCGTACTGCAGGTCAAAAGACTTGGAGGTTGCAGGGTCATCCTCCTTTTCATGTATGTAGAACGGCTTGAGCTTCATAGGCCAGTCGGTGAGAAAGTAAAAGCCCTTGTGAATCTCGCCTAGCTTTCGCAGGTGGGCGTCCTGCAAGTCGTCGCCTGCCTTGAGGTCGATTCCCTCCCCTGCAAGCTCATCTATTGCCTGCTTGTAGGTGACCCTTGCAAACGGCGTCTCAGGCCTTGTAACCTCGATTCCAAGGACCTTCTGTTCCTGCTTGCAGTTTTTTTCAACATCCTCAAAAACATCTGCGACAACTTTTTCCAGGACTTCCATCACGTCTGTATAGTCAGCAAAGTCTTCCTCGATGTCGACGCTGGTAAACTCGGTCAGGTGCCGTACCGTATGTGATTTTTCTGCCCTGTAAAATGACGAGATCTCAAACACCCTTTCAAGCCCGAGTGTGAGCTGCTCCTTGTAAAGCTGCGGGCTCTGCGCAAGGTATGCCTGCTTGTCAAAATACTTGAGCGAGAACAGGTTTGCCCCTCCCTCGCTTGCGCTTCCGATTATCTTAGGTGTGTTGACCTCGATGAAGCCGAGGCCTGACAGAGTCTTTCGGATTGACTGGAGCACGTGGTGCCTGATCTTGAATATTGAAGCGGTCTTTTGGTTTCTCAGGTCAAGCGCCCTTGCGTTAAGCCTGTTGTCGATGTTGCTCTCAAGCCTCCCTATCGGGTCGATTGGCAGTGGGTGCACCGCGCGCGAAAGTATCTCTATCTTTTCTGATTTTATCTCAAATGGAAAGTCTCGTGCCTTGGAATCCTTTACCTCCCCCGTGACTCTCACGACGGACTGCCTGTTTAGGTCCTTGACCTGCTTTAGGCCCTCCTCGCCCACCACCACTATCTGGGCAACTCCGGTAACGTCGCGCAAGGTCAGAAACGTCAGCTTGCCAAGCTCCCTGAGGTCCTCGACCCAGCCTCCTACTATGACCTTCTGGCCTTTCATTGATGCGTCAAGGCTGCCAATGTAGTGGGTTCTTTTCAGTTCCAAGGAGACCTATCACTTTCTCTCAAATTCTACAACTAGTTCTATCTTTCGGAGGTGCTGCGAGATGGCGATTACCTTTTCTACGTCTATTGGGAACCTCGGGGTTTTCTTGCCTGAGACGATTACCTTTGTCTTCCTGACGTTTCCTGGCGCCCAGACTTGGTTTATTGCGAGAATCTTGATTGGAAAGAACATGTCCTCGATGAATTTTTTGTCGTCGCAGCCGTCCTCCACAAGCCAGATTTTGCCTGGGAACTCTCCCTGGAGTATCCCGTAAAGCTCCCGGCTCTGGCGTATGGTCATGATGTCAGTACTTTTTAGGCAAAGGACATAGTTGCCGTTTGACTCTTGGCAGGAGTTTAGGGTGAACTTTTCAATCTGCGGTATCTTCTGGGACAGTTGTACAAGCTTGATTGACGCGTCCACATCTGCCTTGGAGAGCTTTCCCGAGTCCAGTTTTGACTCGCATTGCGGGCAGAGAATTCCATTCATCGCATCAAAAGTGCAGATTGGCGTCCTCAAGGAAATCGGTTTTTTGCTTGATAGAACTGAAAGATAAACCATGCGATGCGCAGATAGCCAAAAAGTGTCAGATCCCTCCCTTGGAATTCCGCAGGCCTCGGGTTTACGTGTACTGGAGTTGGAAATGCCGATCTGGGGAAGCCCTCTGGTATCTAGTGGAGTCCAAGCTCCGATCTGATATGGTTCACAAGCGGCGTGATGCCAAGGGGCTTTCTAATAAAACACCTCGTTTCCAACTGCGGCAACGAGGCTAGA
>DATFCV010000037.1:0-9059 GCA_035252645.1 Nitrosotalea sp. | reverse complement strand
CTGCCTGAAACTCATGAAATTAAAAATTCATAATTCAAATCCTGAACTTGGAATGGTAACATTTCACAGAACTGGCAATCTGTATGGGTCGCAGGTAAAAATCAGAGCATGCTCAGTTATATATTGAATCACAGTCCAATTCGTTGAAGGGTTTCACAATTTACATCGGGCTGATGATTCTTCTAGTCCTACCTCTTTATGATATCCAGGGCGCAAATGCGCAGCTGGTACTTGGCCCTCCGCAAAACCTCCTGGCAACGGCCGTTTCCACATCGCAGATAAACCTGTCATGGTCCCAGCCTGCAAACCTTGGCGGCCTGCTGATTACCGGATACCAGATACAGAGGTCAAGCAACGGCGGGTCTAACTGGTCTACCATTGTATCAAGTACAGGAAACGCCGCAACTACATACTCTGATACGGGCCTCCAGCCTGGCACCACATACACGTACCGGGTCGCGGCAATAACGGTAATCCTTACAAGCTCTTGGTCAAACACCGCGTCTGCAACGACGCTTTCCCCCGTGACGCCTCCTGGGGCGCCGACAGGCCTTGGTGCCGTTTCAGGAACTGCCCAGATATCGCTTACATGGCAGGCTCCGTCAAACAACGGCGGGTCTGCAATTACAGGCTATGACATTTACCGAGGCACCTCGCCAGGGGGCGAGTCCTCGTCGCCAATTGCCTCAGGTGTTACATCAACTAGGTACGTCGATTCGGGCCTTACAAACGGCCAGGCCTACTACTATGTGGTTAGGGCGGTCAACTCTGCCGGACAGGGCGCAGCCTCAAACGAGGCTTTCGCAGTCCCTGCAACAGTGCCAAGCGCACCACAAGGCCTTGCCGCAACAGGAGGCAACTCGCAGGTCTCGCTTTCATGGTCCGCCCCGTCCTCAAGCGGCGGCTCGGCAATTACGGGCTATAACATCTATCGGGGAACCTCTTCTGGAGGCGAGGGCACAACGCCGCTGACAGTAGTGAGCAGGAATTCGCTATCCTATACTGATACCTCGGTTGTAAACGGCCAGATATACTACTATACCGTGCGCGCCTCAAACTCGGTAGGTACCGGACCCAAGTCAAACGAGGCATCTGCCACGCCTTTGGCACCACTTACCGTGCCAGGTGCTCCGACTGGCCTTGCAGCATCGGAAATATCCCCATCTCAGATCAGGCTATCGTGGAACGCGCCCTCTTCAAACGGCGGCTCGGCAATTACAGGCTACAAGATAGAGAGGTCCACTGACAGCGGCTCGACATGGTCAACCATATCCTCCAACACGCAAAGCTCTGGTACGACCTACACAGACTCGGGGCTTGGGGCAGGCCTGACCTACACATACAGGGTCTCAGCCATCAATTCGCAGGGAACTGGACAGCCATCAAACACCGCGTCTGCAACGACTGCACCCCTTGGAATCAAGCTTGCCAAGCAGGGGCTCATCGTATCTGACCCGCTAAACAACGAGACAATGACGCAGCAGCAGTTGCAGGCAAACCCCGGCTACTGGACATATTATGGCGATGCCCCTGCCGAGAATGCGCCGTATGACTTTTACCGTGACACGCAGGGCCTGCACATCGGGGTCCAGGCTCCGCAGGACAACACCTGGGCTGGATTCTTTGCCGAGTCCCAGAACACAAACGGCAAGCTCTTCCATGCAATAATTTCAACACCTGTTGGGTCGGTATCGAACACCACAAACCCTACATGGTATGAAAACGGGCTCTACGTCCAGACCTCGTCTCCATACATCAACTACGTCACATGCTTTTCAATTACGGGAGCATGGGGCACCCAATGGGCAATAGCCTCAGTGACAGGCAACTCGTCGCAGGGGACGCAGGAGAAGACATTGTGGACAGATACCAGCACCAACCAGCCCCTTACGCGTGACTGTACGATGATAACAAACGGCAGCAACTATCTCAAGGTGTACCTTGACGGGAACATGGTCTACAACAGCACCTCCCTTAACCTGCAGATGCCGGGGCCGTTTGATGCGTACCTCGAACCCCAGTCGTCGTATTCTGGCAAGCTTCTAAACGGAATCTATACTGACTATTATTCTGCAACGGACGAGAACATGCAGGTGACTGCCCTGCCTTCTTCTGCGGTGAGGGTTGACCTGGTGGACCCATCAGGCAATATCATTGCAAGCTCGCCAGTCTCATCCGGCTCATCTGAGATAGACGTGGGCTCGTACGACATGCCAATTGGCGCAAGCATCGTGGCATACGACTCTGCAAACAACGTGGTTGCATCGACCTCAGGACCTGTATCAATCTATGGAGGAGACGTGTATGCGGCAGGATGATACCTGTAGTCGTTTCATAGTAGATTTTACGCAAATTCAGATAACTGATGCGGGGGAATACATGGCATGAGGAGGCTGTTAGCTGTCGTATTGGGCCTGGCAATACTTGGGGCAGTCGCGCTGCCTCTTGCAGTACACGTCTCTTTGGCTACTCCGTGGCAGCACAAGGGGCCGGTTCCATTCCCGCCAAGCCTGATTCCTCCGATTGACCCAAACAACCACCACCACTTGGTAAAGAAGCACATTGTACCAATAGGCCATGTGAACCTGCACCCGTAAAGGCAGAAGCCGCATTCTTTTCCTAAGGATTTCTTATGTCTGCCTGGCCTGAGGCTGATTTGCCAACATCCCTTGTCATCTTATCTTCTCGATCTCCTTTCCTGCCACAAGTATGTAGCTTGAGATTATGGATCTTACCAGGGCGTCATTTTTTTTGGCGCGGAATTTTTTTCTGTCAAATATCAGCGGAGATAATCTGCCGTGGAATGTGGACGAAATTTCCTCGCTTGCATCTGCCACTGCTTCTACTGCCCTGTCATAATGATCGGATATGACAAGAAGGTCAATGTCGCTGTCTTCTACTTCTTCTCCACGGGCCACGCTGCCAAAGACTGCCGCAGAGATTATCCCTGGGGTTTTCATATGCCGTGCAAGGGCCGAGATCATCTTGCCAACTGTGCGCGATTCCGACTCGAGTACTGGCCTGATGACGCTGTTGAGTATGTAGCTGCTGTCGTTGAGAGTCACTTGGTATGCCCTCCCCACGGGCTGGACGCTCACAATGCCGTATCTCTCAAACTGTCCAACCGTCCTGGATGCCTCCACGCCTGAGACTCCAGCATCCCTGGCAAGGCCGCGCACTGTAAAAACTTTCCCCTTGTGCCTGACTAGCGCCCTTAGGATGCTTATTCCGGCCTTGGTGCCAAGCACGTTCTCAAGATATCTGTGAAACCTCATCTATGATACAAATTAGTATCATATGATACATAAATGTCACATAGATTCTACTCGTGCCGTGAAGGACTCCCTAGTGGGAGGGGTAGCACCATGGCCTGCAGGCGTCGTTCCAAAGGCGTCAAGCTCCTCCCCTGACGGCATGATGTATGCCCGGATGCGGTAGTCGCGCGCAAGAATGAGCGCCTCGCCTGGCTGGAACGACGATACCATCTCGCCCTCTTTTGGGGATAGCTGGAGCGAGCGTGCAAGCTCGTCGGATGCAATCTCGTTGTTCCTCAAAATGATCTTGGTCTCCGAGTTGTCAAAAAAAGCGCGGCCTGCCTCAGTCCTTGTGACGTCCTCGACCCGCTGCGAGACAAAGATGAATATGACGTTCTTCTTCCTACCCATTCTTGCAATCAGGTCGACAAACCTTGCCGCAGACGCGAAACGGAAGATAAGGTGGCCCTCGTCGATTAAAAGTATCTTTGGAGTCTCCTGCGGAGCCGAGTCTATCTTCTTCCAGAGCTTGGCAAGTGCAAGAAACGAGACCTTTGCTACATAATCCTCGGCATACGTCCCCTTGAGCGAGATGATGGTCCTCTCTGAGATCCGCGGCTCGCCCCGGAACAGCGGGGAAATGGGCCCTGAAACAAACCCAACGAGATATTTTTTCTCCTCGTCTGATAATCTGGAGTAAAACTCGGAGATTGACTTTATCCCGCCGCATTTTGCAAGAAATGAGTTTGTGACAAGCGGGGGCGCCTGCGACATTTCGGAGATTACGCCTGCGGCGTCCTCTGGCTTCTCAAACATCTGGAACGGGTCAAGGCCTAGCTCCTCGCCTCCTGTCACCCTCAGAGGCTCTATTCCGAGGTACTTGGCAATCCTCTCGTACTCGCCCTCGGGGTCGACTACAAACGCAAGGGCGCCGGGATTTCGCTCAAGAAGCCTCTTGAGGAGTAGCTTTGCCGTGACTGATTTTCCGGCGCCCGAGCTTGCAAGTACAAGTATGTTGTAGTTTGCCCTCTTGGCATAATCAAATATCACGGGCGCGCCTGTGGCATGATTTACCCCGATTGCAATCCCGCCTGGCACCTCGAGCATGTCAGATGAGGCAAATGGATAGAAGACGTCGCACGAGCCGAGGTCTAAAAAGAGCCTCTTTCCCCAGCCTGAGGCCATCCTCCCTTGGACTGCAGGCGTGCAGTCAAACCTTGAAAGGGATACGTTGCAGGCCTTGGCAAACTTTTTTCCGCGCTCCCGCAGGGTGGGCATGTCGCGGCCAAGCACTATTGCATTGAGCGTAACTGCAAGGAGCCGCGTGTTGTTCTTTTCAAGCTCCGATACTGCCTCAAGGCACATCTGCGTCTGGCGCAGTATCTTGGGGCTTGATGACATGGTGGACTTGAGGAGGTGGGCCTTTCTGTGCAGCCTTGCAACTGCCCTGTCCTGGTCTACTGGCAGAAACTCGATTGATAGCATGTCGCACGATGAAAGAAGCGAGTGGACCCAGCCTGCAGGCAGCGAGGACGAGGGCTCGCACAGAGTATAACACTTTGCAAGCCTGCCGTCCTTTAGCAAAACATGCCTCCAGAATTCCCTTGATGGCTCTAGTGCGGGAGCTGCCGATTCTGCATATGAAAAGCCCTGGGATTCCAATATTGAATCAAGCGGCTCGGCACTTGACATGAAGGTCCGGACTGCCTGCAGCTGCAACGTGTCAGAGCCCATCTCCACTGCAAGCGGCTCTTTTGATACTATGATTCGAAGCGGGTGGCGGATGGATGCAAGAAGCGAGAAGAACCTTGCAAGCACTGCAGACTGCTTGTGTGGCGGAAGTGTGAAAAAATTTGTAGGCCTTACCTCGTAGCCGTACTGGATACTCTCCCTTTGTTTCACAGGTGAAAAGGCGTCATTTCTTTTAAGGGGAGGGAGGTGTTCTTTTAACAAGTCAACAATCCCATGTGGAAAGAAGTCGTCTATACTTGAGAATTCCACTTCCTTGCTAACTTCTTTATGACCTGGCCCTCGATCATTGCATCCACCTCTTGGATTCTATGGGTGCATTTGCTATGATCCTCCATCTTTCGCGAATGTGCCCCCCTTTTGGCCTGTGTGGATCAAGCAAAGAATAGCCGCTTTTCAATTCTACAGCAGAAAGCAAAGCCATGTAATCTGCCCACTGGAAGACTTCGCATATGTATCCAAGTCTTTTAATCACGGCAGTGTTGCCAATATCCTTTGCATATCTCACAATCTTTTTTGCATCAAATTCATTTCTAGAAAAATAGAATGCCTTTGCAACCTCTTCTATGCCTCCACAATGTTCTGGGTGATCTAGGCAGTCGATTATTGTCTTTTCCGGTGATGAAATGATTATCTTTCTCTTTTCTATCTCGATCTCTTCTGTGCCAAACATCTTTCGCGGGAGAATTGTGACAAACACGTAATGCGTATTCAGAATATCTCTTGAATTCCTCGGCTTGGGAGTGGCGATGTACACTGAAGCCGGTGTCTGCTCGGTCAATCCGTGATAGTTCAACGCGCTCCAGTATCCTACGTAATACGGCTTTGTAAGAAGCGACCCTATGACAAAACTATGCATGGTGTATCTGTCCGCTCCTTCTTTCCCAGTTTCAAGTGGGGCTATTACGTAAACGCCCCTCCTTATTTTGAGAATCCACTTCTTACGAACCAGCTGGTCTAGGAAGTTCTTTGGCTTCTCTACCATGCCCTTGATGTCATCAAGATTGAATATCTTCTTGTTTCTGTAGCTCAGTTCTGACAGTACATTTGACTCCCTGTCTGACAATGTACGCCTATATTTTATTATGGATATTCGGTTCACCACACGCCTATCGATAATAGAATATAGGTATTAGTAGCATAAATAATTATCTACGACATGCACTCTGAAGGGGGGATGAATTGCTGAGACGAACCCAAGGGCAGCGACACATAAAACTCCAAGACCATACTAGAAGTAAACCCGTCAGGAGTGGGATTTGAACCCATGAATCGGGGGGTAACCGATAAGGATTTTTCAGATCCTCGCTCTTACCAATCTGAGCGACTCTGACAGGAATTTTATACAAAATTAAAATAAAAATTCGACAGGTAGATGAATCCATTTTTTGCGACAAGCTGAATTTCTAATTTTTTTGCACTGAAATAGTCTGCCAGTTCTGGCACCGGGATATGTAGCCGTTTACCGGGGTGCACTTGGGCTAAAAAATTTCTTAGCTAAAGTGCACCCAATCAAGGATGTTCTAGCGCACTGCCATCTTGCGGCACCGCCCCAGAAAACTCCTGTTGGAAATCCATGCGAAAATGTGCGCAAGGCAGAACACCTGGGATATTGCCGCAAGGGAAGGCATCTCAAGACCGTGGCCCATGACAAGCCCTGTCAGGCCAAGGATGGCGGCTTCGGCTGCCGCTTGAGAAATTACGGCCTTCCCAACCGGCATCCTCCTAGCAAGAAATCGGAAGAGGGGGTTTGACTCGTACCTGATGAAATCCCTGCATGAAATCGTGGTCTTGGCATCAAGGAAAAACGCTGCCGCAAGAAACGCAAAAGAGGCAATCTGGACAGGCTCTGGAGGTATGATGTCAAGGAGGTATAGCGCGGCAGGCACAAGGCATGCCTGAGATGCTATCTTTTTTTTAGCTCAAGCTTGATCGCGCCCGTAACTATTACACCGAGGGCAATCAGCGTTCCCATGAACTGGCCCGCACCTGCAACCCTGTGGAGAAGGTCAGAAGGGATTAGCTGCGCAGTCTGGGTCCCGTTTCCTGTCTCTATCTGGCCCGAGAGTACGTTGCAGTCACAAACAAAGTTTGCGGCATTTGGCGCAACAAGCACAAGCAAAAGGCCTGCGACGCCGGCAATTATCATCTTGGTATACTTGTTTCCAAGGCTGACGTCCTCGCCTGAAAGGTGCTCGAACATGGCATGAAAACAGGTTCGCAATTTAAGGGAGGCCCAGAGGCTCTGACCTAATCTCTACAGAATCGCAGTATGAAGGACTCTTGCTTCCATCGGGATATACTGCAAGGGATTTTTCGTCCGAACTGCGGGCAGTTATCACAATCTTTCTTTTTAGCTTGATGCGCCTTGCAGGTTCTGGCCTGGGATGGCTGTGCAAAAATGACTTCCTGTCAAGCCCTGCCTTGATTAGAAACGACGATCTTGAAACGATATTGCGTGCAAAAAAGCGAAGCGCAGAAAAAATCATCCACTCCGGAGTCCCTGCGGCAGGCCTGTACAGTGCAAGAAGTGCGCCTGCGCAGAGTGGCGCCGCAGATGAGACCGCATGTGTCCCTGAGAACAGGGAATATGTTGCAAAGCCTGCCGCGCCAAGTATTGCAAACTGCTTCATCGATATCCTCCCTATTACAGGAAAGAGCAGCACAGGCTCGTTTATTGCGGAAATGTCCTCAAACCAGAGCATCTCGCCTGTTCGCATCGGTCAATTAAGGACTGGCAAAATAAAAGGGCAAACCTGCATTTTGAACTCTTGTAAAAATTAATCGCCCGGCACGTTCATTAGCGGTCTTTTGCCGAGGGATTGCGTAAAATGTACTCGTCAAGCTTGAGAAGGGAGATTCTGGCAAGGGTGTGTGCAATCACTGGAGTGTTCTCCGCCGTGTCCTACGTGATAATCGAGAGAAAGGCCCAGGATGTGGCCCAGGTTGGGGTTGCAGTACCGCTTCTCTTTGTGCTCTGCGGGGCAGTACTTGTGGTAAACCTGATTTATGCCCTAAGGCGGCACAGCGTACCTGATGCCAAGTAAGAGCCTTGGGGCAGGCTTCTGCCTTTACAAATCTGCAAAATCATTATTCCGTGTGGTTCACGCCCGAGCTTGCCCGCCAGGTGCTTGCAGTTGCAACCCTTTCTGTGGGGTCGTATCTTGACATCAGGTACAGGAAGGTAGGAGACGCAGTCTGGCTTGTCTCAGGTGCGGCATGCGCCGCACTTGGAGTCCTCTTTCCTTCCAATGGGGTGCTGGCCTCGGCTGCACTTGGCGGTATGTTTGGGTGCGCCTGCCTTGCAACGGGAACATTCAGGCAGGGGGATTTTTTCTGTACTCTAGTCCTCTGTGCAACACTTCCGGGCCTTGGGGTGATATCGTCGGTTGCAGGGCTCCTGGCGGCAGCTTTTTGTGCCGTGTGCGCAAACGTTGCATGCAATTTGTCAGAGATTTGGCGCGGTACGCTCTTTGAAGGCACAAGCGAGGGGCGGGCAAGAAGGACACTTGCATTTTTCGTAATGCATAGGAGGCGGGGCGACAGGTTTGCCTCAAGGGCGCAGTATGGTGAAAAACTTGTCTTTTGGGGACGATTGGGCGATGCCGCAGGGGAAGGGTATCGCGGCTATGTCTATTGGAAGGTACCAATAATTCCATTTGTGCTTGCCTTGCTTGTATTTTTCAGTACCTTATCTTGAGTTCCTTTGCTATTTCGTGGAACCTCTCAAACTCCTGGTAGAACCTGATCCCCTTTTCGGTTATGGCAAATATGTTGTTCCTCCTTGTGCGAAATGTCGTCAAGAGCCCTGCCTGCGCAAGCCTGCGGCAGTTGTCAAGGGCAGCATAGTGCGACAGGTTTGCCTTGCGCGAGACCTCGGAGATGAGGGTCCCGCTTGCGCCAGAATCCATGCATGCCTGCAGTATGTCCCGGATTATTCCAAGCGTGGACCTGTATTGGGGTTTTGTCACCGGGTCGGTTTCAGACATTTTTCCAACTCGTTTTTAGCTTGAAATCTCATCGTTATAATATGTGGTGAAAGAATTAGCTCGAAGA
>DATFCV010000036.1:0-3563 GCA_035252645.1 Nitrosotalea sp. | reverse complement strand
CTGACTCGTCTGATTCATTCCAAACAGAGAAATAGATTGTAGCCTTGCAAGAAGAAATACCAAAAATGTCAGAAAACAACGAACGGGACGATACACAGGAGGCAAGAGGGGACAGCAGGCAGGTCTCATCGTCGGCATGGGTTGCCCTTGGAATAATCTGCGGCCTTGCGCTCACCACGATGTACGGCGAGACAATGGTGCTTCCAGCCATACCGGACTTTATCCATGACTTTGGGATATCGTACAACGAGTCCTCGTGGATACTCTCGTCGTACCTCATCGCAGGGGCCGTGATGACCCCTATTGCAGGCAAGCTCTCCGACATTTACGGAAAGAAAAAAGTCCTTCTAGCAGTGATGGCTATTTATTCCGCAGGTATGCTTGCGGGCGGGTTTGCAAACTCGTTCTGGTTCATGATTTGCGCAAGGATTGCCCAGGGGGTTGGCATGTCGATGTTCCCTATTGGCTTTGGGTTGGTACGGGACATATTCCCCCCGCAGAAACTTGCAATGGCGCAGGGTGTTTTCACCTCGACCTTTTTTGGAGGGGCAGTAGTGGGCCTGCTGGTCGGGGCAAAGATAATACTTGATTACGGATGGCACGCAACGTTCTTCTCGGTATTTCCAATCGCGGTAGGGCTTGCACTTGTTATGGCCAAGTTCATCTCTGTCAAGAAAACCGTACACCAGGGTGACCCTCCAAGGCTTGACATCAAGGGGTCGGTCGCACTCTCGTTTGCCGTGACGCTTTTTCTAATGGGGCTCTCGTCTCTCCAGGATGTGGCGTCTGGAAACCTAGGGTTTGCGGCATTCTTTGCAGCATCGGCAGCCTCGGCTGCCGCCTTTGTGATGGTGGAAAGGAGCGCAGCCCAGCCCCTTGTAGACCTAAAACTCCTTGCAAACAGGGTCCTCCTGCCTGCAAACGTCATAATAATGACTGTAGGAACGTCGACCTTCCTTGTCTACCAGACGATACCAATACTGATTCGCAGCCCGCAGCCGCTTGGCTTTGGGGGAGACCCAATATCAATTGCAAACGTGCAGCTGCCCTTCATGGTGGTCTCGCTTGTGGTCTCGGCAACCTCGGGCTTTTTCCTTGCGCGGGTGGGAAACGTCAAGCTCACAGTCCTTGGCACTGCAATCTGTGCAGTCGGCTTTTTCTCGATACTTGCTTTTCATTCTACAGAATTGCTCATCTCGGCAACCCTTACCGTAATCTCGGTCGGGCTGTCGTTTTCAATAGTGGGCGCATTCAACGTCGTGCTCATGATGTCGGCCAAGGGCTCGGAGGGAATCTCGCTTGGCATGACCGTCCTTCTTGCGCTTGTTGGAAACTCGATAGGCCCTGCGCTTGCAGGTATGTACCAGCAGATGAACCAGGCCTCCGTTCCGGGACTTGGAGGGACGTTCCCGTCCAATTTCGCATACTATGAGATCTTCCTTACTGCAGCCCTGGTATCGGTCCTCTCGGTGGGGCTTGCCCTCCTTTTGCGGTCCTCGTCTGCCGCGGCAGCAAAGGTCAAGTAAACTCCACCGGAGGATTCCATTCGTAAAAAAGAAGAAAATGGAAAAGAGTTCCAGAAGATTCGTATGAAATCGATATATACTATGAAATCGTCCTAAAATCGAAATGCAGAACTTGCTCGGATCTGCATTGGGGAGATATCCATGACTAGTGTAACTGCTGTCATTGCAGCAAAGGAAGCGATATGGATTGCGACAAGGTTTCTTGAGCAGCACCACAGCGTTATCTGCGCCGACGCCTCGCTTGAGGAAAGCGAGTGGACCGTTACCGCAAAGACTGGCGTAATGCCAGACCAGATAAAAAAAGTAACGGTGGACGCAGCTACGGGCAGGATTACAAGCTGCCTCTAAACTGCATCACTGTAACGTTCTATTCTCCGGCACATCCGTTTGTGCACGAATACCATGCTGCCAAGTTGTCGCCTGTCGTTGCTGCCCTTGGCCTGTGCGTAGTGCCGTCGCCCCAGTGTCGGAATACGACGTTGTGGTTTGACCCGTGGCACTGGTCGCAGTCAAAGGGATACACATAGTAGGTCGCCGATGGGTTGAGGCCGGTGAACCTGTGTCCATGCTCGTCCGCATAGCCGCTTCGAACAAGATTTCCCGCAGCATTGTACACCTCAAAGTACATCGTCGCCCCGGGGCCAGTCCCGGCACTGCACCGGGCGGCAAAGCACGGGTCCCAGTAGGATGCGCGAATCCTGTGGGCCGATACAGTTATCGTTCCTGATGCCGCGCTTGCAGGCAAAATATTTGAAGCACCAAGGACGGCTGCTGCCACGAGTACTGCGAGGCTGCAGTATGCGATGCTGTGTTTTGCTTTCACGTACCTGCCATTAGGCGCATTACATATACAACTATGCTAAGAACATATCATGAATCCAGTCTGTATCAGTGCACTGCCATCGTGTTAGACAAGAAAATCCTGTAGACTAGATCCAGATTACAAAGACACTTTGGCGCACCGCAGTATCAGTTTTTTACAAGTATCGAGTTTTTCATGTATTGGACAGGCAGGTCAATCATGATTATCTCCGAGTCTTTCTGGGCCTTGATGCCGATGTCCTTTTCATCCTCGATTGTTGCAGCATCTCTTGAATTTAGGATGTTGCCGCCTACTGAAACCTCGCCGTCTATTACAAACAGGTATGCAATCCTTCCGTCCCCAAGCCTGTGGTCTACTTTGGCACCTGATTCAAGACTTGAGATGTAAAACGTCGCGTCCTGGCTTATTGCAAGGCTAGCGCTTTTTCCATGAGATCTCGGCATTATTACAGGAAGCAGCTTGTTCTTCCTCTCGTCTTTTGTGAATCTCTTCTGCTCCCATGACGGCTGAAGGCTGCGCGTATCGCTGAAAAGCCAGACCTGCAAGAGCCGAAGCGGCTCTTCCTTTGAGTGGTTAAACTCTGAGTGAAACACGCCAGTTCCTGCCGACATTCTCTGAATTTCCCCAGGCCCGATGATTCCATGGTTCCCAAGACTGTCCCTGTGCTCAAGTGTCCCCTCGATGACATATGTAACAATCTCCATGTCCTTGTGCTGGTGAAAATCAAAACCTGTTCCGGGCCGGATTGAATCGTCGTTGAAGACGCGCAACGGCCCAAAGTTTACCTTATGCGGGTCATAATACTCGGCAAACGAAAAGTGGTGGTACGTTGTCAGCCACTCGTGCTCGCCCTTGAACTGCTCATGTTCCCTAATTGCATGAATCACGGATACAGTAGTGCGGAAAAAGTACTTAAGATGTTCACAGCCCGCGCATGTCTCCTTTGACTGTCACGGGATCCTTTACAACTGATCTCATAAGGGGAACCTTCAACGAGTGTAAGAAGCTACGGCTTATACGCCTTTGACCACTGGCGTGACAACGGCTCGACTGCAGACCCAAGGAAAATAACGCTGTCTGACGACACACAGCTTACCGCAGTCTACAAGAACACCTCGCCCTGAAGACGAGACCTTGCGTAAAAATGAATCCAGTCTTTGCTATTGTTTAAATAGAGTTTGAAAATATTTTGCATCGTATGGTATCAGTAGACC
>DATFCV010000035.1:0-4835 GCA_035252645.1 Nitrosotalea sp. | reverse complement strand
TGGATAAGAAACGTCGAAAAGTTCCTAAAACCCGGGGAGAAAAAGGTCCTTCTTGTCAAGCGTGTAGACCCAAGAAGATCAGAGATCGACCTTTCGCTCAAGCAGATATCGTCCGACCAGAAGAAAAAGAAGCTGCTGGAGATAAAGCGCAAGGAAAAGGAAACCGCGCTGGTTGAAAACCTCAAGGCAAAGGCCGGCCTGTCAAAGCAAGATGCCGAGAAGATTGAGAACATCTTGGTCTCCAAGTTTGATTCCGTTTATGACGCGTTCACCGAGGTTGCCGCAAGGGGCGTGACGGCTCTTGAGGGACTCGGGATTCAGGAGAAGAGCGTAGCTGCAATAGCAGAGCTCAGCTCAAAGATGCAGATTCCCTACGTCGAGATAAGGGGCGTGCTGGAACTTACAAGCACCAAGCCCGACGGCATGGACATCATCAAGAAAGCCCTGATATCTGCAATGGATAACAAGAAGGTCAACGTCTCCATCACGTACATGGGTGCGCCAAAGTACCGCCTTGCAATCACGGCGCAGAACTTCAAGGACGCAGAAAAGGAGCTCAAGCCGATTCTTGCCTCAGTAGAGCAGACAATCACCAAGAGCGGCGGCACGTACAAGTTTACAAGGGAAGAATCCAAGAAGACCCGAGAGGGCTAGAAATGAAGTTCCAGATGCGCAAGTGCACCAACTGCAAAAAGTATACGCTAAAGGAGACCTGCCCAAAATGCGGAGCAGACACTGCATCAGTCCACCCTGGAAAATATTCCCCCGACGACAAGTATGCAAGGTACAGAATTTCAGACAGGTACAAGTAGATTATTTCGGAATTGTTACAGATAGGATGCGGGCATCCTGTGGGTTGACCGGCTGGTCCTGCGCGTTTGTGGGCAGCGAGGCTATCTTGTCTACTACATCCTGTCCTGACACTACCTGGCCAAACAGGGTATACTTGCCGTCAAGGAAGCTTGCGTCTCCCACCGTGATGAAGAACTGCGAGCTTCCGCTGTTTACGTCCTGGCCTCGCGCCATGCCGACTGTATATTTCGTAAAGTTGAGGTCGCTAAATTCCGGCGGAATTGTATACCCTGCGTCTCCCATTCCCCAAGTGTCAGGCGAGCCGTTCTTGGTGTTGGGGTCGCCTCCCTGTATTACAAATCCCGGAACTATCCTGTGGAAGAGCGTCCCATTGTAGAATCCAGAGCCTGCAAGTTTCTCAAAGTTTGCAACTGTCTTTGGGGCAACGTCGTTGAATAGCTTGAGCGTGATTTGCCCGTACTTTGTATTGATTACTGCCGTGTCGCCAGTAGTTGTAGACGAGCTGTTGGTCTGCGTGACGGAAGGCGTTGTTGGCGGCGGGACCTGCACGCTTGTCTGGTTGGTGCTCTGCTGGGTGCTTGCCGTTCCTAGCACGTAGCTTGGGTTCACCTTGTATATCAAAACCCCCGAGAAGACTCCCGAGTCGGTCCTGTTGAGGCTTGAGGACTCGTAGGCAAGCTGGAGCGGGCCGTTGCCGTTTGGAGCATACTTGATGTTTTTCGAATAAATTGCTGTATAGCCGTCCTGGTAGGCTTGAGACTCTTGGTGGCTGTTTGGGTCATAGTATGTTATGGTTGTAAACGGGAACATGTGGCCTAGAAGTGTATTTTGCCAGAAATAGTCAGTGGGCGTGAACTGGTCTGTCTGGAGGAACTTGGACGTGTCCTCGCCTGCAATCTTGATGAACCACTGCTTTTTGCTCTCGTCTCCTCCCCCTCCGAGTATGTAGAGGTCCTGGCCGTTTGAGCTGAACTTTTGCCCCACTACATACACAAGCACATAGTCTGCGTGCATGTCTCGCAGTGCCTTCCATGCATCGTCTGGGGATTCAAGGAACATCTTTGCAATCCCTGCAATCTTGGCAGTGTCAATTGTGGCATTGTCAACAAAGGTGGTCCTGTCGGCAAGCGTCTGTATCCAGTATCCATAGTCCCACCACGATGCAATCACGGAGCTTGGCGGGGTGTTGGTCTTAAGCCAGTTCATCGCGTCGGGCCAGTCGGAGGTTGCTATCGCAAAGTTCGAGCCGCCGTTGAGTATTGTCGGTGGTGACTTGACCTCCGAGATCCAGTTTGCACCAGCCGGGAACATTGTGGGAACCAAGAGCAGCATCACAATTACTGCAACAAAAGCAATCTTTGAGAACCTCCCAAGAAAGTCAGCCTGCTTCTTTGTAACGCCAAGCTTCTTCTTCGAGTTTTCCTTGGGAGCCTCTGCAACTCGTGGCCTCAGGTCCCGCCTTAGTATCTCAGAGACAAGCCCTGAAAGCCCGATTGATGCAAGGACGATTACCGAGCTTGCGGTAAGCAGCTCAAGCCTCGAGAAGGTCGAGCCCGCGTATGCGCCGACAATGCCCAAGATTAACGCAAATACTGTCATGTCGTTCTTGATGTTGAACATGGAGGATCCGTTTCCGTCCTTCTTCCTGAAGGTAAGCCAGATGCCAAGCCCTGCAAAGAGCATCAGTACAGAAAAGTAGGAAAAGTTCTGGGCAAGTGTTGGTGTTGCGTGTTCTGCAACCGAGTCTACAAGCGGGTTCTCGGATGTAAGGAACGGGTCCACCGCGTTCATGTAGCGGAACGATGGGTTGTGCAGTGCTCCCGAGGCAAATATCGCCCCGCCGGCTACAATCAGTGCTGCAAGCACCAAAAGCCCGTTGCGCATCTTCACCTCTTCCCGGCTGAACTTTTGGACGAAAATTATGGCTGCCATAAGCAGGGTAGGCCCGATGAGCGCAAAACCCCTCTCGCCAAAGACAAAGGATGGGCCGGGCCTTGCAAAGACGCCGCCTGAGATTGCCATGGTAACTGCCACAAAGAGCGGGATTGCCCAGAGCAGGAACTTGTGGTCCTTTCTCAAAAACGGCAGGGCAATTATGAAGATTCCAAGCGGTATGATGAAGAATTCCACGCCTCCCCACGAGGCAAATCCAATTGAAAGGAATGCCGCGCCCCCGAAGACCTTGGCTGCAGCAATCTTGCGGTTCTGGGATTTTATCCCGCTGAGGAACAGGTAGACTCCCAAAAGGCCGTAGAAGAGGCCAAGGGGCTCTGACTTGAACCAGCCTATTGTTCCCCTCACTATCACCGGGGGCGATATTGCAAAAAAGAGCGAGGCAAAAAGTCCCGCAGTCGTCCCGCCTATCACCCTGACAAGGGCAAAGACGATTACTGCAGTCATTGAACCGAAAACTACTGGAAAGATGATTGTAAAGTCGTAAAGGCTCATCCCGCCGCCAAATATCTTGTAAAGCACTGCGTCGGTAAAGTGGAGCGGCACCTGTGCAGTTGCAAAGACGTCCCTTCCCTGCGGGTACCAGCTCATGGTGTCATGCCAGTGCACGTAGGCATCAAGGCCGTTGTTTATCAGGTACTCTGTGGCGCGGTAGTTAAAGTAAGGATCAAACTCGTTGAGCTGAAATCCATAGTCGGCAGGCTGGGATCGCACCATTGCAGAGATTGAAAATGACGCAATGAGAATCCCTATCACCAGCAGGTGGCGCAGGTTAAAGTTGCTCTTTCCTACTGAAAAGAGCTTTCTGTCCGAAATCAACTAGGCTTGATGGAAATACCTTTCCTTATTACTCTTTTGAGAGGATCTGTACTTGGCAGTGCTTCACTAAATCCTTGAACTCTTGGGCATCCTGCTCGCTTCCCACTATGGTGCCAAAGTGCATAGGGATTGCCACTTTAGGCTTGATTGCGCTGACTGCCTCGCTTGCCTCCTTGGGGGTCATCACATAGGTCCCGCTTACAGGAACAAGCAGCACGTCGGGCCTCAAGTCTTTCATCTCCGGTACATGGTCCGAGTCCCCGGTATGGTATACCGTTATTCCCCCGATTTCAAAGAGGAACCCCACCTTCCTGTCTTCCTTTGGGTGGAACGGCTTTTTCGTATCGGGGTTTATCTTTGTGATATTGTATGCCGGAATGGCCCTTACCTTTACTCCCTTGACGGTCTTTTCCTGGCCAGGAAGGATTGCTATCTTTTCCTTGCATGAGACATCGCCAAGCTTTGGGATGCACTCATTTGCGGCAACGATTATCGTATCTGCCGAGACCACCTTCTTGAGGTCGTCTGGGCTCATGTGGTCAAAGTGCTCGTGCGATATCAGGACAAGGTCCGCCTCCATCTTCTTTGAGATCCTGTAAGGGTCCGTCACTATCTTGATATCCTTTTCAATCAGGAAGCAGTCGTGGCCAAGCCACTTGAATTTGACTCCGTTGTACTCGAACATGCATTTGTTTTCAAGGCATCGAAATTAAATTTTGCCTCTATGGCTCAAGCACTATCTTGTTGCTTGCAAGCGAGACCACCGAGCCTCCGCCTTGCTTTATTTTTTTCTTGAGTTCCATGTCTATTGTTGCAACAAGGCCTCCGCTTTTTTTCACGTGCATTGCAAGGGCCTCGTCAACTGACGGCCCTGTTATCTTTATCCTTCCAAGCCCCTTTGAGATCTCTAGGGCGCCAAGGGCCGAACTTTTTTTTTACCATTTCCCGAAGCAAGCCTCTCAAGTTCCGCAACTGCCATGTCCGGCACTACAAACTCCAGGTCCCCAATCTCCGTGCCTACGCTTGCAATGTTCTTTATTTTCCTTGAGGCAAGTGCCATGAGAAAACTTGTGTCGCAGACTACCCTAACCAACTGCCACTCCCGCCCCTATCAGTCTCCACCTTTCTGCAATCCTCCTTGAGATGGCAACCTTGCTGTGCTCAAAGAGGCAGACAGGCCTCTTGAACTGCATCTCAACAGTCTTTCCTCTAACGCTTGTAACCTTTGAGAGAAGCGGCGCGGTCCCAAT
>DATFCV010000034.1:0-31372 GCA_035252645.1 Nitrosotalea sp. | reverse complement strand
CACATTTACAAGATATCCCACATCCCACCAGAGGCAGTAGAGCATTCCTCTGAAATGCTAGAGCGTTCATCGCTGCACCTGACGGTAAAGGAGCTAAAGGTATACGGAGCACTCAAGGAGGGCGCAACTGCCGACCTCATCCAGGAAAGGACTGGGATTTCCGCATATGATGTAATGGGAAACCTGTGGAAGCTTGAGAGGAAGGGACTTGTGGAGCGCGGCTATGCAGAAACAAGGAACAGGATGGACAGCCCAGCGCGGGGCTCTGTTCAGACTGAGGCAAAAAGACAGGAATATTTCGTCCAGACAGGAAAAGAAAGCGACTTGAAGAGGCCCGCCCCTCCGCGAGAAGATGAATCGCATGGCTAGCTCCTCCTGATCTTCCACTCCTGAGACCGCAGATTATTTCTTCTTGTGAGTAAAGCCCCTCTTCCTGATAAACTGCAACAGTGCAAAGTCATCGGACTGCTTTATCTGCGAGGATATTATCGAGCTTGTGAGTTTGGCAGTGATGGGCTCAAAACGGGTCATGACCTCCTCCCTGAGGCTCTGCAGATCCGTCTCCATCACCTTGAAAAAATATTCCTGGTCACCGATTGTAGAATAGGCCTCGATTACCCGCGGCTCCTTTTTGACATATTCCTGCATGCTCTTGACGTCCTCTACGCCAAGTCCGGTCTCGGCGCCCACATATGCAGATATGCCAATGCCGAGCCATGACCAGTCGATATCTATCTTGTGGCGGAAGACCCCGGCGTCTTTCATGGCACCGACCCTCTTTGCAATGGTACGCTGGTCCACCCGGAGGACCGAGGCAAGCTGCTTGAACTGCATGCTTGCGTCCTTTGCCATGTACTCCAATATCATGAGATCAAGCTCGTCAGGCACAAAGGAAGGATCCCTCATAGCAACAATAATGATATCATATAGCATAATAACTTTTTGTTTCTGATATTTAATTACAACAATCCCTATATCTGTGCATCTTGATGTACAAGCTGATTCACATGGCAACAAGCAAAGATTTGGGTTGTGCAGCGGCGGCGCTGCAATTGCCTGCAAGGATCAGGACATCCAGACAAAGGACCTAAAAGGTGATCCATGTGGAAATTGTCATTCTTCTTACAGTACTGGTAGGTTCGCTTGGGCTTGCGGTGATTTTTGGAAGGTACATTGCAAGGATGATAGTCTACGAGAAGAGGCCATTGGAAAGGACGCTTGGAAGCGTGGAAAACGGCTTTTACAGAATCATAGGCGTCGACAGGTACGAGCAGATGTCATGGAAGCAGTATTTTCTTGCACTCGTAGTGACAAATGCAATTGCGGCAGGGTTCCTGATGGCGGTCCTGCTTTACCAGGGCTCGCTTCCCCTCTCCCCAAAACCAGGACTGTCATTTGACCTTGCATTCAACACTGCAGCCTCTTTTGTCACAAACACAAACCTCCAGCACTATGCAGGTGACCAGCAGCTATCCATTTTCTCCCAGATGACAGGGCTAATCTTCATCATGTTTGTCGCACCAGCTTCTGGAATAGCATCATGCTTTGCGTTTGTCCGGGCCTTTATCAGAAAGGAGTTTGGGCTTGGAAACTTTTACGTCGATTTTACAAGGATTATAATCACGTTACTTTTACCGATTGCATTTTTCTCAGCCCTCTTGCTCTTGCTGATGGGAGTGCCCCAGACGCTTGATTCCACCATAACTGTTGGAAATCTCGAGGGAGGAAACCAGACCATTACGATTGGCCCCGTAGCTGCGCTTGAATCCATAAAGGAATTGGGAAGCAATGGCGGGGGTTTCTTTGGCGCAAATTCCGCACACCCGTATGAGAACCCAACCGGCCTGTCAAACGTTTTTGAAATAATCCTGATGCTTGCAATCCCGTTTTCGCTTCCCATTGCCTATGCCCACCTTCTGGGCAAGGGGAGAGGCATCTCAATCCTTGCATCCATGATGATAGGCTTTGGAGTTATGCTCATAATTGGCCTCACTCAAGCTGGCGGCCCTTCGGGCCTTGAGACGAGGTTTGGAAATTTTGGCACTACCTTATTCATAGAAACCTCGCTTTCAACAAATACGGGTGCTGCAAACGCGGCCCTCTCCGGACTCTCGCCAAACGCCGTGATAGGGGGCTACCTGGGCATGTTTGTACAGGCAATCCCAGGTGCAGATGGGGTTGGGATGATGACCATGATAATCTTCGTAATCCTTACGCTCTTCATCGTTGGTCTAATGGTAGGCAAGACACCTGAATTCATGAGCATGAAGATAAACCCCAGGGACGTCAGGCTTGCAGCATTCGTGTTTTTGATACACCCTGCACTTATCCTTGTACCCACGGTAATTGCATACACCACAGGGAACGCGCAGGCAGTGGTAGGAACCCCCGCAACCCCCGGGACGTTCAACCAGATACTTTACGAGTTCACCTCTGCTGCCGCAAACAACGGCTCAGACTACCTCGGGACGTCTGCAAACACGCAGTTCTGGAACTGGTCAACCGCATGGATAATGCTAATCGGCAGATACGCCCCGATAGGGCTGATGCTTGCCATCGCGGGCTCGTTTACCACAAGAGATAGGAAGGAGATAATCGAGCCAATCAAGACATCAGGCCCGCTCTTTGTCGGCGTCCTATCAGTGATGGTATTCATCCTTACAGCATTGACTTTCTTCCCGTTCCTGGCAATGGGACCATTTTCAATGTAGGAGACAAGACATGGCAAAATCAACACCCAAACTAACAATATTTGACGCAAGGATGCTCAAAGACTCGGTAGTAAAGCTCGATCCGAGATACCTTGCAAAGAAAAGCCCCGTAATGTTTGCAGTCGAGGCAGGTTTCTTCCTCGTGCTTGCAATATCCCTGATGCAAAACCCGTCGTCCGAATTTGTAAATGAAAACAGCACGTTCTACTTTGAATCGGCAATAATCCTGATTCTTACAGTGTGGTTTGCCACCTATTCCGAGTCATTATCGGAGGCGCAGGCAAGGGCAAAGGTCGACTCGCTGAGAAGCCTTGAGAAGGAAGTCCAGGCAAGGAAGATTGTCGACGGAAACGAGGTCATCGTGGCGTCCACCGCGCTCAAGATGGGCGACAGGGTAAGGGTTTATGCAGGCCAGATAATCCCAAGGGACGGAATCATCGCCGAAGGCAAGGCGTTCATTGACGAGTCCATGATGACGGGCGAGTCAAACCCCGTCTTCAAGGAAAAGGACAACCCTGTTCTTGGAGGCACAAAGGTTGCAAACGACAGCATTGTAGTCGAGATTACAGCAGAGGCAGGCAAGTCATTCCTTGACGAGATGGTGGGCCTGATAGAAAGCGCGACGAGGCCCAAGACCAAGAACGAGGTAGCCCTCACCATTCTGCTTGCCGGACTTTCACTGATTTTCATAACCGTGGTCGGAACCATGCTCTTCTTTGGATACTACCTCGGATACCACATGGACATCTCGGTGCTCTTTGCACTGCTCGTTGCGCTCATGCCCACCACCATAGGCGCACTGCTGCCAGCCATTGGGATCGCGGGAATCAACAGGCTTGCGCGCGACAACATCATCGTCAAGTCAGGCAAGGGAGTGGAGGCAGCTGGCGACTGCGATGTCCTCATCCTGGATAAGACAGGAACGATTACCGAGGGTTCCAGAAGGGCAATTGACTTTGTCCCGATGGAAAATTTCACAGAACGCGACATCATGGAGTCAGCATATGCAGCATCCTACAACGACTCGACGCATGAGGGCAAGTCAATAATCGAGCTTGTGCATGAGAAAGGGATAGAGCCGCCGTTCATGATGGAGATTCTGGCGTCAAGGCCTATAGAATTTAGTTCAGAAACCCGCTACAGCGGCATCGAACTTTCCCCCAAGAAGAGAAAGTTTCCCTCGGAGAAATCCGGAGGGGCAAAGACTCGGGTTTCTGCAAGGGTGGAAGAACTTGAAGAGTCCGGCACCCAGGTAAGGATACTGAAAGGCTCTGTCGAGGCCATCTTGAAGATTGCAACAAAGGTCAACGAGCCTGAGCTACGCTGGAAGGCCCAAGAGATATCAAAGACTGGGGGCACCCCTCTTGCAGTTTCAATAAACGAGGAGATAATCGGGCTTGTCTCACTCAAGGACAACCTCAAGAAGGGAATCAGGGAAAAGCTCGACGAGGTCCACGTGTCTGGGATAAACACCGTAATGATCACAGGCGACAACCTGCTGACTGCCCAGATAATTGCAAAAGAGGCGGGCATTGACCAGGTGATGGCAGAGGCCAAGCCGACTGACAAGCTCAACAGAGTGGTCGAGGAGCAGGTAAAGGGCCATGTTGTCGGAATGATAGGCGACGGGACAAATGACGCACCTGGCCTTGCCAAGGCAGACGTAGGCCTTGCAATGAACCGCGGAACCGCGGCGGCTAGAGAGGCTGCAAACATGGTAGACCTCGACTCTGACCCCTCCAAGATCCTCAGGGTCGTAAAGCTTGGCAAGCAGTTGCTTATGACCAGGGGAGCAATCACGACGTTTTCAATTGCAAATGACATTGCCAAGTATTTTGCGATACTGCCTGCCATGTTCTCAAGGGCAAACCCAAAGATGGAAATGCTCAACCTGATGCAGCTCCACAGCCCTGAGAGCGCCGTGCTTTCCACCTTGATATTCAATGCTGTCATAATCCCAGTGCTGATACCACTTTCCCTCAGGGGAGTCAGGTACAGGCCAGAATCCCCGCAGAAGACTTTTGTCAAGAACATGATGATTTACGGAGTCGGAGGCGTCATACTGCCATTTGCCGGAATCAAGGCAATTGACATGGTAGTGTCGCTCTTTTGGAGATGATATGAGATGCGAACTTTAAAGTCCAAAGTGTTTTCGCCTTCAATTAGGATAATCATATTGATGATCATCACCACAGGAATTGCATACCCGCTACTTGTAACAGCAATAGGCCAGGCAGCTCTCCCATACCAGTCAAACGGCAGCCAGGTAGTGCTCGGCGGAAGGACGGTGGGCTCTGAACTGATTGCTGAGAACTTTAACTCGTCTAAATTCTTCCATCCAAGGAACTCGACTGATTCCGGCTCTGGTGTTGACCCTGATATCACCCCAGAAATGGCCTTATCGCAGATCCCAAGGATAAGCAATGCGACAGGAATTCCGGCAAATGCCCTGCAGACCCTGGTCGAGCTTGAAATCGAAAAGACCAAGGACTCTAACGGCCTCTTCTTTGCCCCAGACTATGTCAACGTTCTCAATACCAACGTGGAATTGGCAAAACAATACCCAGATGTCTACCCGCAGCCGGCTCCAAGTGGAGGCCCGTAAGATTGGACGGAGTACTTGCGGCCTTTGTTGCCGCGTTGACAATTTCTGCAGGAGTGCTGATGTACTCTCTTCTAAGGGCCGAGAGATGAGATGGCCTCAGATGGATGCGAGACTACCGTCCTTGCCCTTGCCATGTCGTTGCTAATCTGGTATGTCACCCTTCCATATGACAATGCAGTTTTTGCATCCTGGTACGAATCAGACCATCATGCAGGAAACGGCTACGAACCAGAGGCTCAAGGAATGACAAGATCAATCGAGGAAAAAGCCAGACTTTGCGACGCAGGCTGCTTGGCAGCAGGGGTTGGCGAGGTTGCAGTATACCTTGCCATCCCATCCGCAATTATCTACAAGATGTTTGTAAAAATCAGGGCCCGACTGGGGGTCAGTTCTGGGTTCGTGTGACCTCTTGCCCAATCTTTGCCAGTACCGCCTGATTCCAATGGCACCCGTAGATCTGCCCGGACAGCGCCCAAAACAGGTAAAATCCCTTCAAGATCACGGCCAGAAATCCCAAAGATTCATAAATTCAGTCCTAGTGACTTTTTTTGAATGTTTTCTATATCAACACTTACTGATGTAGTTAGGGTTCCCCCTAAACTGTTCGGCGAGTCTCTCAAAAAGGCAGCCATTACCATCCTCAGAGAAAAGTACGAATCCATGATAAACCCTGAGCTTGGGTACGTAATCATGATAATGGACACCAGGGTTGAGAAGATGGGAAAGATAATCGCAGGCGACGGCGGGACCTACCACAGGGTCGAGTTTACTGCATTGACATTCTATCCGAAATTACAGGAAATAGTCCGCGGCGAGATAGTCGAGATTACAGACTTTGGCGCATTTGTCAGGATCGGCGCAACAGATGCCCTCCTGCACCTGTCGCAGATAATGGACGACTACCTCAAGTCAGACGTAAAATCAGGTATGATACTTGCAAACCAGAGCGGAAGGTCCATGAAGATAGGCACCACGCTGAGGGCAAGGATTACCGCAGTGTCCCTTGGCAAGACCGCAGCCATGAAAGTAGGAATCACATGCAGGCAGCCGTTCCTTGGCGCCGACGAGTGGATCGCAGAGGAGATCAAAAAGGCAAAAACCCCGGCGGCTGCAGCCCCCGAAAAGGCAAAGCCTGCCCAGGCAGAAAAGCCAAAGAAAGCAGAGGCAAAGTGATAACACATGGTGCGAGAAATGGCCTGCCGCAAGTGCAAGCATGTTACTATTGGCAAGGTGTGCCCGATATGCAAGTCATCGGACCTTACTCCCGACTGGCACGGTGCGGTACTAATAGTTGACCCGACAAATTCGGTCGTTGCAAAATCCCTCGGCATTACAGAGAAGGGAAAGTACGCCCTCAAGGTAACCTAGGTTGCACCCCCGTGCAAAAAAGGCACTGGACTCTTTTTTACGCGAGGACATTGGCCGAGGCGACATCACAAGCAATCTTCTTCCAAGGAAAAAAATTTCCGCCAGAATAATTTCACGCCAGCACGGAATCATAGCAGGCACGAGATATTCGGCCTATCTTTTCTCGTCAAAAAACTGTACTGTGCGCATTCTAAAAAAGGACGGCTCACATGTCAGGCCAAATGACACAATTATGACAATATCAGGGCCCGCCTACTCGGTGCTCTCATGCGAGAGGACTGCCCTCAACCTCATGTCAAGGATGAGCGGGATTGCAACCACCACGGGGTCACTTGTAAAAATCATCAAACAGTCAAGCCGTAGGACAGACCTCTACTCCACTAGGAAGACAGCACCCGGCCTGCGCCACTTTGACAAGGAGGCAGTCGAGATTGGAGGCGGGAAGAAGCACAGGACCACGCTTGACGAGATGGTAATGATAAAGGACAACCACCTTGCGGTATCGCCGCTTGAGGAGATTGTGGCAAAGGCAAAAAGACGCCACAAGAGGTTCGAAGTCGAGGTGGAGAACCTGCACGATGCGGTCGCAGCTGCAAGGGGCGGCGCGTCAATAATCATGCTTGACAACATCCCCCCTGCCGGGATATCACGGATAATCCGCGAGCTTGAGAGACTCGGGCTGCGAAAGAAATTGCGCATCGAGGCCTCTGGCGGCATTGACATATCAAACATAAGATCATACGCCAGGACAGGGGTCGACATGATATCTATTGGGAAGCTGACTAGTTCCGTGCAGGGGCTCGACCTGAGCCTTGAAGTCTAGGATAACTCTGCAAAAAATTGCAAGATGAATTCACTGCACCCCAGTCCAGCCAACGTGCATGTGGACATCAAAATAGATGGAAACGCAAGATGAATTGATCTTAGATAGAAAACCTTCCTGCAATCTTTTATTCTGATTTTCTAAAGCTAGAGTGTGCGGGTCGGTATGCGTGGCACAAAGCCGAGCGGCTGAAAAACTTTGCAGTTTCCCTCAACCCATGGGTCCCCCTATCCCGCACGGGTTCTCCAATTTATGCCCATATAAAATCATACTAGAAAATCAATACATTTTTTCCGGAAAAAAGATGGGTCAGTCAAGCCCTAGCTTATTGCAAGCATGCGCTCGATTGCAAGCTGTGCCTTTTTTGCCACGTTCTGAGGTACGCGTACCTCGTACTTTTCGTCCCGCAGCGAGGAATAGACCTTGTCAAGCGTAATCATCTTCATGTACTTGCACACTGCCGAGTCAGAAATCGGCACAAACTCCTTCTCCGGGTTTTGCTTTTTCATCCTGTAAAGGATGCCAGTCTCCGTAGCGACAACAAACGTCTTGCTCTCAGAGGATTTGGCCCTGTTCATCATGCCTTCCGTGGAGAGTATCTGCACCTGCCTTGAACCATAGTCGCCGCATGCCACATCGTACATCATGGATGAAGTGCAGCTGCATTCCGGGTGCACAAGAAACTCGGCGTTTGCATACTGCGACAGCTTTTCCTGCACCTCGTTTGGCCTTATTCCTGCGTGCACGTGGCACTCTCCTGCCCAGATATACATGTTCTTCCTGTCTGTCATCTTGGCCACATACGAGCCCAAGAACATGTCTGGCAAAAAGAGCACCTCCCTCTCCGCCGGAATCGACCTTACAACGTTTACGGCGTTAGACGAAGTGCAGCAATAGTCAAGCTCCGCCTTTACCTCGGCAGAGGTGTTGACATATCCAACCGTAACTGCGTCAGGGTGCTCGCTCTTCCACTTGCGGACCTGGTCTGCGTTTATGGTATCTGCAAGTGAGCATCCCGCCCCAAGGTCTGGAATCAGCACCTTCTTGTCGGGGCAGGTGATTGCCGCAGTCTCGGCCATAAAGTGTACACCGCAGAATAGTATCATCTTCTGTTGGGTCTTTGCCGCCTGGCGCGAAAGCCCAAGCGAGTCTCCTACGAAATCGGCAACGTCCTGCACCTCAGGCAACTGGTAGTTGTGCGCAAGTATGAGGACGTCCTTTTCCTTTTTCAGCTTCAAAATTTCGGATTTGAAGTCCAATGCAAAGTAAAGCTGCTCCCTTTTGCCATTTAAAGGGTAGTTAACATGACAAATTTAACGGGGATATTATTACACCGTGGCAATTTTTGCCAAAATCACGTGCCCACGTTAATCTCAGTACCGCAGACCTTCCGCAGGCATTCAATTGCAGAAAGGGTTGCAAGCCTGCTTGTCTTGGGATTTGTAGGACTGGGGACGTTCTCCACCCTGATTGAGATCCTGCCAAACTTGCCTGACGCCTCGATTTGGTGCGTATTCTTGTCAGTTGAAGGGTCTGCAATTATTTGCACGCGGGTCTTCTCGCCGCCTAAACCTGCAAGGCTCAGGAGTGCTGCCACGTTTACGTTTGCAGGAAACATCCTTACCGCCTCCTGGGCAGCCCCCTCGTAGAGCACCTTTTTCTCACGTATGCTGTCAGGATCAGTTTGGGACACCTCAAAGAACCTGGCGCCCTTGAGCGCCTTGGGGTTCTTTGTGGTCACAAGCACGAGGGATTCAAGCTCGTCGCGCACCGCCCGTATGGCGTCAAGGCCTGCTATTGCGCCGGTAGGAAGGTACACCTGCCGCTTAAAGTCTCGGCACCCCTCAAGGACTATCTCAAATATAGATTCGTCAAGGAGCGCACCTGCACTCATTATCATTAGATCCTTCCTGTTCTGGAGTATCGAGAGGGCATTGTCCCGTACGGCGTCCTGCGATGCAGCCTCAACTATGATATCAACAGGCGAGGCCGCAAGAAGCCCGGCGTTCTCGACTATCACGGGCTTGGTTGCAAGCGCAGACACCAGGCGGTTCGACGTTTCTTTGGAAAAGTCAAATACGTGCGTAAGCTTGGCCGGAATCTTTCCCGAGTCTATTGCCAGCGCAATCTCGGTCCCTATTGCGCCGCATCCAAGCAGCCCTATCCTCTTCAATCCAAGATGGTTGCAACAAGCCTCGTTAAAATTGTTCTTTGCAGACAACAAAATTGATTTATCCAGTACGACCAGAATAGGACTAATGGCAAAGGCCGAATCCTCGCTTATCGAAAGGTTTCTCTTCAACATAGCAAAAAAGTGGATTGCCGGAAACACCATGGAGGAGGCGCTGCGGTATGCCAGGGACGCAAACAGCAAGGGCATGGATGCAATACTCAACAGGCTAGGAGAGCACATGACATCAGAGGACCAGATCGATTCTACCGTATCAGAGTACCTCACCCTGGTGTCCGAGATGCGCAAGGCCAAGGTCTCAGGAGGCGTATCAGTCAAGCCAACACAGGTGGGCCTGGCTAAGGATACAGGCGAGTGCGTCGCAAACCTTGAGAAGATAATAGGGATAGCATCAAGATCCCAGTCCTTTGTCTGGATAGACATGGAGTCGTCCGAGTACACCGACGACACCATATCTGCCTACCTTGGCCTGTTTGAGAAATACGAACGAGTAGGCATTGCAGTGCAGGCAAACCTAAAGAGGACCGAGCAGGACCTTGCGATGCTTCTTGGCAGGGGGGCAAAGGTAAGGCTTGTCAAAGGCGCCTACAGGGAGAGCGCAAAGAATGCGTTCAAGACCCGCCACGAGGTGGACAGCAGCTTCAAGAGGCTGACCGGGATGCTCTTTCTTGAGGGTAACGAGTTTGCGATTGCAACCCATGATTCGGCCATGATAGATCATGCAATAGGACTTGCAAAGGAACACGAGAGAAAGTTCGAGTTTCAGATGCTCAAGGGAATACGTGACGAGCTCAAGCCCTCGCTGATTAAGGATGGCTTTACAGTATCAGAATACATCCCGTACGGCACAAACTGGCTTCCCTATTCCATCCGGAGGCTGAAAGAAAGGAAGCGCAACATACTTCTTCTTGGAAGTTCATTTCTCCACCCAGCATAGGCGAGTTCCATCCACGAGATTTTTTCCTTCAAATAAAACAAAGTCTGGAAACACAAATACAACAGCAGTGCATAATACGACAGCCGTCAGGGGCGTGATTCGAACCCACGTATCTGGGCTAGCAGATCAGCACTTTTCAAACAATCGGCATACCGTACTTGCCGACCCTGACAGGCAATCTTAACAAAAGCCGAATAAAAGATTCACATGTAGATCAATTCCTAATTTGTGTATCTTCAAGTCTTCAATTTTTAATGGCAAGCCATCTTCCAATTGGCGCTGTGTTACTCGCACCGAGTCTGGGTCTGCTCTCGCAAGAACTGGAGCAGGTAATACGCCCCTCCTGCCCCCTTGCCAGATATCCCGGACTCTTTCCAGCCCACAAAAGGCTGCGCGCCAACCATTGCCCCAGTAGTTGCGCTTGCGGACCTGTTGAGGTATGTCACGCCTGCCTCTATCTTCTGGAAGAACTTTTCAATCTCGCCTTGGTCGTTGCTGAAAAGTCCTGCCGTCAGCCCGTAGTTGCTCTTGTTGGACTCAGATATCGCATCGTCAATTGTCTCAAACTCCTGCACGCACAGGAACGGGACAAAGAGCTCCTCGCGCACAAGCTCGTGGTCCCTTGGCAGGCCCGCAACAATGGTAGGCTCGACAAAGTTCCCGTCCTTTTTCTCGCCGTCTGAGAGAACCGAGCCGCCAGTAAGGACCTTGCCGTCCTTTTTTGCAATCTCTGCAGCCCTCTGGAACTTTTTCATCGCCGAATCGTTAATCACCGGGCTTACAAACGTGTCTCGCTCCCATGGCCTGCCAATCTTGAGCGACTTGGTCTTTGCCACGAGTTTTTCCAAAAACTGCGGTGCCACGTCCTTTTGGACGTAAACCCTCGAGCATGCGCTGCACTTTTGCCCGCTGAATCCAAACGCTGCTCGAAGCACTCCGTCACTTGCCTTGTCAAGGTCGGCGCTCTTTGTTATTATTGCCGGGTTCTTGCCCCCCATTTCAGATATGAAGGGGCGCGGGCTGTTCGCTACAAACGAGTTGAATCCCGACATCCCAACCTCCTTTGATCCAGTAAACGCAATTCCGGCCACATGCGGGCTCTCAAGGATTGCCCTGCCCACAATGCTTCCCGAGCCTGTCACAAAGTTGATTGCAGACGGGGGAAGCTTGTGGTATATTGCCTCGGCAAACTTGAATGCAGAAATCGGCGAGTCGCTAGACGGCTTGAGTACAATGGTGTTTCCCGTGATTAGTGCGCCCGAGCTCATCCCTACCGCTATTGCGGAGGGAAAGTTGAACGGTGCTATTATTCCCCAGACCCCGTAGGGCTTGAGCACAGACTTGGTCTTCTCGTTCTTGAAAGCAGACTGGGTCTCCCTTTCAAACCCCTGGTTTGCCTCCAGTTGCTCGGCATAAAACCTCATGAAATCTATGGACTCGTCAAGGTCGCCCATTGCCTCAAGCCTGTTCTTGCCGTTCTCAAACGACATGATTGCGGCAAGGCTGAACTTTTCCTGAGAGAAAACGTCAGCAACCTCGCGGAATATCTGCACGCGCCTATGATATGGAGTGGAGGACCACTTGTCAAACGCCCCCTTGGCAGCGTCTATTGCACGAAGCGTGTCCTCCTTTGTGCCAAGCGGAAACCTTGCCAGGACCAGGTTCCTGTCTGCGGGGGATCGCACCTCAAATGTGCTGTCCGAGAAGATTTCCTTGCCCCCCAGAATCATCGGGTATGACCTTCCAAAATCCTTCCTTACTTCCTCTATGGCTGAATCAAATTTTTTATGAAACTCTTCGGTGGAATTGTTTTCTGCAAACCTTGCCCACGTCCTCTCGTTTTGGAACAACGTGGTTATTATGTAATAACTAGCATAAAATGGTTTGAAAATGTATTAACTTGCGGACAAAACTGAATCAAACGCGAAACATTTTATCCTTTAGCGCAAAGGTCTCATTGTATGCTTAACACTGTTTTTAGGGACGCCCTCAAGAGGAGGGACGAGGCAAGGTCCATCCTCCGGGGCGAAAAGTTTGATCGCATAATACAGGAGGCCCGTGCAAGCTGGGTCGACTACGAGCCACAGAAAAAGGACGCCACAATCGCAGGAATCGACAGCAGTTACAACAGCACCAAGTTCCAGGGCCTTGAGCTCTGGGTGGTAACAGGCGTGTCCATCCTGTCAGACGGCACAATGATCACCGAGCTTCACAACCAGGGCCTCGGGCAGCCCTCGCCTGAGCTCGAGTCGCAGGCAAGCAAGATGGAGGTTGACGCATGTGCCGAGTCTGTTGACAGGGCAGACATTGTAGCGCTTGACGGCTCGCTTTATTCCCAGTTCCTCACAAGGCAGTCAGCCCTCGGTGCGTCCATAACGTCGTCCATCAAGAAGAGGAACAACGTGGTTTTCATCTCAAAGACGTCTTCGGCAAGGAAGCAGTTTGAGAAGATGGGCTCGGTGGCAGGGGACATCTTCTACTACAACCACGCGCTAAAGAGGCCGGGTTTTAGCAAGATAATGACAGACGCCGACCTAGGGCCGGGAAAGGTCGTCTCGTATGTCTATGCAAGGCTTCGAGACTCGACTCCGCTTATCAAAATAGAGATGCTTGGCTCCGGAATTGGCGAGGGTGAGATCAAGTCCCTCCTTGACAGGCTTACAAAGAACAGCGTTGGAGGATACCCATACGCCCTCAAGCTTGCCCATGAAAAGTGCAAGATAACCGGCGCCGACCTTGCAAGGCTTGTCAGCCTGTACGGTCTTGCAAACGAGGTTGGCTCAAGGGAGGTCCTGGGTTGACAATCGGAGTCGTAATTGGCGAGTCCAAGCCGACAGAGGTTACCGTCCAGTCGTCTAGGCCTCTCTCGGTAGGAGAGTATGTCATAATCGACTCGCAGGACGGCAAGCTGCTCGGCCTTGTAGAAAAGTCCGCTGTTTCAAGCGAGGCGCTGTCAAACGTCAGGAACTTTGACGAGGCGGTAGAAAGCAAGGAGGTAGCAGAGATAAACTCGCGCGACAAGAACTACAAGGTAAAGATTGGGATACTCGGATTTTTGGACAGGCTGCAAAAGGGCCACGTCACGATACCAGCCGTGCCCCCACTGCCTGGCACCTCGATACTGGAGGCGACGCAGAAGGACCTCGGGATGATCTTCGGTCCGGCAGGCGGCGAGTGGACAAGGATAGGCTCGCTTCTTAGGAATTCCGAGATAGAGGCACGAATCAACATAAACAAGATTGTGTCAAGGCACCTTGCAATCCTTGCGATGACCGGCATGGGAAAGAGCAACCTCGTCTCGCTCATTGCAAAGCACATCGCGTCACTGAACGGTACACTTGTAATTTTCGACTACCACAACGACTATGAAAGCCTGGACGTCCCAAAGATGAACTACATGCTTGCAAAGATAAACCCAAGGCTTCTCCCCGCGGACAAGCTTGCCGAGGTAATCGAGCTGCGGGAGAACGCAGACAAGCAGCAGAGGGTGCTGCGCGAGTCCCTGACAGAATCCGTAAGGGAGGCAAAGGACTTTTGGACATCGCTTGAGGAAAATGTCGCATCCTTTGGCCGCATGACAAAGGGCTATGCGGACAGCGCAAGCAGGGTGCTTGACAAGATTGACGACGCAAAGCACAGGTTCTCAGACATACTGGACCCCGACTGCGGCGACCCCGTCGACCTGATAAAGGAGGGCAGGGTCAACGTTCTAAACATCGCCGAGCTCTCAGAGAGGCAGGCAAACGCGGGCCTTGCATACTATTTGCAGGAGATACTGCAGCACAGGAAGGAAGCAGTCTGGGAAAGGAAGGGCAAGTCTTCAAGGCAGGGCCACAGGTTCCTTGCCCCAGTATTTGCAATAATCGAGGAGGCGCACGTCTTCATACCAAAGGGCGAGCACACCGATACCAAGTACTGGGCCTCAAAGGTGGCAAGGGAGGGCCGCAAGTTCGGAATAGGGCTCGGCGTGGTATCCCAAAGGCCGCGCAACATAGACCCCAACGTATTGAGCCAGATGGGCTCGCTAGCAATAATGAAAATAGTACAGGACGATGACCAGCAGCAGATTGCCTCCGCGGCCGAGTCTCTCAGCAAGGACCTGCTCTCGCAGCTTTCCTCGCTCAACATAGGCGACGCGGTCCTCATTGGCCAGTGGGTGAACCTGCCCTCCATCGTCCACATAGATGAGGTCAAGGGCAAGCGCTCAGGCTCGGACCTTGATGCAGTCTCCGAGTGGAACCAGGCAGACAGGTTCAAGGAGATAGCAAAAGAATCCACCCAGGGCCTCGTCCAAAAGGACCTCCTTCTAGATTGAAATGCTGTTTTCGCACCTCTCCGACACCCACCTTGGCTTTGTCCAGTACCACTCCGAGGAAAGGGAGAACGACGTCTATTCCGCATTCAACGAGGCAATAGGGACTTCGATCAAGGACCACGTTGATTTTGTGCTCTTTGCAGGCGACATCTTCCACGTCCCAAACCCAAGCGGCACGGCAATAGTGACGCTTGCAAACGCGCTAAAGAGCCTCAAGGAAAACTCGATCGAGTCCTTTTTCATTCTTGGCGAGCACGACATTAGCAGGATAAGGGCAACCCCCGTCCCCTACGTGTACCACAACCTGAAGTTTTCAAGGTACATCGGCCAGGGCAAGCCCTTTGTCCACAAGGGCGTGATGATTGCAGGCTTTGACAAGCGACGAAAGGGCGAGGTCGATGCGTTGGAAAAGGAATTTGCAGAGATTGACAAGGCAGCACAGGCACACCAGGGGCACAGGATACTGGTACTCCACCAAGGAATTTCCGAGATTAACAAGTTTGCAGGCGAGCTGAGCGCAACAGACCTGCCAAAGAATTTCAGCTATTACGCAATGGGCCACCTCCACGACCACGACCTCAAGAGGTTTGCAGGCCTTGGCGGCCCCCTTGCCTACCCCGGCTCAATCGAGGTCACGTCAAGCGAGACGATAAAGGAGACCGAGAAGGGGTTTTACGAGGTTGACATATCAGGCCCGGAGGCATTGCCGACATGGGTAAAGGTGGACACGAGGCCCCAGATTGCCTCAAGGGCCACCTTTGAGACACTTGCAGAAGAAGTTTCAAGGATTTCGGACGAGGCGCAAACCCTTGCAAGAAAGCCCATTGTCGAGATAAGGGTGACAGGCAAGATAGAGGACCCTTCCGCAATACAGGCGCAGATTGCAAGGCTTGCCGACGTCACGCTGCGCTGCTTCTGGAGACACGTCTCCGATGAGGCAGAGGGCTCGGTATTCATGCAAAAACCCGCAAGGGTCGAGGACGAGATGCACAGGATTGCAAGGGAGGTGCTAGGCTCAGAGGAGATGGCAAATTTTGCGATAAACGAATTGCTACCGGCACTTTCCCGCGGCGGCGAAGAGGAGGCCTCGCGGGCAATTGGCGAAAACTACCTCCAGTTCAAAAAGGGTTTGGGAAATGCTGCACTCAGTTGAGATTGAAAACTTTCTGTCACACGTACATACCAAGATAGAATTTGGCACAGGTGTGACTGTCTTTGTAGGCCCAAACGGCGCGGGAAAATCAAGCGTTATTGACGCCATAACGTTTGCACTTTTCGGCGAGCACGTAAGAAAATCTACAAAGGGACTCGTCAGGAGGGGCGCAGGCCAAGCCTACTCCAAGGTCGAGTTTTCAGTAGGCCCAAGGAAGTTTGAGGCAGTGCGAAAGATAGACTCCAAGGGAACTGCGTCGGCCCAGTTGTATGAAATCACAGATGGCGGAAAGGCCCCCCTTGCATCTGGCGAGAGAAAGCAGTTTGGCGAGTCCATGACAAAAGAGGTCGAGTCGATAATAGGCCTTGACTTTGAAAAGCTCAAGGTCGCATCAATAGTGCAGCAGGGCGAGCTTCAGGCAATCATCGAGGCAGACCCAAGAAAGTTCAAGGAACTGGTAAACGCGATAATTGGAATTGACAAGCTTGACACCGCATATGAAATCATGAAAAAGAGCATCGAGGGGTTCAGGTCTTCTGTAAGGACGAGGCTAGAGTACGACGATACAAGCATCGAGGCCCTCCAGTCTAGAAAAGACTCGCTTGGAAGGGAGATACTTGCAATCGAGCCTGAGAAGAAGAGGTTTGAGGAGGAAAAGGCAAGGCTTGAGGCAGAGATCTCGGCGCTTCAAAGAGAGATTGACGCCGAGGCCCCAAAGGAGGTCAAGATAAGGGAGCTTGAAAAAAGAAAAGAGGAACTGGCAAGGCAGGTCAGAAACGCAATCATGTCAATCAAGTCCCAGATTGCCGAAAAGGAGCGAAGGCTTGCCGAATGCACAAGCTGCATGGGGCTGGTGCCATCAAAGGCATCGCTTGAGGCCGAGAGCACAAGGTACCAGACGGAACTTGAAAGGATTGCCGCCGAGGCAAGGGATGCAAGGGACAGGCTTGCCATGATCAGGGGGCAGCAGGATATTGCAGGCAAGCTGAGACTTGTGGACGGCAAGTGCCCGGTCTGCGACTCCGAGGTGGAAAGGATAAACCCCCTTTTTGAGCAGGAGCACCTCAAGGCAGAGCTTGCCTTGCTATCATCCAGGATTGACTCGTTCTCCCGCGACGAGCAGTCTTTCCTGCAAAAAAAGAAAGAAACCGATTCAAAGCTCCTTCAGATATCAAGGTCAGAGGCCCTCCTCCTGTCGCACGGAATCCGTAACATGTCAGACCTGTCAAGGCTGAAGGAAGAGATCTCAAGCCTCCAGGCAAGGATAAGGGATGTACCGGTCGACGTGAGCTCCACAGGAAACATCACCCAGTTTGCAATAGACGAGACGTCAGAGAACACGATAAAAGAAATTTCCACGCTTGCCGAGGAGACAAAGGGATTTGATGCCACAAAGTTCCGCGAGTCAAAGTCAAGGCTTGAAATGCAGAGGGCCCGCATCTCCGCCCTTGACCAGGAGATTGGCGCGGCGGCTGCAAGGCTTAGGCTAAAAAAGGAAGAGTCTGAGAAGATATCATCTGTCCTTGCAGAGCTCCAAATAGTCAGGAGATATGTGACGGACCTTGAGAAAATCCGGACCCAGATTTACAACAGGGACGGCCCTGTTGCCACAAGCTTGCGCTCGTGGGCCCTTGGCATGATCTCGCAAAAGGCTTCCGAGTACATGGCAACCTTCAACGTAAAGATTCAAAGGATTGCACTGGAGGACAAGGCGCGGGACATTGGAATCACGTGCTACGCAGGAACCACCGTGCTTGACCTCGAGTCGCTTTCAGGCGGCGAAAAGGTCTCAGTAGCGCTTGCGCTGCGCCTTGGCATGGCGCACCTGATGGGCTCATCCCACCTCAATTTCATAATACTTGACGAGCCGACGACCCACCTGGACCACGAGAGAAGGAGGTCCCTTGTCAGTGTGCTTTCACAGGCTTTCGAGTCGTCGACAGACTCGATATCTCAGTTCATCATAATAACCCACGACTCGGAAATTTTTGAAAACTCCAACATAGATACCATCTACGACTTTCGTCCCTCGCCTGATGGAACGCAGGTCGTATCAGTCTAGCCGCCAGTAAGCTTGGCAAACTTTTCGTTCTTGCAGAGGCTTTCCATGAATTTCAGGTTTGAGAGGGCCACCACTGCCGAGTCGCGCACCTGCTCGCTCGAGTCGTCAAGCGCCTTCTGGAGGGTCTCGCGCGCCTCCTGCGAGCCTATGACTCCAAGTGCCACTGCCGCCTCGTGCCTTACAAAGAGCGACGGGTCGTTCCTTGTCGCTTCCTCAAGGGGCTTGATCCCGCTGCGAAGGCACATCTGCCCGAGCGAGAACGCGGCCTCGTGTCGCACGAGCTCGTTTGAGTCGTTTTTCAGAACCTTCGAAACGTACGGTACAACGTCCTCGCCGCCCATGTCAACAAGTATGCAGACGGCGCGGCACCGTATCACAAAGTCCTCGTTGTCAAGCATGTTTACGAAATACTCCTTGTCCTTCTTCTCGTACCTCTCCTCCATCTCGGAGAGAAGCCTGAGCCTTCCTTGCGGAACTTCCATAAACACAATTTTATAACCGCATATTTATTTCAACTACAACATGAGCAGGCTCCGATACTGGAAACTGACAGTTGATGATCTCAGGAAGGCGCAGTACGACCCAAACAAGGTCCTCATCTGGGAGATCAAGTGTTCCAAGGACGACCAGGGCACGCACTTTGGCGTTTTCTGCTACAGAAACGGCACTCCCTGGGACTATGCCTCAATAAAGGGAATCGTATTCTACCACAACATGATCTCAGACGAGGAGGTCAAGAAGATCACCAAGTTCCTCAAGGACAAGTTTGGCGGCGAGCCCGCAGAGAAGGGAAGCAGGATTTTCCTCAAGGGCTCAAGCGAGATATACCAGCCAAAGGAGATTGCAGACCTTGCAGTCGCGCTTGGCGACACGTTTGAGACAAGCACCGAGCTCACGGTAGAACTTGAGAACTTTACCACGGCCGAGCAGGACCAGAGCAACCTGCCATCAAGCAAGATCCTTCCAATCCCCGGCAAGTAGAAAGGACATAGGAAGGCCCGCCTGCGACCGGTTGCAAACAATTACCAAGAATATTTCTGCAGAAGAATTGCCGTATACCTGTTTTAAGATTCAATCCCCTATCAATCCATGGTAAGAAAGCTAGTTACCATATTCTCTCTGGCAATCCTTGCCATTTTTGTATCTGTGTCAGCAGACCAGTTTGCATCAGCACAACTCCTGCCAGGACCAACTATGTATCCTGCGCCCTCAAACCTTGCTGCAAACGCGGTCTCAAGCTCCGAAATCGACCTTTCATGGAGTGCGCCCTCCGGAGCAGTCGGCATGACAGCAAGGAGCTACGACATTGAGAGGTCGGCTGACGGCGGCACGACTTGGTCTTCCATCGGAAGCTCATCTTCAACCTCATACCAAGACACCGGCCTGTCCGCAAACACGACACTCACATACCGCGTCTCAGCAGTCTACATGCTCGGGACAAGCTCGCCTTCCAACACCGCAACTGCAACAACCTACTCAATGTCGCCTGGAATTACAGTGTACGCACACAGGATACCTGCGTCATATTGGGACCCGTGCTTTGCGACTACGTGTAGTGCAGGGTCAGGCCCCGGCGCCACAATGTATTTTGAGTTGTGGGACGCCAACGGGAACGTACTCCAGAGCGGATATGCAGACGAGAACGGATACACATTCACCGGCCTTAACCCTAACACCACCTACTACGTCTATCCATGGGACTGTGACGCATGCCACGGCTCCACCCATGACGTGGTCTTCCAGTATTGGGGAGACAACCACAGCAATGAAAGGCCAAGGCCCGCAACGGTTGGCACAAGCCTAGACGCATGGTTCTCTTGCACGAACAACTGTGCAGACGGACCATAGGAAACTTGGACCAAACGCCCCCACTTTTTTTTTAAATCCACAAACATCCAAGGCCACCGAAAGGACAGTACCTTTATAGGGTTTTCAGGGGGTTATCACCCAGATGGATGCACCGATGACAATAATGGGGCACCTTGAGGAGCTGCGAAAGCGGCTCTTTCGCATGGTACTAGCCGTAGGTGTCGTCACGTTTTTCATACTTGGGTTCCACCTGACGCCGTTTTCCTATGACGGCATCAAGTTATACTACCCACAGTTCAGCCCGTTTGACAATATTGCCGCGCAGGCTACGATATCAATGAAGCACCACCTGCTACCTCCCGCGGTACAGCTAATACAGACAGCGCCAGGCCAGGCGTTCTTTGCCCAGTTCTATATCGCGGTGCTTCTTGGCATAGCCGTTGCAATGCCGGTGATAGTAAGGGAGTTTATGGCGTTCCTTTCCCCGGCACTTGCAAAAAAGGAGATTCAGATAATAAAGTCAATCACCCTTCCGGCAGTCGGGCTCTTTGCAGCAGGCTGCGTATTTTCATATACAGTTGTCACGCCCTACATGCTTGCCTTCCTCTACAAGTACGGCGAGTCAGCAGGGCTCCTTACGTTCCTCAACATAGTTGACTTTATCACATTCGTACTCCAGTTCATGCTGGCTTTTGGGATCTCATTCCAGCTCCCGCTGATAATGTATGCAGTGACTGCCTCGGGGATGGTGGAGGCAAAGTTCTGGAGGCGCAACATCAAGTGGGCAGTCATTGCAATCGTAATACTTGGGGCCGCAATCACGCCCGACGGTAGCGGCATCACAATGTGGTTTGTCGCAGGACCCCTCATCGGTCTCTACCTCATAGGGATGTTCCTCTCGGAGAGGCGCGCAGGCCAAGTTCAAACACTTAAATCTTAAAGGCTGCCTTATAGAGTCAAATGGCATACGAAAACGTCATAATCGCCGTAGTGATAATCGGGGTGCTGATATTTGGAGCAAAGAAGATCCCCGAGCTTGCAAGGACGTTTGGCAAGGCCAAGGGCGAATACGAGAAGGGAAGGATAGAGGCCGAAAAAGAGCTCAAAGAATTCAAGGACAAGGAAGAGCTCAAGTAAGTTTTCCAGTTCTCAGAAAATTTTCACGAAATAATTCTCAGGCATGGCTGCCATAGACCTACTTTGCGACATAGTCGTCACCAGCCTACGTTTGGCAAGTAATCATCCCCAGCGCCAAACCCTGCAGATTTTTTTACCAGCAAACCCTGACAACCCTTTTTACCCCTTGAAAAAATAGAATCGCCATGATAAAGAGGTCGGAGATCAGGAAGATCGTTTCAGGATATTCCGACATTACAGTTGGCGCGCTTGGAAGCCATTCTGCGCTTGAGATAATGGACGGCGCAAAGGACGAGAACTTTAGGACCTCTGTAATATGCCAAAGGGGAAGGGAGGTGCCATACAAGAGGTTCTCGCGAATTGCCGACCAGATAATACTAGTAAACAAGTTCTCCGACATGGTTTCAGCCAAGGTCCAGTCAAAGCTGAGGGATGAGAACACCATAATAGTTCCCCACAGGGCGCTTACCGCTTACCTTGGCTACAGCGCGGTCGAAAACAGGCTCAGGGTTCCGCTCTTTGGAAACAGGGCGCTTTTCCAGGCCGAAGAGCGCTCCCACAAGAAGAACCAGTACTATCTCCTCCAGAAGGCCAAGATAAGGATGCCGCGGATTTTCAAAGAACCAAAGGAGATAGACAGGCCAGTAATCGTAAAGGTCCAGGAAAAGTCCCGCAAATTAGAGCGCGCCTTTTTCATCGCCACGTCCTATGCTGACTATAAGGACAAGGCGGAGAGAAAGATAAGGCAGGGACTAATCTCGCGCGAGGCACTAAAGATTGCAAGCATCGAGGAGTTTGTAGTCGGGACCTACTTTAACTTCAACTACTTCCACACGCCCATCTCAGAAGAGGTGGACTTTCTTGGAATCGAGCGCAGGCTCCAGACAAACGTGCACGACTTTGTCTCGCTTCCCGCAAAGCAGCAGCTTGAGACCAACATAGAGCTTCAGAACATCGAGGTAGGGCACACGCCTGCAAGCATACGTGAGTCGCTTCTTGAGAAGGTAATCGAGGCTGGTGACAGGTTCGTTGCCGCCGTGAAAAAAGAGTACCCGCCCGGAATCATTGGCCCCTTCTCGCTCCAGAGCGTCATCACGCGGGACCTTGAAATAGTGGTCTATGACGTGTCGCTGCGAGTCCCCGGCAACCCCATTCTTGCCACCACGAGCCCCTACACCAAGTACAAGTACGGGTCAACGTTTGGCGTCGGAAGGAGGATCGCGATGGAGATTCGAAAAGCGCAGGCAGAAGGCAAGCTTGAAGAGATTGTTTCCTAGGCTTCCATTTTTTCCTTAAGCAAAGTCTTCCTTACGAGTATTGGCACGTTGTAAAATGACGCAAGAGCTATCGCGTCAGAAGCCCTATAGTTCCGCATCACAACATCCTGCTTGCCTGTAAAGTAGAGGTTTGCACGCAGAACGCTCCCGCTCTCGTAGACCTTTATCTTGACAAGCACTAGCTCGTTAATTTCGGAGAGTTCCTCTATCATGTTGTAAATTGTCGGAATGGCTCCCCGCTCTCCCTCGATGAAGTTTGAGATGTGGCGTGCCACCTCGCCTGAAAAGGCGCGCATGTGAAACTCCTTCTCGTCGTCAGATCGGAGAATCACAAGCCCTTCGACGCCATAAGGATCCACAAACCCAACGTGGGAAATCTTGGTAGTCGCATAATCCGAGTCAATGGGCTCGTCTATCTTCATCGGTGCTTACTATCACGCATCATGACAAATAAACACTTTGGAAATTTCAGATAGGATTTAATGTCACCCTGCATCGTTTTACTTGTTGGAAAAACAGAGCACGATCAGTCACTCCCACCGTGCGCTTGTACTTGTGGGCTTTCTAGCAATCGCGGTTTCATTCCTTGCATATGCAAGAAACAACCAGATTAACGTAACCCCTGCAGCAATGCCTGCATTGCAAAACATGGCAGTCGCAACTTATTTCATACTGTTTGCATCGTTTGTGGCAATAGGCTGGGGAATGTACAAGTTTTACAGGGCAAAGGTAGACCTTCCCGATTCCTCGACCGCATCCATCATCTCAAACGCCATTAACAACAAGAGGGCAAAGCGAATCCTCGTGATATCTGCCATAGGGTACGGAATCTTCTTTGGCCTCACATCAGGCGTCATACTCTACAAGCCAGACATCAACGCAACTGACTATGGGTTCCCAAACCCGCCGCACATTGAGCTCTCCCCATGCTGCGACCTGCCAGGCTACATGCCCATGATTTTTGCATTCTTCACCCAGCACGTCGGGCTTCAGATAGTCCCGCTCAACCTAGTGCTACTTGTTGCCGTGTCGTTCCTTGTAGGCCTGAACTTTTCGCTTTCTGCGACAACCTTTTCTGCAGCAAAGAGCGCAGGCAAGTTCGGAACGTTTGGCGCGCTCACTGGCCTCTTTGTAGGATGCCCAACCTGTGCGGGCACGGCGTTTACTATGCTGTTTGGGCTTGGCGCAAGCGCGACCGGCATTACCCTGTTTCTTACAAGCTATGAGGCACAGCTGCAGACTGTGTTCATTGCGATATCCATACCCATCCTGCTAGTAACGCCATATGTCATGGCAAGAAAGATTCGAAAGGAGCAGAATGGCAGTTGCGCCGTAAAGCCTAGCTAGATTTCGTAACCTTGGGACTCTTCCAGTCCCCGATGTCGTATCCCTCCTGCCTTAGGTACTTGAGCGTCAGCTTGTAGACAAGCTCGTCATGCCCTGATTCCTCCAATATGACACTCCACGGCACGACACCCGACTTGTCAACCCTCTTTGCAAGCAATGATGAAAGCACCCGAGCTATCTCCCTGCACTGGTCAAAGGTCTTGCCGTTCTTGTAGGCCCTTGTCCGCGGGTCGCACGAGTCCATGCATTCACCTCCAACTCCACCCAATAAAAATTTGAATGCCGCCCTCTGCCCTGCTGCAGGGATGGATGTAAGATATTAACCCGGGTCTTGCCATGTTTCTGTGAATGCAGCGGCATAGCCAGAGGCAGGCTGACCTCAACCCAGTAGACATACTCCTCTGGACTTTTCGCAGGAACGAGTCTGACGTCATAAACCTGTATGACGCACTAGGCTCCATCATGCAAGTATCGACAGGGGGAAACATGCTGAACTTTGGGTACTGGGATCCTGGCAGCAGATCGCCTGTGGAGGCCCAGTCAGCACTTTGCAGTATTGTAGGCAAAATGGCAGACCTTGGCGCAGCAGAGAAGGTCTTGGACGTTGGGAGCGGTTTTTCAGAGCCCGCCGCAATCTGGCTTGGCAGTTTTCCCCACCTCAAGATATCTTGCGTTAACGTCAACAGGGCGCAGCTTGGGTTTGCTTCCGGTTTTCTCAAGAACAGGCCCGAAGGCATCAGAGAGTCGGTAAGCCTCGTAAACTCTACTGCCACAAGGCTCCCGTTTTCCCAGGGTTCCATGGACAGGATAATTGCGCTCGAGTCTGCGCAGCACTTTAGGCCGCTTTCAGGTTTCGTGTCAGAGTGCAAGAGGGTGCTTTCAGAAGACGGAAGCCTGGCCATAGCCATACCGGTCATGAAAAATGCCGGCTCGCTTGACTTGCTGAGGCTTGGCATACTTTCATTCACTTGGTCGTCTGAACACTATACCATTGGCGAGTTGGAAAAAGAAATTCAAAATGCCGGGATGAGGATAGACTCTACAAAAATGATAGGGCAAATGGTTTACAGCCCTCTTGCGGATTATTATTTCAAAAACAGGGATTTTCTTGCGCCAAAAATACTTGAGAGGTATCCTGCCTACGTCGAGAAGATACTTGCAAGGTCGCTTGCAAAGATGAAGCAGGTCTCAGAAAAGGGCGTAATAGACTATGTACTTTTGAAGGCGGTCAAGCGAGGCCTTGCCTGATATCAACCAGTCCTGCCGACAGATTCAGGCCCGCCGCCTGTGGCACCCGAGCGGCTCTCCACAATGCGGTTGAACTGCCGTATCAGATCGCTGACTTCTTCCTCGCCTTCGGCCTCAATTTTTGCCCCGCGTCCCTCGTTGAATGCCACCAATCCCTTGCGTAGGTTCTCAATTGGCCTTGCAAGCTTCCTTGACAGCACAAAGACCGTCGTGGACACGGTTACCAGCAGCACGATTATTACCGTTACAACAAGGTTGGAAAGGTCTGACACGGGCTTCATGATGTCGGACATTTTGTATTTGGTGACAAAGACCCAGTCAAACAGCGGGGAAAATTTCGAGTTTGCCGAGTGTGAATACGTTACCAGATAGTCCACGCCGTCTATTGTCTGTACAAAGTTGCCTGTTTTATCCGTAAGCTGGTTTGAATAATTCAGCTCATGGTTCATCGAGCCGGGGCTTTCTGTGGGGTCTGAGGAATAAATCACCGTGCCTCCTGACCCAATCATCTCATATTGCCAGGGGATTGGGTCCGTCCAGTTCATTTGGCTCCGCATTATTTCAATCATAGGCTGGGTGTCCACAACCGCCCTTGCAACCCCTATAAAGTCGCCTTGCTCGTCATTTAGCTGTATAGCGGTCACGTATGATGAGCCTCCGCTATTTTTGTCAAATTCCAGGCCTCCCATGTATTGTCCCGTATCTTTTGCCTGCTTCCACCATTCCTCACCATCATGTGCATAGGTAGCAGTCCTGCCCATCTCAACCACGTTTGCGCCATATGAATTGGTCATGAAAATATCGTCAAAGATTTTGCCTCCAAACTTTATGTTATCAAAGGACTGTATCTGGCGCAGCTGCTCTGACGGCCCAGACTCGATATATGCGTCCATAAGCGGCGTTGTAGTGTTGCCAGGGGCGGCAGCCCATTTTGAGTTCATTTCGTCCATGTAACTGCCGGGGTTTGACATGTGGGAAAAGTTGGCGTCGGAATTCTCAAGTGGGACCTCAAAGGTGCCTGACTTGCCAAGATTTGTCAGGTCTATCATCCTTTCTATGGCGTAGCTGTCAATTCTGTTTACCATCATCACGTCCACCTTCTCCGAATCCCTGACTATCTGGTCTTCGAGGCTGTTTTTGTATTCATAGAGGAAGTAAATTCCCGCCATCTCACACAGTATAATCACGGAGAAAACAAGCAGGAGTATCGAATATGCAAATCTCAAATCGGTTCCTCCCGTACGTTGCTTTTCATGGAATTAGACATGAGGTATACGCCAAAGGTCAAAAGGACGATTTGCACATAGAAGAAAAAGTCAGGCAGCGAGCCAGTAAAGTATGTGTTATTTTGCGATGTAAGTTGGAACAGCGTGTCGCCTGTTGCAAGCGGCATCATAGAGGAGCAAATCGCAAGGAGTGAAAGGTTCGGTCTTTCCTTGGACCAGATCATTATTCCCAGCATTGCAGGCACCAGGGCAATTGCATCCAAAAACGGATACGAAAACAACAAAACCTGTATGAAGATAGGGTCGGTCGAGTTGCTCAACACATAGGAGTAGGCAGATACGCCGACTACCACAATGCTTGGCAGGACCGCAATCAGTAGCATTTTTTTGGTTATTTTTTTGCCAAGGGATTGTATGTAGAGCATGAAGAATGCAATCAGACACAGGGAGTCTGCAAGGAAGGCAACGTCTGCCAAGGAAGGAAACGGCCGTGTACCAAATATTAGCTCGTTTACCGCCCAGATGTGCTGTGCGGCAGTATAGAACATGGCAAACACAGAAAATATTACCCAGATCAAGATTCCTCTCCCGCTGTTATGGGCCTGGGCCACCTGGTAAAAGGCAGTCACGGTCAAGAACACTGTCAGGGCAATGTACGTCAAGTCGCTTGATATCATCGCAATGTCTTGGCCTGACAAATCCGGTACAACCCAGACAACAAACACAATAGCAAGCAATATGACTAGCTTTAACCCTGTGCGGGAATCCTGTTTGAGCATCAAAAATAAAACTCCCCTGCACTCGATGTGGCCTTTGAGTTACCGGAAAGGCCCGAGACATAATTTCTTGTCTTGCGTGACACTTTCCATTCCAAGCAAGTCTTTGCCGCCATTTTCCGCATAGAGACATTCGGCCGTAAGAGTATAAACAGATCTGGCAGAATATCAAAGATGATAATATACGGGACTAGGACGCACGTATCCGGGACATTAACCCGGGGGTGATAATCATCAGCAGGCTTAATACCAACGCTGCCTCCTAGACCCGAATTCAAGGAGATGTCCACACAATTATGACAGTGTACCCACTTGCACTCAATTTGCTTGCAATAGACCAAGCCGCCCGCAATGCCGCCTTTATCCGGGACACTCCGCATCCCTAGCGGCCTTTCCACGTACAAGAGGGCCAGAATGCACGCGTAAGGGCTCGAAAAGAATTATTAGCACATTTCTTATAATGGAGTTCATGGGACTTTTCAAGAAAAAGGAGGAGCCTCAGACCAAGTGCAAGGAATGTGGTCTTGAGCTCAACGACCCCGAGCGCTTGGACAGGCACATGAAAAAGGCACACAAGCACGCATCGCAGAGGAAGTTTGACGAGCAGGGCTTTACCACCAGCGGAATGTGGTAGTGGCCCTTCCTGACGGCATTGCCGATACGTATAATTCTTAATTCACCCGGCTGAAAAGAAATGGCAGTAGAGATACTTGCAACCCTTACCAGCTTTATAATAAACACGATATCAAACTCTGGATACTTTGGCATCTTCCTCCTGATGGTCGCAGAGTCCGCCCTGATACCAATCCCAAGCGAGGTCATCATGCCGTTTTCAGGCTACCTCGTCTCCACAGGCAAGTTCGGCGTGGTACAGGTCATACTTGCAGGCTCGATTGGAAACCTGGTGGGCTCGCTTGCAGCCTACTTTGCAGGAGCATACCTTGGCAGGGGATTCATACTCCGGTACGGCAAGTACATCCTTCTCAAAAAGTCCCACCTTGAGGGCGCCGAGGCCTACTTTAAGAAATATGGCGCCAAGTCCACGTTTATCAGCAGGCTGCTGCCGGCAATCAGGACGTATGTCTCGCTACCCGCAGGCACTGCAAAGATGGGGCTGAAGAAGTTCGCGGCATACACATTTGTGGGCTCGATAATATGGAACGCGGCCCTGACATTTGTCGGAATAAAGCTTGGCCAAGAGTGGGACAGCATACGCAAGTATTCAAGCTACTTTGATGCAATCGTGATAATAGCCGTTATTGCAGCTATAATCATCTACTGGAGAAGGCGCAAAGTCAGCGGCCCCTAAAGTTGCCAAGTTCCTCAAGAATTATCCGAAAGAGCGTCTCCGAGTCCAAAAGCACGCACGGTATGCCATTCTCCTTGCAGGCCTTACCTATCTCGACGTCTTCTGTGACCACCACCATGTTGTTCTCCTCGGCGTATCTTATGACGGAATAGTCACTTGAAAGCTTCTTGCCCTCAAGGAGGAGTTTCTTTACAGAAAAGGCGTCGTAGCCAAACTCCTTCAGTTTTACATCCATTCCGTCATACATCTCATCTACCAGAACCTTCATGATCTTTTTTCTGTTCCAGAGGATAATTTAGGTGCTATCAAGTTACCGGGACACAAGTCGGGCTTGTGTCATCCGCATCCGTTGGTGCACGAGTACCACCCGTCAAGCTTGGCACCGGGCAGGGTCGCACGTGGCCTGGCCGTACTGTGGTTGTCTCCCCAGTACTGGAAGACGACGTTGTGGCTTGACCCGTGGCATGAGTTGCAGTCATACGGATATACGTAGTAGGTGGTGCTCGGATTGAGTCCCTTAAATGCCCACCCGTTCTCGTCGGCATACCCGCTCTGGAGGACGTTCCCTGCAGCATCCCATAGCTCCACATACATCGTAGTGCCCTCTCCTACTCCTGCGCTGCATGTTGTTGCAAAGCACGGATCCCAGTAGGACGCAGGTATCCTGTGCGCATAGTACCAGATCACGGTGTTGCTAGTTGTAGACGATCCAGGAGACGCGCTTGCCTCGTTTGATGCAGGAGACGGCCCTACGGAATTTACTGCCTTGACATAATAGTAGTACGTGTTTCCGTTTGCTGCAGTGGTGTCCACGTATGATGTGGAGGTAATTCCACTTGCAATCGGCGTCGATGCCTCGCCTCCTGAGGATGTTCCCCTGTAAACGTCATATCCCGTAATTGCAGACCCGCCGTTTGAAGGCGGCGCACTCCATGACAGCGACACCTGTCCGTTGCCGCCAGTTGCCGCAAGGCTCTGCGGTGCAGATGGCACCGTGGAAGCAACCTGTCCGCTGCCGCTCTTAAGCTCAAGTGCCGCATCGTCCCAGCTGTTGCTGCTTATGCTGTTAGACCATGTACAGGACAAGGCTGCAGGGGACGGTACAATCTGCGTGCTTGACGCGCCCGTGATTGCGCTTGGGACGTTGACATTCCACTGCTGCGCACATGAGGGGCTTGAAAGCACAGACCCTCCGTATATCGACGGCAGGTCCACTACCATGTCACCGGCATATTTTGTTGTAACAGATATTGACGGGTTGCCAGAGGCCTTGTTGATTGTCGCCGTAGTAGGTATCGGGTTTGAGAGGTCTACTCCCGAAAAGGCATACACCCCGACTACGGCAGAGGTCGGGCCTGTCATTGTAACTACTACATTCCCGTTGCTTCCGGGGTTGTCCAGATACCAGAATTCTGCATCGTTGTTGTGGAATGTAAGCACCTTCTGGCTAAGGGACGCCCCGCCATATGTTACCGAAGCCACGCCGTTGTTGTTGGCACTTACCCCTACCACGAGGAGATCAGTGTTGGTCGAGGAGCTAAACCCTGAAATTGTAAGCTGGTAAGGCGAGGCCGACACTGTTCCGGATGTCACTTTTACGTTGTCGAGCACTATCCCGCCCTGAGAGCCCCCGCCGGAGGAAATTGGAGTAGCGCTTGCCTCGTTTGATGCAGGAGACGGCCCTACGGAATTTACTGCCTTGACATAATAGTAGTAGGTGGTGCCGTTTGTCACCGTGGTATCAACATACGAGGTTGAGGCCACGCCGCTTGCAATGGGAGACGAGCCTTCGCCTCCAGAAGATGTTCCCCTGTAAACGTCATAACCAGAAACTGAGGATCCGCCGTTTGACGACGGTGCTGCCCATGATAGAGACACCTTGGCGCTCCCTGCCGTTGCCACAAGGTTCTGAGGAGCCGAGGGCGCAGTAGTGCTGACTTGGGCAGAGGACCTGACCTCTATTGCCGCGTCGTCCCACTGGTCAGCCGTGCTTGCAGTCCATCCACAGGTAATAGAGCCTGCGGCCTGGACCGTTGTATGGCTTGACGCCCCGGTAATTGCGCCTGGGACGTTCACGTCCCACTCCTTTGTGCATGTCGGACTTCCAAGGGTCACCCCGCCCCAGATGGATGGCAGGTCAAAGACCAGGTCGCCAGCATACTTTGCAGTAAGTGAGATTTTCGGGCTGCTTGCCGCACTGTTGTGATTCACCGAGTGCGTAGCAATCGGGCTTGAATCGTTTACTCCAGAGATCGAATACGCCCCCACCATTGCAGAGGTCGGCCCGATCATGGTTACTACGATGTCAGAGGTGCCGCTTGGGTTTGCCAAGTACCAGTACTCTGCGTCATTGTTGTAAAACGAGTATGCAATCTTCTTCAGGGCCGTTCCCCCAAAGGTCACAGACGTTACGTTGTTGTCGTTTGCAGATATTCCCACAAGGAGGAGGTTGCCTGCGCCGCTTCCAGCGTTGAAGCTTGGCACCGTAATCTGGTATGGAGACGAGGAAACCGTCCCGGAGACAGTTTTGGTGTTGTCAATTGTCACGCCAGAGGCAAATGCACCTTGAGAGACTGCACAAAACGATACTGCTAGAATCAACACTGAGGCGAGCGCAAGCCATCCGCCCCTTGATAGGCCTGACTTTAGGCTATACAACGAACTACCATATTATCAAATCATAAAATAGATACGCACAGAATATTCTATTTGATAAATTCAGTTTTCTGTTTTGAGTTTTGAACCAGCGTCTAGGATTTTTTGAACCTCTTCCCTATTCTTTTCAGCCTGCCCATCCCCAGCGTCTGTCCGAAGAACCTCCTGACGTAAAAGTATGCTACTGCCGTTGCAAGGCCTGCCGAGACGGTAATGGTGGCCACGATTGGCCAGAACTGCTGCTCGTGCGCCGGGTACAGCCCAAATACCGTAGCTATAGTATTTGGCACAAGTTCTGCCGTTCCAGCGACCGTCCACCAGATGATGAGTATTGTTACCTTGTTTGTCACTTCGGTCTGGATTACGTTGACGCCTGTTGCAACCATCTGCATGACGTTTTCCGACATCTGGATCTGCCTGTCA
>DATFCV010000033.1:0-50623 GCA_035252645.1 Nitrosotalea sp. | reverse complement strand
TCGTAATCCTGTAGCGACTGCCTTATGTCTTGGCATGTGATGCTCGTGGCATTTTCAGGGCCGAGGTTGACAAGCATCGCGTTTGAGCTGGGGCCATTATTGACCACTACGTTCCAGAGTATGGTAGTCTCAGCCCTTTCCTTGTTGAACATGCTAACATCAGTATCATAGTGTCCCGGTCTGAGTGGTCCCTCTCCTGCAAAAATAGATCCGCATTCAAACTTGGAGGTATACATGACTCCAGAAGGTGCGGTGGAATTAATCTCCGTCGCATAAGTAGACGTTGCTGAGTTGTTTGCGCCAATTGGCCCAGCAGACTTTGTCAAAGCCTGCTTGGACAGACTCTGCGCAAACACCGAACCGTGTTCAAATAATGGAACGCCTACTGCTATGACTGCTATAATTCCTGTAATGACGATGACAGTGTAGGAATTCCGCCAAACTTTCACACCTAACGTAGACCGATTTAACAATATAATGTTAGTGCGAATGATCTCGGTCTAGATGACAGAAAGAAAACAGCTAACATTAAATATGAAGCTGGACACAATGCGAAACAGGATCTCCATTTGAAAAAAGTTTTCAAGGTATCATTATTTGCTTTTCTTCTCGTTTCAGTAGTCCTTTCCTCGATGCCTCGCAATGCATGGGGCGATGGATTTGCAATGGAGAACCTGCCCCCAGCTACCGTCGGAAACAGGCAGGTGCAGCTTTTCATCAAACTCAACCCCACAATACTCTTCCCCAATTCCGGTGTGGAGCCGACAGTATTTTTCAGGTGGTTTGATGCAAATACTAACCAGACTCTCACACACATCTCGTTCTTTCTTACCATAACAAAGCACAACCAGCTCCTTTTCAGGGAACTGCTTCATACCCACACAGGCATTCTTAACATCAATGTCATGCCAACAAACGGCCCTACATGGCAGGTCTATGCAGACCATGAGCCCATCCTCAACGGGTGGGTTCCAGACAACGACGATGATCCCATTGACATCCAGGGGCCCATATTCAACGAGGGAGGACTCTACCACTTTAACATACAGATGTTTTCGATAGACTATGACAACAACATATTTGACACTACCGACAACCCCCAGGCCGTTCCAAACTTTGATGCCTACCTGAGCGTCGGGGACGTCTCAAGCCACGACCTTACCTATAATGGCAATACTTACAACTCTACTGTAATTTCATACTATGACAAGATAAACAACGACTTTAACTTCGACCCTTCAAAGCTCCAGCTTTCATACTCTATGCCTTTTGACTGGAACATGACAAGACTGGCAAACCAGCCAGTCTTTGTACATGAGGAAATACACATCCCAAAGTCGTTCAAGGAATTTACAAACACGCCTACCTATAGCGCAACAATGAACGGCTACCAGATTACCGGAAGAAGGCTGATTGTTGACCCATATACCTCTGGGAGCACCGTCATTGCACACATCCTGCTAAACAAGATAGACATAACGCAGATGGCAAAGAGCATGCCGGCCGGCATGGATGCGATGAACTTTACGCTTTCACCGGCCAAGCCAAACGTGCAGACCTCTAACAGCGTCCTCACAGACTTTGGCGGGTGGGGAATAAAGCTGGGGTGGAACCCCACCGATATTACCGCGAACTCGCAGAACAGCCTGAACCTTTCGTTCTTTGATGCGTTTACAGAAAAGCCGGTCAACGGCGATGTGTACTATGACATGAAGATACTGGACAGCACTGGAACCACGATCCTTTCCAAGAACAACCTAGTTGCAAAGAATGCCCAGGACACGCAGACCCTTAACCTTCCAGGTAACGGGATCTACACGGTACAGATGAACATCACCTCTGTGGTGGGTCCCACAGGACTGCCGGACACCTCTAGGCTAGGCATGGCAAGGGGCAACCTGGTCATACCGTCCACGGTGAGCTCTGACACGGGAGTCGTTGCAATAGGAAACGGCAGCAGCGGTCAGGGAGGACAGCAGACAGCCCCCAGCGGACCGGCCACGCCAAGCAACCCAACCCAGATTGTGATTCCAGCATGGGTAAAGAACAACGCCAAATGGTGGTCCCAAAACACGATAGATGACTCGACCTTTGCATCCGGGATCCAGTATATGATCAAGCAGGGAATAATCCAGATTCCTGCAACGAAGCAGGGAAATGCATCACCGGGGGTTCAGATACCGCAGTGGGTCAAGACAAATGCCGGATGGTGGTCTAACGGCCAGATTGACGACCAGACATTCGTCGCAGGTATACAATACCTCATCAAGATAGGAATTATCACAGTCTAGGAATAGTCGCCTATCTCATAGACAAAACCTAGTCAGTTCCCGAGTGGCAGGCAAGTACCATATTTATAGAAATTATTTGTTATCCCATCGTCTAATGCTACCAATCAGGGATGAAAACCCCAAGCCTCCGGGCTACAGGCCATATGTCACGTACTCGCTGATACTTGTAAACGTGGTTGTCTTTTTCTGGGAGGTTGCGGTAACCCACCAGTTTTTCGATTTTACTAACACCAGGGCAGAAGATATGCTGCTAAACTACGGAACCGTGCCCTCTGAGATAAGCAACGGGCTTGTCAACCACCAGTACGGTGTAATTACCAACATCTTCACATCCATGTTTTTGCACGCGGGACTAATCCATATCGGCGGCAACATGCTCTTCCTCTATATCTTTGGAGACAACATCGAGTACAAGTTCGGGCGGGGCAGATACCTGGGGCTGTACATGTTCTGGGGGCTTGTGGCGGGGCTTACCCATGTGCTGTCCGACCCGTCAAGCGACCTTCCAGCGATAGGCGCCTCCGGAGCAATCTCCGGTGTACTTGGGGCCTACCTCATCCTCTTCCCAAACGTCAAGGTCCAAACGTTTCTGTTCCTTGGATTTTTTGCAAGGCTCATCAGGATTTCCGCAAAATGGTACCTTCCCTTCTGGTTCATCTTCCAAAACGTCCTTCCCGCTGTCGTGGGCTCAAGCGGTTCGGGGGTTGCCTTCTTTGCCCACATTGGAGGTTTCCTCATAGGGCTGCTCTGCGGATTTTTGTACAAGAAGACGCACAGTTCGGAATTCACGTATGGTACGCGCTACGGGTGGAAGGGCTACACCTAGCATGTACAGGAATTGCCAAGGAATAAATCCGATAAACCTGACACGACAGAAATGCCACTGATAACAGTGTCAATGTATCCGGGAAGGACACAACAACAAAAAGAGGAGTTCGCAAAGGCAATTACCAAGTCGGCAGTAGAGATTCTCAAGACAAAGGAGAACCACGTCATCGTCGTCTTCGAGGACAACCCCAAGGAAAACTGGTACCAAGCAGGAAATCCCCTCTAAACACATTTTTATTTTATAAAAATTCACGATTCATGTGCAAAAGATTTCGGTAGTCCAGATGAAGGCAAGTACCGAGAAGGAAAAGAACCTCTCAAAAATTGTCCGATACATTGAACAGGCGGCGCGAAGTGGCTCTGAACTTTGCGCCTTCCCGGAATTTATGATGTTTTATTCCCCAGCTGATCAGTCCGCGGCAGAGCTTGCAAGCCTTGCAGAAAGGGAGTCGGGACCATTTGTTTCTTCGATTTGCGAGGCTGCAAAAAATAACTCAATCCAAGTCGTTGGCACTTTCTACGAGAAAAGCCCGAAAGCCAACAGGGTTTATGACACATCATTTCTAATTGGCAAAAACGGACGGCTGGTCACAAAGTACAGGAAACTCCACCTGTATGACGCATTGGGATTCAAGGAATCTCGGAAGCTCTATCCGGGCTCATCTGTTACAAGACCTGCAAAATCAAGTGTTGGAAAGATCGGTATGATGATTTGTTATGATCTTAGGTTTCCAGAGATGTCACGCATGCTGGCATCATCAGGCTCTGAAATTCTCATAGTTCCATCTGCATGGGTGAAGGGAAAGATGAAGGAAGAACACTGGATCACAATCAACATGACGCGGGCTATAGAAAACGGCTGTTATGTTGTAGCTCCAGACCAGGTCGGAAACATTTACTGCGGACGCAGTCTGGTTGTCGATCCCTTTGGCAACATCCTTCTTGACATGAAGAAAAGGGAGGGCATGGGAGTCGCACAGATCTCGCTTTCGCAGGTACGGGACGTGCGCCGAAGGCTGCCTCTTTTAAGAAACAGGCGAACAGACATTTACACGGACTTTAGGATCTGACCTTCCTGCTAGGGCATGTAATGTTGCCGCACTGTCGGGTCCATTTCTGCCTGACAGAATACCTGAGCAGTATCATGGGAAAGAGGCATGACTTGCAGGGAATTTTTGTTGCATACATCATGCCTTTCTGGATGAGGGGAGATGATGCCCTGCACCCGTTGTGGTAGTTAGAGCAGCCTAGAAAGCGCTTTCCTGTCTGCCTGGACCTAATGACCATGAGCATGCCAATCTTGCACTGTGGGCAGCCTACGAGGCCATTTGCAGGCCTGTTCGTGCCCAAAATGACGTACTTTCTCCTCCTCTCCGACCATGAGAGGTAGCCATTGTTGTCGTAGTACTGGCGGATCTCGTCCTTCATCTGGGAAATTTTCTTGTCTGTGACAAGGACGAAATTTCTAGAACTTTTTCTAAGCGTGACTGCCTGTACGGCGACTTTTGCCATGGATATCAACATGTGGCAAAACCGGTTAAAGAATCCTAATGAAGAATTTTTATATGGAATCTAGTCAGCGAGATTTGTGGAAAAGGTCTGCATTATCGGAGCCGGAAGCACAAAGTATGGAAAACTCCCAGACAGCATTACTGACATTGCACTTCAGGCATCTGTCGATGCAATAGAGAGTGCCGGCATAGAACCAAAGGCCATCAAGGCAGGATACATTTCAAACGTCTTTGGAATTGCAGACAAGCAGGTCCACCTCGGACCAGTGATAATGAGCAACCTTGGAATACCCGAAGTCCCGTCACTTTCCATCGAGTCTGCATGTGGAAGCGGATCAATTGCATTCAGAGAGGCATTTGCAAATGTCGCAGCAGGTTTTTACGACGTCGTTTTGGCCACCGGCGTTGAGAAAGTAACTCACACAGGAACAGAATGGACCACTACATACTTTTCATATTGTTCGGATTTCTTTTATGAGGGAGGAGCAGGTGCGTCATTTCCCGGACTCTTCGCCTCGATGGCAAGGGCATACCTTGCAGAATTCAAGGCAACAGAGGAAGACCTGGCAATGGTTGCAGTCAAAAACCATGACAACGGAATGCTCAATCCAAAGGCCCACCTCCGCAAAAAAATTTCAGTAGATGACGTCTTAAAATCTGCCGTTGTGGCAAGCCCGCTAAAATTGTACGACTGCTGCCCGTTTTCAGACGGGGCAAGCTCGGTAATTTTGTGCAGCGAGAAATTTGCAAAGGAACACACCAAAAACTACATACAAGTAATCGGTTCTGGAAGGGGTGGATCACCTGCCGCACTGCAGGGAAGGTCACACATAACCGAGATCCCAAGTACCAAGATTGCCGCACAAGCAGCCTACAAGATGGCAGGCATAACACCAAAGGATATAGATTTTGCCGAGGTTCATGACTGTTTTACAATTGCAGAACTGGTCGACTCGGAGGACCTCGGATTCTTTGAAAAGGGACACGCGGCACAGGCCGTGCGTGAGGGAAGAACAAGGCTGAACGGGGACATTCCAATAAACCCATCTGGAGGCCTCAAGTCAAAGGGTCACCCGATAGGCGCGACGGGCATTGGCCAGGTAGCAGAAGTCTTTGACCAGCTTACAGGAAAGGCAGGCGAGCGAACCGTAAAAGACGCACAGATAGGCCTTACGCATAACTTCGGCGCGACTGGAGCCAGCTGCGCGGTTCACATCTTCAAAAGTGTATAGCCTTGCTCTCAAAAGAGGAATTTATCAATAGTACGAAGGCAGGAAAGATCCTGGCAAGAAAGTGCACCAAATGCGGCCACCTCCATCTTGTCACCACCTATTTCTGCCAGAACTGCGGCAACAAGGGATTTGAGAACGTAACAATTGAAGGCAAAGGAACCGTTGTCACATATACAATAATCACAGTGCCCCCCGCCGGGTTTGAAAAATTCGTCCCATATGCGTGGGTGGTCATGAAAGTAGACAATTCTGAGCTTTCGATCTCAGGCTTTATGGCCGGAATAAAATCCCCAGCCGATCTTCCTCTTGGCACCAAGCTGAAGATAACAGGTCATGACGAGCGCGGGATAATCCTCGAGAAGCAGTAAATCAAATTTAGTAAGTTAATTAAAAAAAACTGAAAGATTTCCTTTATTACTTTTGAAAGAACTTTTCCTTGATGTCAGTGGATGTAGTATGTAACAAATGCGGATCGAAGATCGCCAGCATGCGGATGTTGAAATCGATCAAGGATGTGATGAGACCGTATAATAACAAATGTCCGTCCTGTGGTCACACATTATCGTCGTCAGAGTTTAGTGTCGATGTTCAGAAGAACTGATCTAAAAGGTTTGCGTAGAAAATACGTCATAAATCTTATTTACTGATGCACACTAGACTTTGTATGGAACTGAGCGAGGACTTTGGGGAGCAGAAGCGAGGCGGTATCTTACAGTCTGCTTCAAAGCGCGTAAGGATGATCTTTTCCGTAATGGCAAGTCCAAACAGAATAGACATTCTTAGGATACTCAACTCAAAGGGTCCTCTCACTTATTCCGAACTCAAGTCCCTAGCGGGATTCAAGTCAAAGAAGGAAAGCGGCAAGTTTGCATACCACCTCAGAAAACTACTGCGCCAGTCCCTTGTGGCTCTCAACAAGTCCGAAAGGAGGTATACCATTACCAACCTGGGAAAACTGGTCCTAAGCCTTGCACGCCAGATCGAGGAGCGATCAATTATAGAGAGCGGCAAGATGTACGTGCGAACCTCGCACGAATCCATAGAGGAGTTCAATTCCCATAAGATTATCCAGTCACTCGTACGAGAAGGGAGCCTTCCACTGGAGCTTGCCCAGAAGATTACCGAAGAGGTCGAAAACCGCATCTACAAGTTCCAGACCTCCTACCTTACCGCTTCGCTTATTCGTGAAATGGTCAACTCCGTGCTCCTAGAGCAGGGCCACGAGGACTATAGGCACAGACTTGCCAGGTTCGGGCTCCCGGGCTATGACATACGGGAGATGCTCACAAACGTGGACGGGATACAGAACGGCGTGGAGGGGCTATTATTCAAGACCGGGCAGACAGTTTTTGGCGAGTACCTAGTGCTAAACACGCTGCCAAAGGACGTGGCAGACTCCCACCTGTCAGGCGACATCCATATCACTAATACTGGGCTTTGGTCCCTTTTGCCAGATACAATATTTGTTAACATTAAAGAACTCATAGAGGACGGCTTGGACTTGAGAGGCAAGTTCCTAGGAGTGACAAGGCTTCCTGCACCAAATTCCCTTGAAAGCCTTGCATCATCACTTTCCCTGGCGGTGTCGCTCCTAATCAAGGAGGCCTCACAGGAGGTTGTAATGGATGGCCTCGTGGGTTTGCTTCAAAAATATTCAAAAAATACCTCGGAAATCGAGGAAAAAATAGCAAATTCCTTTGCCAAGATATCGGTAGCGTCAAAATATGGCAAGAACGAAACACTGGCATCGTTTAGGATATCGCTTGCAACAGAGCCCAAGGTTGTGGGCGCCATTCTTTCTGCCTACAAGAATTATGCAAAGTCTACGCCCGTGCCTAGCATAGGCCTCGTAGTAGACTATGACAAGGCAAAGGTAGCTGACTTTTCAGACGTCTTGGCAAACATAATCTCGCTTGGAGGGAAGGTCATATTTTCAAAGGGACTTGCATCAAACAAGGGCCTGTCAAAGGGAGACGGCAAGGGAGGCTCTACGTCAATAAACCTGCAATCCCTCTCGATAAACATGCCGCGCCTTGCGTTTGAGTCAAACAAGGACGAGACCTACTTCAGGGCTCGACTGGCGCTTCTGATGAAGCCCGCACTGGCTGCAATGTCTATTCGAAAGAAGGAGATTTCTGATCTTACCCGCCGCGGGCTCAACCCAATTCTTGCCAATAACACGCAGTATATGCAAAAGGGATCAGTTACTCTTGTTGTCAACCTGATCGGCCTCAAGGAGGCAGTATACGGCATACTTGGTTATGAGAACAACAAGGCTGGCCAGGAAATCCTGTCCAAGGTAGTGAATACCGCCATCGAGGTTGCCTCAAAGAAAGGCAAGGAGATGGGCGACAACGTAACCATATCGATAACAGAAAGCGACTCCGCATCACGGTTCTCAGCCCTCGACGGCGAGAAATACGGCAAAATGTCCATCCACCCACACGTGGAAGGGGAGTCCTATTCGGAGGGCGTAACCATAGATGCCTCGGAAGTAGAGTCCATGACTCCAAAGAGCGAGAAGATAGCCGAATCAAACCAACTTTCCAAGATGCTCAACGGGGGCCTCTTGGTACAGCTCAAGGTTCCAGACTCGATGGATTCCTCGTCCATAAGGAAGGCCATAGAGAAGGCCGCTGATCTTCTAGGATCCTTCAGGCCTGTAAAAATGGTGCCTATCTGCAGTAACTGCGGCCTCAAGGAAGAAAAGATATCAGAAAAATGTCCTGTATGCAAGTCCCCCTACATCCTAGCCTAGGGACACCCCACGAAGGATAGCCAGAAATTTTATAGATAGATCTTAAAACCGTTCGTAAATTTTCAAGGGAATTCTTTTACGAATATATTTGAAGTCAGGGATCTATTATCATGAAAGTTGGAATGGTGTCAACAAAATTGACGCAAAGCTCAGCAATAGGAAAAAAAATTTTGCCGCAGACTTTATTTAACTCCCGTTTGTTACTGATGCGGGGAGTATAAAATGACAGATTTTTCTCAAATAGAGAATTCGATCATCGAGGTTAAGAAGCGCGACGGTCGAGTATCATCATTCCAAAAAGACAAAATTTCAAACGCTATCTATAAAGCACTGATAGCTTGCGGCAAACCGGATCACGGGCTGGCAGACAAGCTGGCAAACCGGGTAACTGAAAAACTTGTAAATCATGGTTATTCTTCCTCGGAGGCCCCGAGCGTGGAGGACGTACAAGACATGGTAGAGTCAACCCTAATCGACGAGGGACAGGGAGAGATTGCCAAGGCATACATCCTGTACAGGCACGAGCGCCGAAGGCTTAGGGAAGAGAAGATGAAGGTTCTGGAATCCAAGACGCTTGATTCCGTTGCCAAAAAGTTTGATCTCAACTGCCTTAGAGTCCTTGCCTCGAGATACCTGCTGAGGAACAACAAGGGCCAGATTTTCGAGAGTCCCGGTCAGATGTTTGAGCGGGTTGCGACCCTTGTTGGAATATCCGATGTCCTAAAGGACCCGACGATCTTCGCGGTCGAGGGCGGTCATACCCAGAATACGGCAGAGGCTGCAAAATACCTCGAGAAGCTTGATGACTTTGATTACAAGTTCAAGATAGGAAAGTACTATCTCAACAAATACCACTTTAGGTCACTTATTCAGCACTACATCGACCTTGCCAAGAGAGGCCAGATGAAGGTAGGGGTCAAGGAGTTCCTTACCATGCTGGCAGCCAACAAGTTCGAGCAGTATTCAGAGAGGATAAGCGAATACAATGAGATGATGTCAAGCCAGGACTACCTGCCAAACTCTCCAACCATGATGAACGCAGGTGCTAGGCTTGGACAGCTTTCTGCGTGCTTTGTGCTTGCAATGCCAGACGACATGGAAAGAATAATGAAGTCCTCGTCTGACGCCGCACTGATCTTCAAGTCTGGCGGTGGAGTGGGCATAAACTATTCCGAGCTGAGGCCTGAAGGGGACATGGTAGCATCCACATCTGGTGTAGCATCAGGCCCGGTTTCCTTCATGAACATAATCAATACCGTAACAGAGGTGGTCAAGCAGGGAGGCAAGCGAAGAGGTGCAAACATGGGCATTATGGAATCATGGCACCCCGACATTGAGAAGTTCATCACTGCCAAGACAAAGCCCGGAGTGCTCGAGAACTTCAACGTAAGCGTTGGCGTCTGGGAGGACTTTTGGGAGGCACTGGTAGGCTCCTCCGATGGCAAGTACGCCCTCCGAAGCCCGATTGACAATTCTCCGGTGCGAGAGGTAAACGCGCATCACATAATCGATCTGATTGCTCTGTCAGCATGGAAGAGTGCAGAGCCTGGGCTGATCTTCTTTGACATCATCAACAAGTACAACGTATTTGCAAAGGCAAGGGGAGGTCCACTGCGTGCAACAAATCCATGCGGCGAGCAGAGCCTGTACCCGTACGAGTCATGCAACCTCGGATCAATTAACTTGGCAAACTTTGTAAAAAGAAAGGCAGACGGGCAGTTCGAGTTTGACTGGCAGAGATACGAGGAGACGATCCGAAAGGCAACAAGATTCCTAGACAATATAATTGACGTGAACAACTACCCAATCGAGGAGATAGACAAGGCATCCAAGGACTCCAGAAGGATAGGCCTTGGCGTAATGGGAGTTGCAGACTTGCTGTTCAAGCTGCGCATTCCGTACAACTCACAGGAGGGGTATGAATTCCAGGAGAAACTGGCAGAAGCCATGACATATTATTCCATGGAAGAAAGCGTAGCCCTTGCAAAGAGCCGAGGACCATTCCCGCTGTGCTCCAAGACAGAGTATCCCGAGGGAAAAATTCCAATAGCAGGCTATTATGAAAAGCCAAAGAACGCCCGCACCTACGACTGGGACGCCCTTATTGCAAAGATCCAAAAGCACGGAATAAGGAACGTACTTACCACTACCGTCGCTCCAACAGGCACACTTTCAATGATTGCCGACTGTTCCAACGGTATGGAGCCGATGTTTGCACTCGTGTTCGAGAAACGGGTGACGGTGGGCAGGTTCTTCTATACCAACAAGATTTTCGAGGCGGTCCTCAAGGAGCAGGGCCTCTACAACGACCAGATCCTTGAAAAGATTGCAAACAACTACGGTTCGGTAAAGGGAATACCGGAAATTCCGGAATGGATGCAGAAGATCTTCGTTACTGCCATGGACATCCACTGGGCTGACCACCTCATGGCGCAGGGAGTGTGGCAGAGGTGGATAGGAAATGCAATTGCAAAGACCATCAACATGCCAAACGACGTCTCATCTGACGACGTCAAGGCGTCTTATCTTCTTGCACACGAGCTCGGGCTGAAGGGCATTACCGTATTCAGGGACGGCTCAAGGCATGAGCAAGTTCTCCACATGACTGGAGACAACTTGCAGAAGACCTTCCAGGTCACTCCGAGTGCATATGTGACTGATTACATATCGAAGAACATTACAAACGCCTATCTGAGAAGCCAGGTGGAGCGTGCGCTTGCCATAAAGATGCCGGAAGCAGAGATGGCGCAGCCGCAGCCCAAACTCACCGCGGAGCAGATCGAGGAGAGGCTTTGCCCGACGTGCAAAAACAGTCTGGTATTTGCAGAAGGATGCAACATATGCATCGAGTGCGGATACAGCGGATGCACATCAGGATAGGATCAAAACTCTTTTAGTGCCTCCCCTCGCTGAGGATAGCGTTGAAGAATAAGGGTCAGGGCAGAGAAGATCCTCAAAAAAACAAGGACAAGAAAACTACTAGCACGGCATCAAGAAAAAAACTCGGTGCAGCAATAGGCGGTGGAATCGCGGTCGCCGCAATTGTGGTACTGCTTGTTGTACTGCAGCCACAGCAACAGCTAGTGGTTCCGCAGTCTTCCCAAAATGCCAAGCTTGGACTTGTGATAATGCCGCCCACCGAGAGGCCTACGTTTGATCAGGTACACAACGCGTACATCCAGGCTGCATCCACCGGCATTGGCAGAAGCAACGTCTACATGATATGGCCTATCATTGAACCGCAGGAAGGAAACTTCAACTGGAAGACATATGACATACTGATGGGGCTGAACAGGGAGCAGCACCTAAACGTCACACTTTACTTTTCAATAATAAACAACGAGCAGCTGGGGCCATTCCCGGACTGGGTGGGTCAGAAGCCTGCATTTGACGAAAAGCTGGCAAACGAGACGGCAAGCGCGCTTGACGCAGTCCTGTCCAGATACTATATCGTCGATTATGTGATAATTGGAGGCGACCTTAACATCTACTTTAGGGACCATCCAAACGACATTCCAAAATACGTAAGCTACTTCGACTCGGTATATTCTCAGCTCAAGGCAAAGCACCCAGGAGTGAAGATTGGCAACTGGTTCTCACTAAACGACCTCATAAACCACTTCGACGGGGACATGGTGAAAAAACTAAACCAGGGAGACTTTGTGGCATATTCTTACGCGCCGGTAGACCTACTCTTCTATGAGACAAAAGGGCCAGACAGGGCAGTGCAGGACCTCCAGAAGATGTTCGATTATGCGGGCGACAAGAACGTCGGCCTTGTTGAGATCGGATGGGGCACGGACAGTTCAATCAACGGCACGGAGGACAACCAGGCAAAGTTTGTGAAGGATGCCTTTGACTTTTACAGGCAGAACTCATCCAAGATGGAGTTCATGACTTGGTACAGGCAGTACGACAGGCCCTTTGACACGTGCTACAATGGACTCAACACAAACGTCAAGACAGGGTTTGGTTCAGAACACCTTGACAACAACACGGCGGCATATCTGTGCAGCACGGGGCTCATCGGAGTTGACAACAGCACCAAGCCGGCATGGGACGAGTTCAAAAGCCAGGTCCAGTCGACCAAGTCCTGAATTGTGAGAAAGTGAATAGTTAGGATTGAAGATTACATCTCTTGCAATCATCGCGCTTTTACTTGTGGGCGTGGCACCCGCCCTGGGGTCCTATGATTATCCAAGCAAGCAGGAGCAGGATCTCTTTGGCCAGCTGCTAGGCGAGTTTGAGAAGACAGATGTGCCAAAGAAGGACGTGACCGACGTCGTTCAGACCTTCGGAAAGCCGCTCATCATAAGCTTCCCCTGCAGGCCAAACGACACCAACAGCTTCGTGGTGGCAGTGATAACAACCCGGCTTGCAAGCTTTGACGACACCACCGTGCACGAGGACCAGGTGATAGGAGGGACCTACACATGGAACTGCCTGGTCACTACAGAGGCGGGAAAGGTCACCCTCCAGTGCAACAACGAGCTGCGACTCAACTCGAAGGTACTGCTCAACAGCACAGGAGTCGACCCGGGAATCCACAAGGTTGAAAACGAGGTAGTCCTGTACCACGAGTTTCTGCACGGACAGCTAATGATAGACGCAATGAAAAATCCGGGCCCCTGGAGAAATGAAATCTGCAGCAGGACTCCTGGAGAACAGGTCGATTACTCCTATGCGGATCCAGACCACCTGGAAATCAACCCGCTCCAGTCCAAGTTTGCCTCAGAACTGATGGAGGAGCAGGGTGGAGAGGTGATCACAAAGTACCTCCTCCCAAACGAGACCAGAAACGGGACGTTTGATACCACGGTGTTCAGGGTGGGCGACTATCCGCAGTTTGCAGACGGGGGCGAGGTAACACTCCGGGCTGTAAACATAGAAAACGCCAAGTTCGGGGCAGCCGACAGCACCGTCTTTTTGAACGGGACCCTTGCCAACAAGACCCAGCCAGGGCTGGCATGGTTTTACATATCGGGACCTAACAGGACAAGCTCGGTAGCAAACCAGAGCGCTGTCTTTGAGAAAAGGATGGCTGGGCTCTGGGCAAACGGCCTTGAGACGGACTCTGATTTCCACGATGTCATACAAAACCTGGCAGGCAAGTCGGGCACATCAAGTTCGGAAAGTCCCATCCCGCACTGGCTCAAGACCGCCGCGGAATGGTGGTTTGAGGGGAAGATTGACGATGCGACCTTCCAGCAGATGGTGCGATATCTGGTGTCGGAGAAAATAATATCGTAACAAATGATCTTTCATGCAGGGCTAGACCCTAACGTGTTTTTGCAAGCCCTGAATCTCTGCACCTAGTGAGAGGAAGCCTGTGTTTGTGCTGGCTGTCCCCTAAAGAAAGCCCTGACGTTGGGCTTGAACAGGTAGAGCAGGATGCTTCCGTTGATTATCAGGTTAGCTATCTCTACAATGTTGAAAAGCGCCGCTACAATTGCAAAGATTGCAATTCCGGCACTTGTGAATGCAATCATGGCCTTCCTTGCCCAAGGGTCTCCCCTCAGCAAGCCATATGCCGTAAAGATGGACGCAACCCCCAGCGCAAAGACCACCATTCCCACATCATAAACCATGGCGGATGCCAGAAATGGCATTTTGACCTGCATGCCCATCATGCCATACTTGGGGGCCATCAGCGATGGCGCGGCAAAAGACAGAATCGAGCCGCTGATTATCATCAGTATCCCAGCAAGTACTGAGGTTCCGCTAAGAACCGTAACACCGGATGGTCGTCTTTCCATTGCTGATGGTATGGTAAAGATTCCTTATTAGGACACTTGAGAATATCAATCCTGAAAATTGGATTTTGATGTTAAATATCGATAGGGAATATTTCGACATACTCTCAAAAGGAAAGGAACTCGGGAACACGACCGTGGCCCGAACGATCCAATTCTTCTCAAAACCAGATTTGATAATTGAAAAACCGTCTTTTATAGTACGGAGTGCAATATGTATCGGACGTAACCTGACCAAGAAATGCAGGTCTCTTCGGAAACCTGATTTTTTAGGAAAACGGGTGACCAAGGGATCATCACGTTCCGAATCTTGGAAAGATTACGCCCTTCCTTTTTCTTGACTGAAATGTAGCACAATAATAATCTAGAATAACATTCTCACAGTGAGGATATTGTAGAAGGCTATGGCAACAAGATAGATGCGGTCGCCGGGATTTGAACCCGGGTAACGGGCTTGGAAGGCCAGTGTACTAACCAAACTATACTACGACCGCTCAATGTGCCAAGCTAATGACTATGTAATAATCCTTTTTTCCATCTCGTATAATATGCGGGAAATAATTACATGGGCCTCAAGAGGATTTTTGTCTACAGAAACAGTCCTGTCAAAAAATTTTGAAACATTTTTGGAGAACTGTCCCTTTGCATGGCCTCCTACCACCAAGCATGTCTTGTCCGTTGTTTCCGTGGCGAGCTGCTGATAAGATGACTCCGTCCCCTCGCTTGAAAGCCCGATTACCTGCCTTGGATTTATTTTTTTTACAAGGTTCCCAAAGTTCATCTTGTCGATAGCAAGCAATTTTTTCCCTTCCCCTTCGATCTTGCCCTCAGAGTACAATTTCTCGACAAGGCCTGCGAACCTGTGGTACGACTTGGGCAGCCTTACATTTTTGCCCACTGTTATCACTCTGTCATCTACGGTATGGACAAAGACCTCTACCTTGTTCTCGAAATAGAGGGGTATGCTTGTTGCCTCAAGCAGGCAGAGGTGGACAAGGTCAGGCCTCCCCCTCTTGATCTCGTTTTCAATTCCCTTCATTGCGGCAAAGTGCCATGACACGTCAAGCAGGATCTCGGAGGGCTTTTTTCCCGCCCTTTTGGCCGAGGCAAGAACGGAATTGTGCCTCTGAAGCTCCCTTGGCACAAACTCTAGGGCGGATTCGGCAATCACAAGCGAGAGCAAGATTGTATTTTAAGGGTGGTTATTATTTAACTAACATGAAGGCAGGAATCCGCGACCTCGTCATCGAGAGAATGCAAATCCTGATTCAAAATGCCATTTCAAATGCAAAGAGCAATCCAGAACTTGCACAGAGGCAGGCAGGTCTTGCAAAAAAGCTTAGCATGAAATACAGGATACGGATGCCCTACGAGCTTAGGATGAACTTTTGCAAGAAGTGCAAGAAGTTTATTGTCCCGGGATTCACCTCTAGGATTCGCTTGGGCAGGACCGACATCAAGTCCGTACGCATCACGTGCAAGTTTTGCAACCATACATACAGAAAAATAATAAGAAAACAGGCGACCCAAAGTCTATGATTTATAAGACGAGTTTTGATTTTTGGTCTTCATGGCTAAAGCCTATGACGTTCCGGCAGATTTACTGATTAACAGGTTATCGGAGATTCTAAAGGGCGAGGAGGTCGTGACGCCAAGCTGGATTCCGTTTGTCAAGACTGGTTCCCACGCAGTAAGGCCTCCACATCAGAACGACTGGTACTATACAAGATGTGCCTCCGTACTGAGAAAGATCTACCTCCACGGACCGATAGGCGTACAAGACCTCAGGTCGATATACGGCGGTACAAAGGCGGTGGGGTATGGAGGGGCGCACCACAGGGATGCAGGCGGTGCAATAATCAGGACCGCAATACACAATCTGGAAAAACTCGGCTATCTTGACAAGGTTGAAGGAAAGGGAAGGACAATCTCCCACGAGGGGATGAAAAAGATCGACCGCATCTCTACCGAGATACTTAACGAACTTGTTGCAAAAAATCCAAATCTGAAAAAGTACTCCTAGTGATCTTATATGAGCAACAGAGAGCCGAGTGATGAGAAAACTCCCAATGACGCTGAAGTAAGGGCGCTAAAGGATCAGGCACTCAAGACCCTGCTCTCGCCCGAGGCGCGTCTCAGACTCAACAACGTCCGCATGGTAAAGCCGGAGCTTGCGGCAATGGTAGAGAACTATCTTCTAGGGATGGCATCCCAGGGCAGGCTTCACAACCAGATATCCGACGACCAGCTAAAGCAGATCCTTCTTTCTATCCAGCAGCCAAAGCGCGATTTTAAGATCAACAGAAGATAGGACACTGGCAAAATATATTAGGGGTAAATCAGTCGAAGAAATTCATGAAAGCCGTTGTTTATGAAAAATATGCGCCAAATGATGATTACAAGTCAATTTTGCAGGTCAAGGAAGTCCCTGACCCCAAGCCAAAACCAAATGAGGTTGTCTTCAAGGTAAAAGCAGCAGCCCTGAACTACAATGACATCTGGGGAATGCGGGGCCAGCCAGTGCCAGTACCCTTGCCCCATATCTCAGGTTCAGATGCGGCAGGCGAGGTAATTGCCGTAGGCGAGGACGTAACAGGCTTCAAGGTAGGCGACAAGGTCGTTTCACACTCTAACATGTCTTGCAGGGTATGCCAGGCATGCACTGACGGACGCGAATATGACTGCGTGAAGAGGACAATTTGGGGTTTCCAGACAGGACCCCTCTGGGGAGCATTCTCCGAGATTACACACCTGCCAGAGGTCAATGTTGCAAAGATCCCTGACGGCGTAAGCTTTGACGAGGCCGCAGCCGCTTCAATGACAATCCTTACCGCGTGGCACATGTTGGTTGGCCGAGCAAAGATCAGGCCGGGACAGACAGTTCTCATCATGGGAGGAGGTTCCGGCGTCGGAAGCTTTGGAATCCAGATAGCTAAACTTTACAATTGCACCGTTATCTCAACCGCTAGCGGGGACAAGCTAGACAAGCTTACTCAGCTTGGGGCTGACTATGCAGTCGACCACAGAAAGGAGGACTGGAGCAAGCAGGTCAGAGAACTTGCCAAGCCGCACGGCGGAATTGACATTTCATTTGATCACATAGGCCAGACCCACTGGAACCAGCAACTCACTCTGCTAAAGTACGGCGGTACACTGGTAACATGCGGTGCAACCACTGGTTATGACGCAAAGACCGACCTGAGGCACATCTTCTTCAAGGGAACGAACATCCTTGGCTCTACACAGGGGACCAAGGCAGAACTCGAACAGGGACTCTACTGGATGGGCAAGAAGAAGATCAAGGCCGTCGTAGACTCGACATACAGCTTTGAACAGGCTGCAGAGGCCCACACCAAGATGCTTACAGGAAAGGGACTATTCGGCAAAATCTTAATGAAGCCATAGCCCAACCAATTTTATGTCAAGGCTCTTGCGCAGTCTTTTGTTTGTACCGGGGAACAACCCGCGGTTTTTGGAGAAAGCAAAGGCCCTTGATGCAGACATTGTGTGTTTCGACCTGGAGGATTCGGTGCCGCTTGCCGAGAAAAAATCCGCAAGGAATCTTATCAAAAAGGCATTGGAAGACAGGACTGCATACAAACCCGAGATCTATGTTAGGACAAACTCTCCTGTATCCGGACTTGTGGGAGATGATCTAGGGGCAATAGTGCAGAAGGGGATAGACGGCATCGTGATTCCTAAGGTAAACAACCTAAACGAGATAAAAAAAATAGAAAGATCCCTTGCGGCTCTTGAGAAAAAACGCAAACTCAAGCCAATAGAACTCATGGCCTCAATAGAGTCGGCCGAAGGGGTGGTTAACGCGTATTCAATCGCATCCTCAAAACGTGTCTCGGCCCTGGTCTTTGGGGTGTTTGATCTGCTCAACGACCTTGGGGTCGAATATACCAAGGAGGCCAAGGGGGCAAGATACTCGAGGGCAAAGATACCTGTGGATGCAAGGGCTGCGGGCAAGTACGCGCTTGACGCGATATGGCAGGACCTAAACGACGTGGGAGGGCTTGAGAGGGACTGCTCTGTCGCAAGGGACCTTGGGTACGCTGGAAAGACCATAATCCACCCGGACCAGATAAGGGCAGTACATGGCGTGTTCCATCCCTCGGAGAGCGAGATGAGATGGGCAAAAAAAGTGATCGAGGCATACGAGTCTGCAAAGGAGAAGAAAAAGGGAGCCACCAAGGTTGAAGGCAAGATGATTGACGAAGTACATTACAAGAGGGCAAAGGCGCTACTTGCATCAGTCGGCAGAGCGTAGTTTTGGCCGCCACAAACATCCGATGAACATAAATCAAGTCCGTCCCATAAAATCTCGGCTATTGATGTTTACCGGAATTATCGAGGGATTGGGGAAGGTTGAGAAATTTGAAAAAAGCACCAAGACTAGGAGCGAGGCCAAAATGAGCATAACCCTTGGAAAACTCGGCAGAGGGCTTGATGTGGGCGACAGCGTAGCGATTAATGGCGTCTGCCTCACCGCGGTAAAAATCACAAAAGGCGTGGCCGATTTTGAGATGGTTGGCGAGACAATAAGCAAGACCAACCTGGGATCTCTGCAAAGAGGGGACAGGGTAAACATAGAGAGGAGTCTCAAGGTGGGGGAGAGGCTGGAAGGACACTTTGTACTTGGACACGTTGATGGCTCGGGAACAATTTCAAAAATAGACAAGCAGCGCAACCAAGTAAAGATCTGGATAAGGCTGCCAAAGGACCTTGCAAGATATGTGGCAAGGAAGGGATCCGTCACGGTGGACGGGATTAGCCTGACGGTAGTGGACAAGGCAAGGGAAGGATTTTCCGTATCGATTATACCGCACACAATGAAAGTCACTAACCTTGGTATGAAAAAAGTCGGTGACAAAGTTAATATTGAAACCGATGTGCTTGCCAAATACGTTCTTTCTGAAAATCGCTGATTTACTACTTTTATGGTAATAACCACTTTTGTAGTAAGATTTATAATCATAAATTCAAGGTGATCAAATATGTCCTTGGAGGAAGCCCTAAACTCGCTGAGAAGGGGGGAATTTGTGCTCCTCCACGACGGAGACACCCGGGAAAACGAGGTGGATATGGTAGTGGCGGCCGACTTTGTAACCCCCGCGCACATTGCAAGGATGAGGCAGGATGCGGGCGGACTCATCTGCCTTTCAATCAACAACGCGTTTGCAAAAAAACTCGGGCTTTCATACATGCACGACATCCTTTCAGCATCGCAAAGCCTTGATGCTGTTTCCAAGGGCATGATAATAGGCAAGGCCCCGTATGGGGACAGGCCGTCATTTTCTGTTTCGATTAACCACAAAGACACGTACACGGGCGTCACGGACAGGGACAGAGCCCTTACAATGTCGGAGATGGCAAACCTCTACAAGGCGTCCGTGGAAAACAAAAAGGAGGTCTTCAACTCAAGTTTCAGGACGCCTGGTCACGTGCCACTCCTTATCGCCTCAGAAGGGCTGCTTGCAAGCAGGCTGGGCCACACCGAGATGTCCGTGTACCTTGCCACACTTGCGGGCCTCTCTCCGGTAACCGTCATCTGCGAGATGCTGGACTCCGAAACCTACGGGGCCCTCTCTGCGGAAAAGGCAAAAAAATACGCAAAGCAAAACGCCATCCCGTACTTTGACGGCAGTTCGCTTGTCGAATACGCAAAGAGGCACTGATCATGAATATAGCTATTGTCGTTTCGGAATTCAACGCTGAAGTAACCTCCAAGATGCTCGAGGTCGCCGTCGAGAAAGCCCGTTCACTTAAGATCAACGTAATTCAGACCTGCAAAGTTCCCGGCGTTTTTGACATGCCTGTCGTAATAGATGCCCTCCTGAAGAGGAAGGAAGTCGACGCGGTGGTGACACTTGGCGCAGTGATAAAGGGTGAGACAAAGCATGATGAGATTATTGCAGGAGTTGTTGCAAAGGCCCTGACCGAGCTATCAATCAAGCATCAAAAGCCAGTCTCACTTGGAATAACAGGTCCTGGAATGAGTGACCGGCAAGCGCACCAGAGGGTAAGGCCAGTTGCGGAGAGGGCTGTTGAGGCGGCACAGAGGGTGCACGATGAACTGAGAAAGATTTGAAATGATCCAGCTAACGCTAATCAAAATTACGGGCTATGGCCCTTGGACATTGACGCTTGGGAGCGACAGGGAACACAGGCTCCAGATGCTTCAGGCATCGCTTTACCGCGAGGTCCAAAACCTTTTTTCGGAGAAGGACTGCCTTGCCTTCCCGAACAGGTTTGATGAATTGTTTGTAATATCAAACGGCCTTTCGGTAGATGACCATGTCGAGATTCAAGAAAAGCTGGCCAAGGTCTTTGATCTGGGCTTTTCCATGACAATAGGGCAGGGGAAGACTCCCTTTGAGGCCAACCTCAATGCAGACAGTGCAAGGAGGGCAAAGGCGGTACTGGACGAGAAACACGTCATCTATGGGCGGAACCTCGAAGGCAAGGGAGACCGTGCGCAGATAATCCACATGGACGTTGACGGCTCCACTTCCATTTCTGGAAAAAAATCTCCATACGAGGTCTCGTCCCTGATTACCAGACTACATGCATCAATGTCGGAGTTTTTCCTAAAGAGGGACTCGCTTGCATTCTTCATGGGAGGAGACAATTTCATGATTATCAGCGCCGGGATTGCAAGGGAGGAGATCGAAAAGTTCCTTGAACTTGTGAGGGAGCAGTATGGTATTTCATTCAACTGTGGGATAGGCAATGCGGCAACGGGACGTGCGGCCGCAAAGATGGCAACCAAGTCGCTTGACAAGATAAGGGAGATTCGCGATTCGGGCAGCGGCACTCAGAGGATTCTAGAGTCTTCATGCTGATCAGAAACGCAAGCCTCCTCCACGGCCGGGAATTGGACTACCTGCAGGGAATGGACGTCCGCATAAAGGGGAAGATGATAGAAAAAGTGGGAAAAAAACTGGAAAGACAAGGGGGAGAAACGGTACTGGACTGCGAGGGGCTCTTGATAATGCCAGGGCTTGTCAACTCCCACACCCACATAGGCGACTCGATTGGAAAGGATGTAGGGATAAACTCAAGCGTTGAGACCAAGATACACCCAGTCGGGGGCTTTAAACAAAAAATACTTCAGACATCAAAGGCCTCTCATCTTTCAAGCTTCATCAAGAACTCCTGCCTCTCCATGCTAAGGAAGGGGATTACCACTTTTGTTGACTTTAGGGAGGGGGGACTTGAGGGCGTGGAGCTGTTGAAAGAGGCATCAAGCGGGGTGCCAATAAGGCCGGTTATTCTAGGAAGGGTCAACTACTATCAGGACTGGCAACTGATAAGGAAAAATTCTCCGCTTCCGGAGTCCAAAAAGTCCGACCTTGCAGGCCTAGTCAGGCACTGCGACGGACTTGGAATAAGCGGCCCCAATGAATTCAGCAACTCGGTGCTTGGATACTTTGCAAGGCAAAAGACACTCCGGGCCATCCATTCTGCAGAAACGGCAGAAAGCAACACGGCGTCAAAGAGGCTCGCAAAAAAGACCGAGACCCAGAGGGCTATGCTTGCCAGGCCGCACCTGCTGGTGCACATGACCCATGCATCAAAGTCAGATCTGCTGCTTGCGGCCAGGAGCGGAACGACCATTGCGGTCTGCCCGCGGGCAAACGGCGCGTTGGCCGAAGGGATACCAGATGTTCATCTCATGTTGGAGGCAGGATGCAACGTTACGATAGGTACTGACAATGTCATGATAAATTCCCCAGACATGTTCAGGGAAATGGACTATCTCTGGAAGGCATGCATGGGCATGAACAGAGAAAGGGCATCGCCAAAGTCGATACTACAGATGGCTACAACCAATGCTTCCGCACTCCTTGGGGGCAAAATTGGGATTATGCAAAAAAACAGTTTTGCCGACTGCATATTTGTGGAAAAGCACTCGATAGATCTGGACCCAATGCATAATCCACATGCCTCCGTGGTACACCGTGTCTCGGAGAGCTCGATAAGGGCAGTGATGTTTGAGGGGGGGATTGCACATGGCAAGATCTAGGCCATATGTGATACTAAGCGCTGCAATGAGCATAGACGGAAAGATAGCCACGCGCAAGGGAGCCTCGAAGCTTTCCTCAGACAAGGACCTTGACAGGCTCCACAAGCTCAGGGCCGGTGTAGATGCCATACTTGTTGGAAAGAACACCGTCGTTGAGGACGACCCGTCTCTCACAGTCAGGCGCGTGAGGGGTAAAAACCCCGCTAGGATAGTGGTGGACCCAAAGGCAAGCATTCCGTCAAGTTCCAAGGTGGTGAAGACCTCGAAGCAGATACCTACCATCTTGGCAGTATCGGACAAAGCCCCGGCCTCAAGGACGTCTGTACTTGCACGAAGCGGCGTTAGGGTGGTGTCGTTTGGAAGATCGAAGGTAAGCCTGCGGAAGCTCCTTTCATATCTTGCAAGGATCGGAATCAAAAAGCTCCTTGTAGAGGGAGGGGGCACGACCAACTGGCACTTTCTAAACGAGAACCTTGTTGACGAAATTCTTGTTACAATAGCCCCGTTCATCATAGGGGGACAAGGTGCAGTGTCACTTGTGGAAGGAGACGGATTTGACAGCATTGCCCGCTCGTTCAGGTTAAGGAGTGTTCGTAAGATGGGTGATGAACTGCTGCTAAGATACGTGCGCTAGTGTTTCAGGTCGCCGCGTAACTCGTCTATCTTTGCCTGGAGCGATTTTTTCAGCTTGTCATTTTTTGAAAGGTTGACAAGCTTCCCACAGGTGGGACACTTGAATGACAGATCAAGGGCTTTTTCGAACGTGAGTTTCTGGCAGTCCATGTTTCCACAGTGGTAAAAGTCAGCCGAGTTTTCGTAGTCCAACCTTTGCTGAAGCCTGTCCACGATCTTCTTCTTCTGGTTCTCGATGAAGTTGTCCACCTCGTCTTTCCTTGCCCTCCACCTGTAGACGAACCAGCCCTTCTTTTCGTCCTTTACCCTTATTCCTGTTATCAGGGCTTTTCCAAAAAGGTCGTAGAGTACCTTTCTTACTATGTTTATTCTAAGGCCTGTTGAGCTTGCAATTTCCTCGTCGGTGGCATCCTCCGTATTGAGCAGGGATCGGGCCACCTTGAGGTATTCGTCGCCGCCAATGAGCGCGGCTATCTTTACAAAAGGATCCTCATGCTCGACGTTCATTCAAAATCATCCTTCAGTTCTCCATATTTAAGGAGTAGTTTTGTCAATTACCTTTTTCCCCTTCTTTGAAGGCACTATCTCGCGCTGGGCATTTGGGTGCTTCTTTTGGAACTGCGACCCCTCAAGGATCCTGTCAAGAAGTATTGCAAGGGCTGCAATCTCCGAATGGGGCTGGCTTCCTATCGCTATGTTGTAGTCTGCCATGTCGTAGACTTCCCTTGGGACCTTCTCAGCCCCCACCACGACCAGAATCTTGTCCTCTTTTCTCAGCTTGGCCTGGACAGAATTGATGTTTTCCCCATACATGGTGAGGTGCGTTATCTTGTACCCTTCTGCCTTTTTAGCCCGGAGAGCCTTCCGCCATTCCTCGATGATCTCGACCTCAAAGCCGTCTCCCCACATCCTGTTTACCTTGGTTACCGTGTCTTTGATCTCGGGGTTTGCATCATACATCAGTATCTTCGAAGCTCCAAATGCCCTCGAGACTAGGGCAACATGGGTTGTAACCCGGTCATCCCGTACAAGCCTCTGCCCTATGCGCAAGACCTCAATCTCCATGGTCTATCTCGATTTCCCGGCTCGGAGCCTCTTTTTTCTCGTTCGCTGTGCGTTGGTTTGAAAGGATGTTATAGATTAGGTCTTTTAACATCGGGATGTTCTGACGAGTTGTTGCCGAGACTGCAAGCCACCTCCTGTTCTCCTTGAGGCCGAGTTGGTTTGCTTTTTCTGCAATTTCCTCCTCCGGAACCAAGTCCGACTTGTTTAAGACAAAGACTATCTTGTCTTGGTTCACGCCTATGCCATCCAGCGTGGACACACAGCTCCTGAACTTCTTCTTCAACTCGAGGATGGGATCGCTTGCATCTATGACAACTATCACGATGTCTGTGTAGACCAATTCCTCAAGCGTGGATTTGAAAGCATCAATCATGTAGGCCGGAAGCTTGCTGATGAACCCAACAGTGTCAGAGATTAGAATCTCTAGATTCCGAAGGACTATCTTTCTTGTGGTAGTGGAAAGTGTAGTAAAGAGATTGGGACTTTCTTCCTTTTGTTCCCCTGTAAGCGTGTTAAACAGCGTGGTTTTTCCAGCGGAGGTGTATCCAGCAAGGGAGATTATCTTAAAGCCCACCCTTTTTCTTGCCTGCCTGTGCAGCTCGCGCTGTTTTGATGACTTGGCAAGCTTGGCCTTGGTGCCGTTCATCCGGTTTTTAATATCATTGTGGTAAACGTCGACCTCGAACTTGCCAATCCCCATAAACCCAGGTTGTTCTCCCATCTTTGCAAGCCTTACGCGCTCCTTGGCCCGCGACATCTCGTACTTGAGCTGGGCCATCTTTACCTGCAGCATCGATTCAGAACTTCTGGCCCTGCGCTCGAAAATTTCTAGGATGAGCATTTCCCTGTCCAGGACCTTGATCTTGAGGGTGGAAGCCAGGTTGTAGTTCTGGCTTGGCCTTAGCATCTCGTCGTAAATTATCACGTCGGGCCTCAATGTCTTGACAAGTTCCTTGAGCTCCTCGACCTTTCCCTCCCCCACTCCGAACTTGGAGCGGTTGAGAAACTTTTGCTTTATTGTCTTTTTCAAGTCGTAGCCGGCCGCGTCGCAGAGGGCAAGGGCTTCCTTTACGACGTCCTCCTTGTCATAGGTGATAAGAATGGCCGAGTCTCTCAATGAATACGGTTTCATCAGGTTTGTATCTATTGCTTTCGCAGGCTTTTCTCTATAGTCATATTAATGACAATCTCGGCTATGTCGCTTGCGTATTCGGCAATCCTTCGTATGTTCTCATTCATGCGCCTGACGCGGTAAACTTCCTCGTCGTCCCTGATCGACTTGAGGCTGTCGAAAATCCTCTTTTCATACTTGGATATCTCGGCGGTTTTTTCAACCGTTAACTCCGCCTGGTTGAAGTCCTTCTTGAAAAGGGAGAGGCATGCCTCGTCGAGCACGGAAAGGGCAAAGTTGCTCATTTCCTCTAGGGGCTCTAGGAGGGATTTCCTGATGGGCTTTTTGAATTCAAGCAAGTTTTTTGCAAGGTCGGTGGCATGGTCTCCCACACGTTCTATGTTTTTGACGATAAGCCTGTAGCCGAGGCAGTGGTGTGGGAACTCTATGCCCATCTCCTTTAGCATGTGCTCATTTTGGATGGCTATTTTCAGCTGGCGTATTATGTAAAAGCTGAACCTGTCCACCTCGTCGTCACTTGCTATGACCTCCTTTGCAAGGTCAAAATTTGCCTCCCCCAGGGCAAGCAGTGCGTCGTTTTGCATGGACTTTGCAATTATCATCATCCTTTTCAGGGCGCCATCGACGGAAAGCTCGAAGAGGTTGATCAGGACTTGGATGGTAATTCCCTCTGTCGAGTCTGCGATGATCTCAGTGCCCATCAAAATTCCCTTAACCGCCTCCTTTACGGCGTTCCTCTGGGTCGGCTTGAGCCGCCCGACCTTTGGTTTTACATTAATTATGTTGAACCCGAGCAGGTAAAGTGAGATAAGTTTCCTTGTGATTACGGGACCCTCCTCGTCGGGTTTGATATCGATAGTTGCATCCTCGGTTGTTACGGGCTTGTTGTGGTGTCGTAACGGTACAATTTGCAAAGCAGAAACTCCTTGACGGACAACCGCGACCTGGTCTCCCTGCTTTAGGCCCATGTCGGCAATCCACTGTTTTGGAAGTGAGACAATATAGGATGACTTGCCGGTAAACTGTATTTTTCTCATCTCTTCTGTATTTCCCATACAAAATATGTTATGGGCGATTCTATATAGTTCTTCGGCTTTACTATATAGTATGACCACTCGTAGAATTATTTAGGGGACTTGGCTATTGGACCTTGTTGGACTCTGCGACTAAGATCAAGGGTGCGGTCGACGCGTTATTTGGAACCGGCGTTTCAAAATACCTTCCCAAAAACCTGAGGTTTACCTATTCAAAGAAGACCGGCAGGATCCAACACGTGTACAACGATGAGACACTGCTCTGCACACTCAGGATAGACGGCGGGCTCGCAATCACTCCAAAACTTGCCCAGATTCTTGTCAAGAGCAAGAAGTTCAGGGAAAACTGCGTGGAGATAGACGATGATTCCAAGCCTTTTGTTGAGAAGGGAAGCTCCGTATTTTGCGGGCATATAAAGTGGTGCGGCAGCAGCATACTGATAGGCTCGGAGGTGCCAGTTCTGCATGGAGACCGCGTAATTGCTGTAGGCAGGGCAATAGTATCGTCTAAAATGATGCGCTCCTTGAGGAGGGGGGTTGCGGTGAAGACCAGAGATAGTTTAAAAGCCGTTCCGGAGGAAGGATAAGCAGAAAATGATGCGTGGCGGAAACCGCGAAATGCGCAGGATGCTGGACAGGATGGGCCTTGAAATGAAGGAGCTCAACAACGTCCAGGAAGTAATCATAAAGACTGACACAAAGGAGATTATCATAACAAAACCTGCTGTTACCGAAATGAAGGCAAAGGACAACTCCATCTTCCAGGTCATTGCAGAGAGCTATGAGGAGAGGGAATTGGAGGTGCCTGTATTTAGCCAGGAAGACATTGCCCTTGTGGCCCAGCAGGCCAATGTAACGACAGAGGAGGCCACAAAGGCTCTCACCGAAGCCAAGGGCGATTTAGCGCGGGCCATACTGCTGTTGACAACTAAATGATCACAATTGATCAAAATTAGGACACAAAAAAACTTTAAATTTTCAAGATGGTGATTTTAGGCATAGAATATCAAACCCAAAACAACATTGCGGTTGCAACTGTTTACGGGAGATCCTATTATAAATTCGTAAATACTCTTAAGAATCTAAAACTAAACTATGACTCTGTCCTTCCTGAGGAAATCACAAGCTCGGACAAAAGACTCATCCTGACCACCGTCAGAGAGTCAGCCAAGATACCTTCCAGCCTAATCCTTTATGACGACGAATTTGACTTTGACCCTACGATTGTACGTGGGAAGATAGTGAAAAAACTCGAGTCCGGAATACACCGGAGCTCCCTTGTGATAGGCATTGACCCGGGAAACAGGATAGGAATTTCCGTTTTTTACTTCGAGAAGGAGATAGAAAGCGCAATTTACACCTCGGTTGAGGAACTCATTTCCCACATTGTTAAGATTCTCGTGGGTCTAAGTGCAGACCGAAAGATAGTCAAGGTGGGCAACGGTAACATGGCAATTGCCAGGCAAATAACCAACATGCTGAACTTGCGGTTCTGTTCCCACTTTGAGCTTGAATTTGTTGATGAACGGAAGACCTCTGTCAGGGTGAAGAACTACAACAAGCGGGGAGCACGCGACAAGCTATCTGCACGGTACATCACCCAGAGGGAGGGTTACAGGCACCTGGTACTGCCCCTGTCAAGAATTGGCTGAAAAAACCCAAAAACGATCAAGAATCCTTAAATATTTGAATGAAAAAATTGCTGAAAAATTGAAAAAATTTGATTTCCCGCAGAGCATAAATATTTATAGAACATTTCCCCGTTTTTCCTGAAAAGTGTTGATCAGGACATGGAAGGGATGTATAAATTATTCAAAAACAAGCGCTTCAAAATATAGAAATTTCTGATCTATGCTTAAATCATACTATTACTACAATAAAGTCACAAGGTAAAGTGACTCAGAAATGACATGTAAAGGAATATGCACAAGATACAAGGCACAGAAGCCAGTAGGGACGGGCCGTTACGCATCAGGACAAAAGAGATGCCAAATCTGTGAGATCTTCATCAAATGGGAAGGTCTATGGTGTCCTTGCTGCGGGTACAGACTCAGAACCAAACCACGAAACCTCAAGTACAAGGCAAAACTACGCGCAAGAGTAGAAGCAGATCAATTAGAAGCGATAGCAATAAAGGCGTAGAGCTGCTGTCGTAAGCTGATGGTATCCAAGGTCGGTTATCGGAAGAAAACCGTCAACGTGGATCATCGGGATTTCTTGGTACAAATGGTTCCCTTCGATAATGGAAATTTTATTTCCGTAACGGAGGGAAAGGAAAAGATTGGGACGCTTGTTGTTTCAATCGGTTCGGGCGGTCGTACAAGTACTGCTACAGTAATTCCCTCAAAAGCCGAGACTATATTTTTGAAGATGGTCTCGGAAAGAGTAGCATCGACTATAAACGGGATTTGTATTTTTTCCTTAAACATACAAAAAGAGCTAGATCTTGAAAGCATGAAGGTGCTGATGAACGAAATTATGGAGATTATAAAATAATGGCTACAGATATTCGGGGATACCTTTCCCAACTTTCCAAGGAAAAGGAACTCGCTGTAGTCAAAAGAAAGGTTTCTACCAAGTATGAAATCGCCGCCGTTACTGCCAAGCTTGACGGCTCAAGGGCAGTCCTTTTTGAAAACATCAAGGAAAGCAAGTTTCGCGTGGTGGCAAACCTTGTAGGGACAAAGAAAAGATTCGCACTGGCCGTCGGTACAACCGAGGAAAAAATCCACGAAAAAGTAAGCCACGCAATCGGCCATGCATCAAAACCAGCCATATCTACAAAGGCGCGGTTCATGGAAAACCACTCAAATGACCTCTATGACCTTCCGATAATCACACACTTTGAAAAGGAGCCGGGGGCCTTTATCACCTCATCCGTAATTTACACCCAGAACCAGGAAACCGGAACTCAAAACTCCTCTTTTCACAGGCTGCTCCGGCTCGATGAGCGGCACTTCTCGGTAAGGATGGTAGAGGGACGGCACCTTCACAGGTCCTTCATGTATGCCAAAGGGCAGGGCGAGGACCTGCGGGTAGCAATCACGGTAGGGGTGCATCCTGCCGTATCCATCGCGGGTGCCTATCAGGCCGACTGGGGAAAAGATGAGCTTGATATCGCAAACGTCCTGCTAGGCAGGAAACTCACGGTTTCCATGTGCCCATATTCTGGCATGCTGGTGCCGTCGGAGGCTGAGATAGTCATGGAGGGACGCATCCTCAAGGACAGGACCCACAAGGAATGGATGGTGGAGATGCTTCGGACCTATGACTTCAAGAGGGAGCAGCCTGTCTTTGAGCTCGAAAGGATGTATTACAGGACCAACCCGATATTCCACGACATACTATCGGGATATGCGGAACACAGGTTGCTTATGGGGATGCCCATTGAGGCAAAGCTGAACAAAAACCTCAAAAAGTCAATGCCGCGGATAAGGAAGGTTGTGCTAAGCGATGGCGGGTGTAATTGGTTACATGCAATCGTTCAGATATCAAAGAGAAAGGAACCAGACGGAAAGAAGGCAATAAGCGCAGCGTTTGGCGCGCACAGATCCCTGAAGCATGTCATCGTCGTCGATGATGACATCAATCCATCAAACCCCGTAGAGGTGGAGTATGCAATAGCCACGAGGTTTCAGGCAGACAAGGACCTCGTGATAGTGCCCAAGGTGCGTGGCTCAAGCCTTGATCCTTCAAGTGACCAGAAAAAACTTCTAACTACAAAGATGGGAATGGACGCGACAAGGCCCCTGTCAAAACGTAAGGAAGGTTTTGAGATCGCAAAAATTCCAGGTGTCAACAAAATTTCTTTGAAAAACTATCTCAGGCTATCTTAGGACGGAATCTACCATCAGTGCAATGAAAAGGATTGCAAGATACGGGCTTGAAAACTTGAACAGGGTCCATGAGGCTTTTTCGGAAGGCTTGACAAGAAGCCACAGACTCAGGGCCACCATTATTGCTCCGGACGCAATGGCTGTGTAAAGGTAGGTTTCATGGAAGATGTGTTTTCCAGATGCATCGGTCATGAAAAACGGCAGGACGCTGAATAGTACCATCATGAGAGTAGTTCCAGCAATAACACGGACTGAAGTTTTTTCCGATTCGACCGCCGTAAGCATCGGAACCTTCACCTTGTTGTAGTCGTCTTTTACGTGAAGAGTAAGGCTCCATATGTGCATGGGAATCCAGACAAAGACAAGGCCTGCCATCACAAGGCCGAGATCCCACAGTCCAGTGCTTGTCACTGCAACATAGCCAATCATTGCGGGAGCTCCTCCTGAGAAACCCCCGAGAACTATGTTGGTCCTGCTTCTTCGCTTTAGGAGTTTGCTGTAAACCAGGATGTTGTCTGCAAGTCCAAACGCCATGAAGATGCCGGCCCACATGTTAATTGCAAAAGCGCAGACTAGAGATATTCCCGCAAGGATTAATCCAAAGTGGAGGGCTTTCTCAGCGGGGTAAATTCTTCTGCTGGGGATGGGCCTGTCCTTGGTACGTTCCATCACCGCATCGATGTCCCTGTCGTTGTAATTTGTAAGGGTGTTGGCAGCAGCAGAGCCAGCTATTACTCCAAAGGTGACTAGTGCCCATGTCAGGGCTGAAACTGGAATGTGGTAAAGGTTGGAGGCCGTGTAGGTGGCTCCCATGGCTGTAAAGACCAGCAGGTACCATATCTTTGGCTTGGTTACTTCATAGTATGTCTTAATCTTGGAACTGGCCTTGGTTGTAAGCACGCTCGCTCCTTTTTGAAGTCTTTTTGTTATTTATAGGTTGAAAATTGGAGACTATTTTGAGGCCTTGTAAGGCATGGGCTTGGTGGTCCTCTTCATCTCTATGAAGCTCTCCGAACGCTGGACGCCCTGAATGCGGCCCACCCTTTCCGATATGAGCCTGTGCATCTCATCGAGGTTCTTGGCATACATGGTGACTATGATGTCAAACCTGCCCGTCACCTCTGAAATCTCCCTGACCTCGGAAATCTTGAGCAGCTCCTCTATGACATGATCGCGCATCTTGGAGTCCATGTTTATTCCGGTCAGCGCCTTTACCGTGTACCCAAGCTCCCTGTCATTTACCACTATGGTAAAGCGCTCGATGAGCTTCCTCTTTATGAGCCTCTTTATCCTGCTGTAGACGACAGATGAGTTTACGTTGATCTTCTTTGAGATTCGAGGGACTGAGATATTTGCGTCCTGGGACAACTCCGATAAAATTATCATATCCAAATCATCAACTTTTGCCATTCAAAACACCATTTATTGTGAATAAATGGATCTTAATAAACTTGTTATTATAATTTTTCTAAAATTTGCTTCTAGATGTATCCTTTCTTGAGAAGCATCTCTGCTAGCAGGACGGCTCCCTTGGCAGAACCCATCTTCTCATTGTGCGAGAACAGGACGTACTTGATGCCGTTGTCAAAGACAGTGTCCTCTCTGATTCTGCCCACGACGGTGGTCATGCCGTCGTTTATCTCTCGGTCAAGTCTTGGCTGAGGTCTTGTGGGATCCTCGTTTACCATGAGGTATTCCTTTGGCGCAGATGGCAGACCTGTCACGCTTACCTTGCTTGAAAACTCCTTCATGGCATTTTTCACGCCCTCAGGGTCGGTGTGCGAAGCCGTATCTACAAAGACCGTCTCTGTATGACCGTCGATAACCGGAACTCTGGTACAGGTGCAACTTACTCTCATCTTGGCAGGATCTATCCTTCCATCCACGAGCTTGCCTAGGATCTTCCCAGTCTCTGCCCTTACCTTGTCTTCCTCTTTAGGAATATACGGGATGATGTTGTCGGTGATGTCAAGCGCTGAAACTCCGGGTGACCTTCCGGCTCCGGACATGGACTGCATCGAAGTCATGATAATGCCGTGAACCCCGAACTTGTCAAGAAGCGGTTTCATCGTGATTGCAAGACCCGTTGTGGTACAGTTCGGAAGGGGCGCCACAAATCCTTTCCACCCCCTGTTCTTCTTCTGCTGGTCCAGCAGGGCTATGTGATCGTCATTTATTCCTGGTATCAAAATAGGCACGTCGGGTTCGTACCTGTATGCCGCTGAAGTGCTTATGACTGGCACTTCTTTTGCAAACTTTGTCTCTATATCCCTTGCAGCCTCGCTCTCTACGGAACTGAAAATCAGGTCAAGGTTTTCAGGCCTGATGTCATCCACTGACTCGACTACCATTTCCTTGACGTATTCGGGGATGGGGTCCCTGATGTGCCATCTGAGGATGCCGCTATTTGGGTCCCTGATGGCGTCTGTGAACTTCTTCTTTGCAGACCTCTCGGAGGCAGCTATCTGCTTTACCTCAAACCACGGATGGTTATTTAGGGCAACTACAAACTCCTGTCCTACAGCCCCGGTAACGCCTATGATAGCTACGCGTTTCTTCATACGAAAAAAAGGCCCTCATACAATTAATAATCCTTTAGAAGGACGCGTCAAAACACAACTAAATACCCATGCGATATCAAAAAAGTGTTGAGACTAGGGGTACCGAGGTCCGTTGCCAGTCGAAGAGCTGTGGCCCATGGAGGAATCTACTCCTCGGGGCTTGACTATGATCCAAGGATTCTGGACTTTAGCTCCAACGTGAATCCGCTGGGGTTTCCTCCATCCGTGCGGAAAAACCTGGCAAAACATTCTGCATTGTTTTCAATTTATCCCGACCCTGATTCTACGGCGCTGCGAAAGGCCCTCCAGAAATATACCGGAATTCCAAAGGACCAGATAACTGTGGGTAACGGCGCGACGGAAATAATCTATAACTTTTGCAAAGCGTTTCTGAAGGGCCGCAGGGTGCTCATACCCGCGCCAACATTTGGGGAGTACGAGTCGGCTGCAAGACTTGAGGGTGCAAGGGTATCATTCTTTGAAACGATGGATCTCAACCGGGACATCGAAAGGTTTGTGGGGGAGATTCCAAAAAGCCACTGCGTTTTTGTCTGCAATCCTAACAACCCGACTGGAACCCTTACCAGCAGGAAAAATATGGAGAGGATACTCAAAGCCTCGCGCAGGAACTCGGTTCTGGTATTCGTAGACGAGTGCTTCATCGAACTTTCAAATCCGAGCGGGACCGTGGCGCCTAAAACCCGCACCTTTGACAACCTTTTCGTCCTGAGATCCCTTACAAAGTCCTTCGGTCTTGCGGGCCTGAGGGTAGGCTATGGGATAGGGAGCAGGCGTATGATTGAGATGCTAAACAGGATAAAGATACCGTGGAATGTCAGCGGCATAGCGCAAAACATTGCGACCTCGGCGCTTTCCTCCAGGTCGCACCTGCCTTCCTCAAGAAGGTTGATTGCGGGGGAGCGCAGGTTCCTCAGGGAATCTATCTCGGCCATGGGGGGGTTCCACTGCTATGATTCAGACGCAAACTTCATTCTAGTAAAAACCGAAATGCCTCCAAAAGTGTTGCAGAAAAAGCTGATGAAAAAAAACATACTGATAAGGGACTGCAGTTCTTTTCGGGGCCTCCGGGGCAGCTTCATCCGCATTGCGGTAAGGACCCGTCCCGAAAACAAGAAACTTGTGGGAGAGCTGGGGAAGATATGGCAAAAACGCTGATGGTACAGGGTACTGCATCTGGTGCGGGAAAGACAACGCTTGTCACGGCACTGTGCAGGATTTTCTCGGATGCGGGATACAGGGTGGCACCATTCAAGTCGCAAAACATGTCATCATACTCTTACCGTGGCAAGGGGTTTGAGATCTCAAGGGCTCAGGCAATACAGGCCATTGCAGCAAGGACCCAGATCTCGCCGCACATGAACCCAATCCTGCTCAAACCCTTGGGGGAGTACAGGAGCGAGGTCTTTGTAGTAGGTAAAAGGTATAGGAAAATGCACGCAGATGAATACTACAAGAAATTTGCCCTGTCAAGGGGCCTTGGCATCGCCAGGGAATCCTTAGGCCGCCTCATGTCGGGGTACGACCTTGTTATTCTGGAGGGGGCGGGGTCGCCGTCGGAAGTAAACATGCAAAGATATGATATTGCCAACATGAGGATGGCAAAGGAGGCCTCGTCGCCTGTCATTCTGGTTTCGGATATTGACAAGGGGGGGACTTTTGCAAGCATTGTAGGAACGATGGAGCTTCTAGGGAGGGACAGGCGCCTTGTCAAGGGGTTTGTAATAAACAAGTTCAGGGGCGACATATCGATCCTCCGCCCTGGCTACGGGTTCCTCCGTAAAAAGACAGGAAGGCCGGTACTTGGCACGATTCCGCTAGTAAAGTTTGAGATTCCTGAGGAAGACTCGCTGCATGCCACCCCAAAACACGTGTCGTTTACCGCGAGATATGTCGGGGAGCTCGAAAGGGAGATAGAGCATTTAAGTCGCGTCGTCAAATCAAGTCTTGACATGAAGGCAATAGGTGGCCTGCTGAAATGATGCTCCTGCTCGTACTAGCCGCCCCCTTGGCGATAGCGCTGGATCTGGTGCTTGGCGATCCAAGGAGCAGATATCATCCTACTGCATGGATTGGTACACTTGTTGCAAGGCTTGCGCCATCTGCAAGATCGGAAAACCAAAGATCGGAAAGACTAGGAGGGGCTGGCCTGGTCGTATCTGTCACAGCCATTGCTGGCATTCTTTCGTTTGCGGCATACGGTGCAATTGTATACGCCGGAGAGCTGGAACAGGGGGCAGCAAAAATCCTTGTCTTGGCATTGTCTGTACTTGCCACCGCCGTCCTGCTAAAGACAACCATCGCCATCAGGGGAATGGAGAAGCACACATCAAGGATAATGGAGTGCCTTGCAAGGGATGATCTGGAGGCGGCAAGGGCCAATCTTTCAATGATAGTGAAGAGAAACACAAGAAACCTAGACCGACAGCACGTCATTTCTGCAACACTTGAGAGCATCAGCGAAAACATCGTTGATGGAATCACCGGACCGCTATTCTACTTTGCATTTTTCGGCCTTGCCGGAGCCTTTGTCTACAGGACTGTGAACACGGCAGATTCGATGATAGGATACAAGACCGACCTTTTCAGAAACCTTGGTTGGTTTGCAGCCAAGTGTGACACCGTGCTGAACTTTGTGCCGGCACGGCTGACCAGCTTGCTAATGGTACTGGCCGGTATGATCGTTGGGTGCAACTGGAGGCATTCTGTAGAGGTAATGAGACGGGACGGGCCAAAGACCGAGAGCCCAAATGCCGGATACCCGATGGCCACCATGGCAGGCGCGCTGGGGGTAAGGTTTGAAAAACTGGACAATTATGTTTTGGGGGATGGAAGCTGCGAATTTTGCGAGGCGCACTTTGCAAAGGCGATTGCCATGATGAAGGTGACCGCGGTTCTTTTTGTCGGACTTTTTACGGTCCCTGTAATCATCGCGCTGTCTTACTTGGGATGGTGGGGGCTTGCTTAAGGGGCTCTCGTCAGTCGTATCGTTTCTGACTATTATCCCGTCAAGGGGTGGGGAGCTTGACGTCGTTGCAAAAAACATGTATCTCTTCCCAGTTGCAGGCGCGCTCATAGGGCTGTTGATAGGCGGGGCAGGATACGGGCTGTCGCTCTACGTTCAGCCACTCATAGTGGGCCTGGTCCTGACTGCAGGCCTGGTCATAATTACTGGAATACACCACACCGACGCGCTGTGTGACTTTGCGGACGGCATGATGGCAAAGGGTACCAAGGAGAAGAAGCTAAAGGCAATGCGCGATCCCGCCGTAGGCTCGGCAGGTGTTGTGACGGTTGTCCTTTACGTTGCAGGTATGATAATGTCCCTTTCCATGATGAAAGGTATTGTAATTTTCGAGGCAGTGGTGGTCAGCGAGCTGATGGCAAAGTTTGCAATGGTGCTACAGGCAAACAGGGGCTCTTCTGCCTGGCAGGGACTCAGCTCGCCCTTTACGGAGCACATGAAAAGCCCCGCCAAACTTGGCGCGGCTGCAGCGCTTGCAGTGGTTCCCGCAGTCCTTCTTGGCGGCGTCACTGGAATTATCGTTACAGGTGCGACGGTGGGCATCTCATTCCTGCTTCTTGCTGTCTCGAACAGGAGCTTCGGCGGTGTCTCAGGGGACGTCTTTGGTGCAAGCAACGAGCTAGTCAGGCTTGCATCGCTTATGATATTCGCATCAAGATGATCGGCCTTGTAATGTGCGGGGGAAAGGGAACGAGAATGGGGCCTGTAGGGGAGAAACTCCTCCTGAAATACAAGATGCCGGTGGTACAGCACGTAATTGACGCGTTGCAAAAGTCAGGCTGCTTCTCAAAAACTGTGTGCGCCACAAGTCACAACGCCCCACAAACATCGGAGTTTGTCAAGGGGCTCGGGATGGAGACAATCGAGACTGGGGGCGGAGGATACGTGGAGGATCTAGGACAGGCTCTTAGAAAATTCGGAGAGCACGTGTTTGTGGTGTCGGGCGACCTGGCACTTCTTGACGCGGAGGTCGTACGAGAAATTGTAAGGCAACATGATTCCCGAAGGCCATGGATGAGCGTGGTTACAAGCAAAAAATTCCTTGACACATTTGGCATTACTCCAGAATTCCTCGTTACCTTTGATGGGAAGGAGTGCGCATTCACGGGAATATCAATTGTTAATCCCACTGCCGTACGTGACGGGACGAGGGTTGACGAGTCCTACATTTTGGTTGATGACAAACGCGTTGCGGTTAACCTTAACAAGAAAAGGGATTATGAGCTACTCGGCGCTTCCTAGCACTTTGCCGTTAATTGTCGCAATAGAACCTGTCGGCTCTGCCAGCGTGTTGCCGCATGCCTTGCATGCCACGGTGGTGGAAACATGTGAAAATACGACGCTTTCCTCGCCACATTCCTTGCACTGTACCTTCTGAAACTTGCTGCCAGGCCTTGGAATGAGAATCTGAGACTTTTTCATTGTGCGACGAGCTCCAACTTTCTTAGCCTTATTCCTGCCACGTTAAATTTCTTTTTACATTCCGGGCAAAGCAGGATTGGCGTCATCTTCTTTGTTGTCTTGGCAGGCTTGGCAAGCTTGGGGAATTTCTGTCCTCCGTACCCCTTCTTGTCCTCGGCGTGCCTTCTTTCGCCAATTGCAGAACCTCTCCTCTTTCCAGCCTTGTACAAGGAAACCTTCTGTAGGGTATGCTTCTTGCATTTGGGGCAATACCTTCTGATCTCCTTGGGCATGTTCATAGAAGAAGTCGACCCTTGACCGTAATTTAAAGGTGCCAAAAATTTCTCGCTTTACGAGACCCTTGTTCCGCACCTTGGGCAGAAGTTGCCGTCAGACCCAAGCCCGCATGCAGGGCATGAGCGTTGCGGTCTTGCGGGCCTCCTGAAAAACCTTGCAAAGGGAATGAAGATTATCGGCAGGAAAAAGAAGTAGATGCCAAACATGAACAGTACAATTGAGATTGCTACAGATGCAATTATGATTGCAAGGGTCAGGGGAAGGCCGGCCCATCTCATGATAATTTTTACTGGCTCTGCCACTTAAGACTCGTGCAGCCGGTCTGGTTTGACATCGCTTTAATAGCGTGAAGGCGTAAAGCCATCCTGTGAAAGCAAGCTCACTTGCGAAAATGATTGTTCCTTTAAACCAGGTTGCCATGGGGGAGAAAAAGGCAGATATCGTTCTTAAAAACGGGAAACTTGTCAACGTCTACTCGAGGGAGATAGTTCCGGACGCGCAGATTGCAATATTCAGGGACAGGATTGCATATGTCGGAAGGGATGCCGGCCATACCGTGGGTGAGAGGACCGCAGTGATAGACTTGGAGGGGAAATTCGTGACTCCGGGGTTTGCAGACCCACACATCCACATGGACCAGTATGTTCTACCATCCGAGCTTGCAAAGCATTCCCTTCTTTGCGGTACAACCGCCCTTTTCTCGGATCCGATAGACATTGTTAGCGTCTGTGGTTACAGGGGCTTTCGGGAATTTGTAAGGATGACAGAGGCCCTGCCAGTCAGGGTGTTCCACATGATGCCAGGCGGCCTTCCTGTCGACAGGAAGTTCAGCCATGCAAGGACAATATCGCATGCAGAACAGAGGCAGGCGCTAAGACTCCACGCCGTTCTTGGAATGGGGGAGGTTTTCTCGTGGACAAAGGTGACCACTCTTGACAGGGAGACAATACAGAACATGCGACAGGTCATAGAGTCGGGCGGGATAGTAAATGGCCACACCGCTGGGGCAAGCGACAGGAAACTGAACGCGTACATCGCCTCGGGAATTTTTTCATGCCATGAGCCAATTGACTATGACCAGCTGCTAGAGAGGCTGAGGCTCGGAATGTGGGTCATGATGAGGGAGGGCTCGATAAGGCGGGATCTTGAAAGGATGGTCCCGACACTGCTTTCCAAGAAGACATATCTTGACAGGCTGATGTTCTGTACGGACGGCGTGACACCAAGCGACCTTCTAAGATACGGCCTGATAGACCACTGCGTGCGCAAGTCCGTGGAACTCGGTATGGACCCGGTAGATGCGGTAACGGTTGCATCACGCAACTGCTTTGAATATTATGGAATGGGCGATGATCTTGGGGGAGTTGCCCCGGGGAAGCTTGCCGACATTCTTGTGTTTGAGGACTTGGAAAAGCGTCCCGACAAGGTCTTTGTGGGCGGAAGGCTCCTTGTGGCCCATGGAAACCTCGTGTTCCAAGGTTCCCGGGCCGCCTTTCCAAAGTGGATAACAAACACTGTACGTACGGGAGGCAAGTTTTCAGAGAAAGACTTTGGCGTCAGGGGAAAAGGAGAAACCGCGCGCGCCACCGTGATAAGGCTTGATACTGAAATCATAACACGGAAGGACTCCGAAGAACTTTCCGTGAGGGATGGAAACGTGCAGGCCTCGCGCGACAAGGACGTGTGGAAGGTTGCCGCCATGGACAGAACATACGGGACTAGGCGGCGGTGCGTTGGGTTTCTGAGGAACCTTGGCGCGGACATTGGAGCCTTCGGCTCCACCCAGAGCTTCCACGAGAACGACATGATTGTCATAGGATCAAGCGAGAAGGAGATGTCCCTTGTAGCAAACGAACTGGCAAGAATCCGGGGTGGAATGGCAGTATCAAAGGACGGCAAGATTGTTGCAAGACTCAAGATGCCTTTTGCCGGACTTGCGTCCAAAGATTCGGTCGAGGATGCCGCGGCGGCCTTTCAGGGGTTGGACCAGAGCATAGTGGATGCTGGTTGCAAATTTCCGCAGCCGCATCTCATACCGCTCTTTCTTCCGTTCCTTGCCCTTCCAGAGGTAAGAATCCTTTACAGCGGCGTGGTGGACGTAAAGGCCAGGACCTACCTCAAGGTCGTCACCTGAAAAAGCTTGCCAAGTCTGCAACTTGTTTCTAGAACTTTGTATCGGAATTTCTTTAAGAGATCATTGCAAATATCAAGTGTGGATACGGTCCGCGACTTGATAAAGAAGGGAACATGTCTTGTAGATGATGGCAAGTACGAGGAGGCGTTGGAATTTTTCGAGAACGCCCTCGCGCTCAAGCCAGACGATCCAGACATACTCAACAAAAAGGGGGTCGCACTGAGGAGCCTTGGCAGATATGAGGAGGCGGTCAGGTGCTTCAACAGATCCCTTGAGATCCTTCCAAGGGACCTAACGGCATCATAGTTGACGGCATGTTTCCTATGTGCGTTGGCGTGATTTGGAATACATGTCTGCAAGCCTGAGAGGTTCCGGCAGCCACCTTCCATCCATAATCAGCGAGTCGGCGAGCCTGCTTGCACTTCTCAAACTCATCTTATTTCCGATGCTTACAAAGATCTTTTTGCCTTTTTTCCTCTCTAACACCTTTGCAGTCCGCTTTCCCCCAAGTAGCACAAAACTTCCTTTTGTAATGCCGCACAGCAAGCTCTTCGCAACACCAATTGTTGGCACGTCAAGCAACATTCCAAGGTAGCACGCAAGCCCAAACCTCCTGGGGTGCAACTGGCCGTTGCCGTCGACAAGAAGGACGTCAAACCTATTTTTCAAAAGCTTCAGGGCAGAAATGGCCGGACCGGACTCCCTGAGCATCATCAGGCCTGGCACGTAGGGCGCCACTATCCTGGTAGCGCATGTGACGTGCTCCAAGACCTCAAGGGTGCATGCGTCCACCACCACTGCGGCCGCGTTTGCAATGCCGTCCTTGTATGCAACGTCAACTGCGCAGACGGTGCTGATTTTCTTAATTACGTCCTTTGTAATTACCTTGGGGGCAAGTTTTTTCTGGAGTTTTACGGCCTCGGTATAGCGCGACATGTGTCATTCTTTATCGTCAACTGATCCTCCCTGGCCATAGATTGCGGTAAATGTGGCGGTGCTCGTAATGGAGGTAACGTCCCTTATGCTTGTGATGGTGGCATGGAGGTCAAGGTCCTCTTTTGCCGAGACCTTTACGAAGATGTCATACCTGCCCATGATTCCGTTGACCTCGACCACATTTTTGATATCCTTAATCTTTGATATGGCCTCCTTTTCCTGGCCGGGAGCGCAAGTTGCAAGAATGTATGCGATCAACAACTAATATAGAAAAAAATGCAATAAAAACAATTTTTGGGATGGGCTTGGCCCGGAGAGAGGGCGAAAGCCGGCCCTCCGGCGTGCCGCCACAACCCGTAAAACCTTCCTGTTCCTTGACAGAACCTATTAAAAGGGGAAGTTAAGCAACGAACTTGGGGAAAAAGTTTTGGCTTCAATTCAACAAACACCACAAGGTCCAGTCCTAGTGCTCAAGGAAAGCGCCTTGCAGCAGAAGGGACGGGATGCGCAGAAAAATAATATTGCGGCGGCTAAACTTGTCGCCGAACTTGTACGAACAAGCCTAGGGCCAAGAGGCATGGACAAGATGCTCGTGGATTCCTTGGGCGACGTTACCATTACAAACGACGGTGCTACCATCCTAAAGGAGATCGACGTGCAGCATCCTGCTGCCAAGATGATGGTAGAGATATCAAAGACCGTGGACAACGAGGTAGGGGACGGAACCACGTCCTCGGTGGTCTTCGGCGGGGCGCTGCTTGCAAAGGCGGAGGAACTACTTGAAAAGGACGTTCATGCCACTGTAATTATAGAGGGATACCAGGCGGCTTCCGAAAAGGCACTTTCCCTCCTTCAGGAGCTTGCCAAGTCAGTAAGCCCAAGCGAGAAGGACGTACTCTTGAAGGTGGCCAAGACAAGCATGGAATCAAAGCTAATCTCTGAGGACAGCGACATGCTCTCAAAACTGGTGGTAGATGCCATTTTACAGGTTGTTGATAAAGAGGAGAAGGGAAACAGGGTCGATCTAGATAATATCAAGGTGGAAAAGAAAGCTGGCGGTTCCATCCGTAACACTCAGCTCATAAAAGGCATAGTTCTTGACAAGGAGGTCGTACACAGCGGCATGCCCACGAAGATGGAGAAGGCAAAGATAGCCCTGCTCAACTCCGCACTTGAAATCGAGAAGACAGAGATGAGTGCCGAAATAAGGATTACCGACCCTACACAGATGCAGATGTTCCTCGAGGAGGAAAACAGGATGCTCAAGTCAATGGTGGACAAGATCCACGAGATTGGAGCAAACGTGCTCATCTGCCAGAAGGGGATAGACGACATCGCACAGCACTATCTTGCAAAACAGGGAATACTTTCAGTAAGACGCGTAAAAGAAAGCGACATGACAAAGCTTGCAAAGGCTACGGGAGGTAGGATAAGCAGCAACATAGACGACATGACTTCAAAAGACCTCGGAACCGCCGAGACGGTGGAGCAGAGAAAGGTGGAGACCGAGAAATGGGTCTTCATCGAGGGATGCAAGAACCCCCGCGCAATCACAGTTCTCATCAGGGGTGGATCACAAAGAGTGGTCGACGAGGTTGACAGGTCGCTTCACGACTCGCTCATGGTTGTAAAGGATGTAATTGAAAAGCCGGCAGTGGTTGCAGGCGGCGGAGCTCCCGAAGAGTTTCTGTCATCAAGCCTCAAAGACTGGGCAGACAGGTTTGAGGGAAGGGAACAGCTTGCCATCAAAAAGTATGCCGAGGCCCTTGAGATCATACCCTTGACAATAGCTGAGAACGCAGGGATGGACCCAATCAACACGATGGTAACACTGCGCGCCAAGCACAGTCAGGGCAAAAAATGGACTGGAATAGACGCTCGCAACACCAGGGTGGCAGACATGTATTCTCTTGATATCATAGAGCCGGTAGCAGTAAAGGAGCAGATAATCAAGTCTGCCACAGAGGCTGCATGCATGATCCTAAGGATTGACGACGTGATTGCATCGTCAGGCAAGGGCGGAGGCGGAAGGGGCGGACCTCCGATGCCTCCAATGGGCTAGAACCCCTTCATGCTAGAAAAACTCAAAGACGCAGACCTGGGACCAGTTGTAGTTTTAAACGATTTTTTCCTTGACAGGATAATCTCTGTGTCAGATGTGGGCAGCTTTTACAGCCAAATCCTGGAGAAGATAAACTTCGGCGGCAGCATAAGGGACATACCCCAGAGGGACATCAAGGGGGGTAATGCTACTAATGTAGCCTTTGCCCTTGCAAGGCTTGGCGTGCCTGTGACGCTCATCACGATATCCGACAAGGCAGGGGCTGCCCTAATCCGGGAGACATTTTCAGGGATGGAAAATGCCAGACTGCTTGTCATTGACGGCAAGCCTGGGAGGACCACGGCCCTTGAGTTTCAAAACGGGAGCCATATTGTGAACATCATGTTCTCCGACCTTGGGGATAATGCAAGCTTTGGGCCTGATAAGCTTGGAAAAGAAGAGCTTGACGCAATAATGAAGGCAGAAACTGCGATAGTAACGAACTGGGCAAGCAACGCAAAGGGCACCGAGCTTGCAAAGTTTACATTTGAAAAGTCAAAGGGCGCCCTACACATCCTCGACCCTGCGGACATACAGACAAGGTCCAAGGAATTCAAGGAGGCGCTGGGAAAGATTGGGCCCAGCATGGACTCGCTCTGCATAAACGAGAACGAGTGCAACATATTGCTAGCCCAGTACGGCCTTGCCAAGGCCTCCGGAACCGAGGATACAAAGAAACTCGTCATGGAACTGTCAAAAAAATCCGCCGTACCGGTGGACCTTCACGGCATATCGGGTTCGTACTGGACAGACGGCAAGGAAGTTTCCTTTGCAAAGGCATTTCCCGTAAGGCCCCTAGTTGTAACAGGTGCGGGGGACGTCTGGGATGCGGCAAACGCGGTGGGATACATGGCAGACCTCGAGGCGGAGGACAGGCTTTTGTTTGCAAATGCTGCCTCTGCACTCTACATCTCAAATCCAAAAGGGCTTCCTCCGACATTGGACGAAGCCCTGACCATGGCAAGAGAATGACCCTGAAGGGTTAAGCTGGGACAGAGCTTGCTTTTTGGCCCTGTGCCTTGATCGAGAGAACCTTGTTGCAGTTTAGGCACTCTATTCTGTCGGGGGATCGTAGGAGGCTGTCAGAACCGCACCTGATGCAGATGAGGATGTACTTCCTTGAGCTCTTGACGCCGAAGAAGTTCAGCAATCCAATCTTTCCGCTTGATGCCATTTCCTGAGTTTCTTTTGGTTCCAGGCCAATTTATCCAGTAGGTATGCAGTGGAGTGCAATGCAAGCAAGACCAGTCTGCGTAACCGACAGACAGTCGTTCCCCTACGCCCTGTTGTTATTTGGCCGCGTAGGTGTCCCCGCCATAGGCCTTCTCGGGGCTTGTTGCCACTATGTTGTTGCTAGAGTCGTACGCGTTGAGGTTTGCCGACAGCGGTAAGTGGAACTGGCCTATCCATAGTGTGGCACTGCCGCCTGAAACCTTGCTAGAGTTCAAGACAGTGCCCGCGCTGTTGACAAGGGCAAGGGTGGCCGCATTGCTTGGCAGGTTGCCTGCCGTAACTGTCTCATCGGAGGTCACGTAATAATCGGTAAACGACCCTACTAACATCTGTCCCGCGTACGAGGTCTCGGGCTCGAGATAGACGTTAAACGGTGCAGGCATCTGCAGGTTCAGGTTGTTTCCGGAAAAGAACAGCGCCCCGTCCAGATACACTTTGAGATAGTTGCTGCCGTTTGTGATGATGGTGCAGTCGCGCGTAAGTGGCTGGTTGGCACTGTTGTCCATTGCCCATACCGTCTCGGTGGTGGCCTGGTTAGTATTGCCTGTTGTTGATATCACTGCCCATACTGTTGCCTGGTCGTTTGTAAGGGCTACACATGTTACGTAGTTTATGAGCCCGTTAGCGGTCTGGACATACATGCCGTTGTTGTAATAATAGTTTGTCGGCAGGGCCCTGATGGGTGTAGTGATTACAGAGTGGGAAAGTTTTTCATTCGTGTTGGGGCTTTCTGCAAAAAATCCGGCATAAGTGCCGTCCTTTGGAGCCTGTACCCCTATGTGTAGGCCGCTTGTGTCCCTTGAGAACTCGTAGGGTGCGTTCTCGTTGGGCGCGTCACCGGTATAGGTCCAGTATCCGGGGTTTGACTGAAGCTGCTGCTGCGACTCGGTCTCGTTGGTCAGCGAGTCGGACGCAAGTAGTCCTGACTGTGTAAGGACAAAGGACTTTGTAGGTGCTGAACTTGTGGTTGCGGTTGCGGTGTTTGACGGCGAGCCTGTACCGGCCGAGTTTATCGCCGATACCCTGTACCAATAAGATGTGCTTGCCTGCAGCCCGGTATCGGAATATGTAGTTGAGGCGGAACCTGTGTTTGCCACAAGTGTTGACCATGTCGAGCCGCCGTCGATTGATCTCTCTACCTTGTAGCCAGTTATCGGAGAGCCGCCGTTACTTGAGGGTGCGGACCAGGAGAGATTTATCTGTGAAGAAGAGACTGCGCTTGCAGTAAGACCGGTTGGCGACTGTGGAGCAGTACTGCTTCCAGTGGAATAGAAGGCTAACACAGTTGTGGTCTGGGAGACCGTTATGGGCCTTGCAGGGTCGGTACTACTGTTGTCCCAGTGGTTAAAGGAGATGTTTTGGTAGTTGTTAGCGTAAACGATGTACTGCTTGCCCGCTGTCACTGGGAAAGATGCGGGCGAATATCCTGTGGCAAGATCCTTTCCAGTCGTATCCTGTAACTCAATGTACACGCCTGTAATCTCATTTCCCGAGAGATCATACGTGTTTACATTCAGATTGATGCCTGTAGTTTGGGCAGGCTTGGCATCTGTGTGTCGGTGGTTGGGGTCGAAGAAAAACGACATTGCCACGCCGTTTACTGAGGTTGTGATGGTGCCGTTTCCAAACACGTGCACGCCTGCAACGGTAGTAGAACCATTAACGGATATAGTTTCGTTGGGAAGGGGAATGGGCAATGGCCCGCTTGATGACGTTACATTAGTGGAGGTGACATTGGTGGATCCTGTTACAACTTGGGCACCTACAAGTTGCAAATTTATGAAAGATGGCAGGAGGAGTATGAAAATAATACCGATGCTAAGGATTGCGCGATTTCTAGAGACCATACAAACGATCCTATTCTGTTATTTCATTACATATCTGATTATGCTTAGAATTTTAGTTAAGATAAAACTGTATTAGTGTTCTCAGTAGTTTTACAGAAAAGTTTTTTGAACTCTGTTCGGCAAGTCCGCCCTATCCTGTGAAGCTTCCAATCTTGGTCGCCCATGTCTTTCCAAGCGCGGAATAGTCAAGTGTACCGGATCCATATTCGCCGCCAACCCAGACCTGTGTGGGGTCGCTTGGGTCAAGCCCTGCCCCGAAATAATCTCCATACCTGCATCCGGTTGTACTGATGCAGCCAAAGAGTAGCGTGACAGAGCCATTGCCAGGTTGTAGTGTTGTTGGAGCCTCGATGGAGCCCTTTTTGTCACCCGCTGCCTGCTTTGTTACCTCGATCCCGGGAAAGTCCGTGGAAGACGAAAGCCCATAGGCCACAAAAAGATCGCCGTTTGATAGCTCCCTTATTGCAGGATAAAATAGGTACTTGCCTGCTACTCCGTAGTTAAAATCTTGCAATACGCTGATGGGGCTGGATGATCCAGAGTTGGTTGTGCTAATCTCGACAAGGTGCAGACACGACCGCGTGGTTGTGTCTCCTGCAGGAATACATGCGTTGGTGTGCGCAAGCCAAAGGGCTCCGTTTGACCATGTTGCATCTTGCACCCTTGCATCTCCAGTGTCTAGTCTCAATATGGTTCCGGGCTGGACTGCACTTGGGGGATCGGAGATTGCGGAAATTGGGAGCTTAACTATTGAAACGGTTACTGGATTTGGAGGGACCCCATTGACTGAGAAGACATCGATTGTGGAGGGTGATGAAGTCTGTGAAGTGCTCACCATGTACTCGGTCTCAGTAGATGTCAGAGACTGGACAGGGTGGATGGAAAAATAGCTGGAGGTGGTTTTGCTCACGAAACTTGCGTGCGAACACGTCAACATGTCTGACTTGTTCATTACCCAATATTGCGAGTACAAAAATTGCTGGGTAAAAGTACTGAAATCGTTGACTGAGACTATGATCTTGTCATCGCTGGAACCGATGATGGGCTGGTCGAGTATTGTATAGGTTGGCCCTTTTAATGTGTAGACACAAAAGTTTCCATTTGCATCTTCTGAATCAGATACCGCAACCTTCACCGAGCTGGTGGAAATGTCGGTGATGGAGGAAAACCACCTGTTGCTTGACGAATCAAAAAATACCTTGGGGTCGGAGATCATGTCGGAACCCGTACCGAAAAAGTTCGCTAGGCCAAACGGACCGGTCTGGCTTGTACCATCCTTTGCCCAAATTTCTCCTTCTAGGTTTACCATTTCCATAATGTTTAGTGGCCCTGCTGCCACCTGGACGTCTGGCGGCGTCACGTTGTCATATCCTATGCCGTTGATGGTTGTACCAGACGACATCTCCGGAGAGGGAATGACTTTGGCCAGCACTCTTGGTTGCGGTGCTACGCCCTCTTTGGCAGTTCCATGATTTCGATAAAGAGGTATGCCCCTTTCTGCCTGCTTTGACAGTGCATGTTCAAGCTGCTTTGTTGCAATTTTATGGTCGGGCTCCACCTTTCCGTGCTCGTTCCAGTAGGGATCGCCATAAGCAGGCGTGGTCTGCAACAAGGGAATAACTTGAATCATTATCAGCAGTGTGGAGATTACTCCAAATGCGGAACGGGAACCAATTTTGTCCAGTACATCAAAATCCATTTCCTATTGTTTAAACCGTGCTCACTAGAGAAGAAAGTAAAATTTTTCAGTAGAAAAACTCCATTCTATTTCATGTCTAGGCTTAAAGTACATGCACGCCCCAAACGTACAGTACGCGGACCATGTCAAAAAACTGGAGGCCACCTTCATTCCTCTTATCGCAGCTGCTGCACTTCTTTGTAGGCACAACCTTCGTCTTTGCGGCGGTAGATTTGCATTTCCCGTGGTATGATGGAGCAATAGCGATACTCATAGTTTCAGGAATCAAGGAAGTAACCTTTGATAGGTGGATTGAGGGTGATAGCTATAGGGACGGCTTGATCGACTGGCTGTTCTATGGGGCAGGATGCCTCATTGCTTATGTTATCATGTTGTTTTTCTAGGGTGTGTTTTGCCTTCAGGCGCCGTGGATTACTTGAGCGTGCTTCCAACCAGTATGCTGTCTGCAAAGTAATCCCCAGTAGTGCTGCTGGGCAGGATATCGTACGTATACTGGTACTTGTAATGTACCAGGTCCATGGATCTTATTGTAGAACCGTCGTATTTTTCGCCGACCTTGAGATCGGAAATAGTTCTGCCGTCATATGTCGGGTGGTTTGGTGAGGCAAGTAGCTCCCTGCCATCTTTCAGGCGCATGTCTATTACCTCATGCGTACTTCCCACGAATACTCGGTTGGTCTTGATAACCTTGGACTTGACCATATCTCCATTGGAATCTATTGACCAAACAATTGTTCCCTGCTTGACATCTGTAATGTCTACCTCGCCAGAGGGTGTTGCTATGGTGGAATCTGCCGAGAGGCAGATGGGGCATCCGCCCGGCCTGGGGGTGGTGGGGCTGCCTGCCGTCACGGTAATGGAGTTGGGATAGTTGATAGCCGAAATCACAAGGGGCGCCGAGCCATCGCAGGTAGGGTTTAGTGTGTCACCTATGCGCATTGTAGTGAAAACTCCGGGACCTGGATGCTGTATTGGGTAAGGACTGTTGTAATAACCAGTGACATTACCCGGATTGATCGCCAAGATGGTAAAGGCGCCCACCTTTTGTCCTGCCGTATAGATTGCAGTTCTGGAAGGAACGTTTGGCGTTGGTGTTGTGACTACTGCTCCCCATCCACGCTCCACAAGTTTTTGTGCCGTATCGGGTTTTACACAGGCAGGAGAGTTGTCAAAAGACCTTTTCATCAGCACCATGCCCTGAGGGCAAGTTACATCCTGTGCGGGGATTCCATATTGCCTGACCTGTTGTAGGGGTGGGTTTGGTGTCAGGGGTTGGTCAAATGTGACATTGTAAAGTGCCTGGGAATAAAATTGTGGCCTGTCGCACGGGCCAGAAAAGTTGAAAACTTGGCCCGAGGTTGGATCTTTCCAGCTTGTTGCCGGCTGGCTACATGCAAGATTCGGCGTAGGCTGCCTTATCTGGAAAAACGAGTTCTTGTACTGGCACACTTGGATTGGATATGTCGGGGTTGTTTGGTTGAATATTGTTCCGTTTATCGCGAGGCAGCCGTCATGCGAGATTGTGCCATTCACCATGTAACCTGAAATGCCTTGGCTGGTTTGCTCAAATTGAAAAGCAAGCGCTGCGGTTAGTGCCAGAGATACAATAAACGATGTCCGCCATAATCTTGGCATCGGATTTGCTCGCCTGTTAAAACTCAAAAGCATTTGGATCAAATCATTCTCTACACAACATCATTAATTTTCATCACGTTTACAATTCTATTGGTTTTTCTCATTTTTCGGTAAATCGTTGAATTGTGAAGATTGTTTTAGAAGATCAAGTTGCAAAATGGAGGTTCTTTCTTAGAATTTCCAGCAGTTGCCCGAGGCCTCCGATGTTTCCAAGCCCATGTGAGATGATCCTTTCAAGAATTTCTTGCTGCACCAATCCGGCTGAAGACTTGGCTGTCACGCGCAGCCAGCTCTTGGTCTTTCCATCGGAAAGCTTTTGCGCAATTTTTTCTGTATTTTCCAAGCTTACAAGCAAGTCCAAGACGGGCCTGAGCATCTTTTTAGTATAAATCACTCCGTCGCCAGTGATTGAATAGTGGTCGGACAGCTCCCCTTCCTGACCAAGGTTCTTCGGCAGGTTCTGGCTTTTTCGTATTAGGCCCATTTTTTCAAGCCTTGCTAGGCCCTCGATTACGTCCCTCTTCTGGAAGTTGTCCGTCATGGCAGTGATGCAGCACGCCTTCAGAATGTTAAGGCCGCTACTGCCAGTTTCCGAGTTGTGAAGGTGCAAAAGTGCCCATTTCTGAAATGGGGACAACGTATGAGGAGGATCTGCATAGACCAAGGCTGTCGTCTTTTACGTTTTAAAATTAATAATGCTGATCATTTGTACCGTATTGACCTAGAGTTCTATCATGATGTTACACCGGGTTAAATGGTGATGGTCTTGTGGTGACCGAATTTTAGGAAAATGTATTCCTGTTTCATTTTTGGCGGCAGCCAGATGTTGTTCCTCGCGTCTGTGTGATTCCGGGCGGCAAATCAACTATGCGGATTATTCGTCCAAGAAACAAAACTATGCTCAGAGGTAAACTGACAGAGTTTGCAACTGTAATCTGGCATCTAGTACTCTTTAACTAGTAACTGCACACATTGCTAACCATGGACAAGAAAGTTTCAGGAATAGGAAGGTTTCTTGCCCCTTCCTTGAACAAAATTGAGGAAGAACTGGGCTCAATTCATACGGAAGTCAATGAGGTAAATGCAAGAATTGAAGAGACTTTGAATAGGATGGAAAAGTTAGAAGAGGGCTATAGGCACCTTGCAGCCCGCATAGATAAGAATGACAATGGAATGACGACAGAGGCCAAAGTCTTGTTTGATAGCATAAACGAGATGGAAAGGCAGAACCGGGATCAGGTTGATGTTTTAAAACGTACAATGGATGTTACTCAGAGAAGGCTATCCGCTCTTGAAGCAAAAATGAAAGAGCTTGGTAAATAACTCAATTTTGCAAGTAACGCGTACGGGTTTGTTAGGGAAAAAATGGTGTAGAATCTAAAATTCTATTTTTTTGATTCTTTGGCTTCTTTTACTGCGTTTATGTCATCAGAAGCCTTTTTGTTACAAGAGCAAGACATTATCTTTGCAATTATTTCTTTTAACATGTCTATTCAGACTTTCATGCACATATAAGTGAAGGATTTTCCAATTTTATTGGGGTTCAATAAAAATGGAATCCTCCCAAAATAGGCGTGAAAATATGACGTTTGTCGTAATCCTTTTTGTTTAGATTGATCACTACTTTT
>DATFCV010000032.1:0-31628 GCA_035252645.1 Nitrosotalea sp. | reverse complement strand
TTGTAAAATCCTTAAAGTACATTTTCACCTTGCCAGTATCCACATAGTTCTTTACTATGTCCGACTCGGTGTTGTGGAAAAAGTTGTTACAGTAAAAGCACTGGTAGTCCCCAAACTCGATCATTGTAATGGGTGCGTTATCGGAGCCTAGTACTGGCGAAGAGTTTCCAGTCAGGATATCCATGCTTACCTTCTGCCCTGTTGTTTGTGCGCTTTGTGCGCCAATGCTGGGGGCGTTTTTGTCCATTAGCCCCTGCCCGAAAATTGAGAAAAGCACCATGGCAGCTACGACTATACCCGCCCCTATCCCCAAGGACGGCAGGTGAATCTTCACAATTCATCTGAATCTCAGAGTCTATTTAGCCCTTGTCTGGGGTTATCTAAATAAGAGGGATATGCATTTGCAAAATCGTGAAGCGGGTTTTTGTCAATGGTTATGGCTCAATAGGTAGCAGGATAGCCCAATTCATATCTGGCGATAAGGATATCGAGGTTACAGGAGTTGGCAAATATTCCCCTGATGAAAAAGTGGCAGATGCCATTTCAAGGGGTTTCAAAGTTTTTGTCCCAAAGAAAAAGCTTGAAAGTTTTTCAAAATTCAAGGTTGCCGGCACCATAGAGGACGCAGTTTCAAACTGTGACCTCGTCATAGATGCCTCGCCCGGAGGGTTGGGATATGTCAACAAGAAGGAAGTCTACGAGCCTGCAAAGGCGCGTGCCATATTCCAAGGGGGCGAAAAGATTACTGGCGACAAGGCGGTTGCACAGTTTATCTTCAATTCCAGAGTAAACTACGACAAGGCGTTTGAGAAACAGTTCACCATGCAGGGAAGCTGCAATGTGACCGGCATGGGCAGGATAATCCAGCCACTCAAAGAAAGATATGGCAAGAGGATAAAGCGGATGGATGCCACGTTGCTCCGAAGATGGGCAGACCTTGAGGATTCCAAGACAGAAATCAAGGATTCAATCGAGTGGACGCGCAAGCCCCACCATGATGAGGATGTTAAAAGCTACATGGGTGCAGATACGCCTCTTTTCATCCGAGTTTTCAAGGTGCCGACAAGACAGATGCACGTGCACTTGATGGACATCAGGTTTGACGGACCAGCCCCAAGCGTTTCAGAGATTACAGACCTTTACAAAAACGAGTACGGAGTCGCGACTCTTTATGGGGTAAAGGGAACAAAGGATATCAGGGATTATGCCGAGTCGATCAACTTCAATTTCAAGGACACCAACATGATCCACATACATGCAGACCTCACCGAAGTTCAGGACGACTTGGTAAAGCTAACCTATTCCGATGATCAGACAGGGATAGTGGTTCCAGAAAATCACCTCCTCATGCAGGCAATGCTGTTCAAGAGGCCAAGGGAAGAGGCATTCAAGCACACCGAGGAGCTCTTCCACATGGCTGAAAAGAAAAGAATGCTCGAAGAGCATTTCAAGAAACAGTAGTCACAAATTGTTTAAAAAGTACTGGCTGCAAAATATTGTAGATTAGGTTTCAAGTTGGGTTCTACAGAGAAAAGTAAAGAGCTGAGCCGTTATGACGTATTAACAAAGGCTCGGTTTGCAGCAAAGCAATCGGTGATAACACTTGCGGCAATAGGAATAGCCGAGCTTGCAGTGACACTATTTACTGGAAGCACTACTCTTACGGCGGACGGACTAGACTCCATTGCAGATTCTATGATCTCTTTTGTGGTCTGGTTTGGCATAAGCATGATAAGAAAGCCAAAGAGCAGCTTGTTTCCCTTTGGCTATCGCAAAGTCGAGGTATTGGCCGCTTTTACTGCGGCAATTGCAATCGTAGTCCTTGGCATTTTGATAACCTATCATGCAGTTGGCGTTCTGTTACACCCTGCTGAAATACACTATCCAGAGTTTACCATGCTCACCCTGGTTGCGGCAGGCGGAATCTCGCTGCACAGGGCCTTTTCCATAAGGAGGGTTGCAATAGAATCAAACCTGATATCCTTAAAGCTTGACGCCAAGAACTCGATAAAGGATGGGACCGCATCCTTTGTGGGGTTTGCAAGCGTCCTTGTTGGAACCTACACCACCTTCAAGTTCATGGACGCGGTGGGTGGAATGATAATAGCAGTCTACATATTTTTCATGGCATATACTGCCATACGCGAGTCTACCCTAATTTTGGTAGACGCTGTTGACAACCCCGAGATGACCGACAACATTAAAGAATTTATCTTCACAAAGTTCAACCTCAAGACAAGGGACATTTTCCTGCGTCCAGTAGGAAAGGAGTTTAACGCCGAAATCCACGTCATATTTCCAAATGATGCAAGGCTTGGAGAGACCAGCAAAACCATCAAGACGATATCAAACTCGGTAAAAAACGAGATGATGCTTGCTCGCGTGATAATAATTCCCGAGCCAGAAAATGACTAGGATCTTGGCGGATTTGCAAACCTGTTCTGAGAGTTCTTGTGGTAGTCTACTGGAATGCTCGAGTCCTTCTGCCTTCCTGTCAGAATTCCTATCACTACATCGTCCTTCTTGATCACCCCAGCCTCAGTCATCTTCTTTATGCCTGCAGGCACAGCCCCAGAGGCCATTTCGCAGTCAAAGCCATTTAGGCCAACGAGTGCCATCCCGTCCAACATTTCGCCATCTGATACTTGGGTGACAATGCCGTTTGTAAACTCCAGTGCCCTCAGGCCCTTTAGGATGTTTGCAGGCTTGGCAATCTGGATTGCAGTAGCCTTTGTCTTGGGCCTGATTCCTTTTTCATCCATGAATTTGTAGTATTCTTTTATCAATTCCGTGTCAGGTTTCCCCCTGTTCCACCGGAGTTCTTTTTCCTGGAATTTTCCGTTGTAAAGCGTGTAGAGTGTGTTTGCCCCTTCCGAGTTGACAACGGCAATTCTGGGAATTTTTTTAATCCAGCCCCACTCATGCAATTCCATCAGACTCTTGCCGCAGCTTGAGGTGTTGCCAAGGGCACCTCCAGGATACACTATCCAGTCCGGTGCATTCCAGTCAAGGGATTCTAGTGCCCTGTACACAATCGTCTTCTGTCCTTCTATCCTGAATGGATTGATAGAATTGACCGTATACCCGCCCCCCTTGCCAGCGCTTTTGAGCGAGGTTGAAAGCGCATCGTCAAAATTTCCCTTTATTTCTATCACTTGTGCCCCAAATTGGAATGCCTGGCTGAGCTTTCCTGGTGCAACCTCCCCTGCCGGTATGTAAACGTCACACTCCATGTTCTCATTTGCCGCGTACATCGCAGCAGATGCCGATGTGTTCCCAGTGGAGGCGCAAATAATCTTCTTGATATTGACTAGCTTTGCATGGGTAACGGCAGTTGTCATTCCGTTATCCTTGAAGGACCCACTTGGATTGTATCCCTCTGGTTGGAGCCTCATGTTTTGCACTCCTACATAATCTGAGACCTTGGACATGTGATACGGTTTTGAAAGCCTGCCTTCTGCACCGTCCAGCGAGACTAGGCGCTTTGAACATTCGTCAAAGTTTTCAGTATCCACCTCACAAAAGTTCAACAGTTCGCGGAACCTCCATACTCCACTTTCGTTGTAAATGTTATTGGCATGGTTCCTGCGCTTGTAGAATACCTCTTTTAACGAGGTCGGAGGGGCCGACTTGTATTTTATGTCAAGGAGATGCCCCTTCTCACATTCTATTCTAATATCAGTGATAGGATATTCCAGACCACAGCCCGGGTCAATACATTTCTGGAAAGCCTCGGCGCGCATTATGAAAAATTTAGATAGTACTTATTTAAAGTTACAGAACTCATACCGTAAACCCCAAAGCCATCGGCGCGAAGCTAGCGACAAGACGTGGATTCCCAGCCAGTAAGATAAAATCCAACCCCCATACAAATTCTGGAGTGAAGGTTACCATAATTTCATACGGCATTGCAATCCTGATAATTGCCGCGCTTGTCCACTATCTTACCTTGGCCGGCATCGAGTCCTGCAACTCTATGACGGGGATAGTCTCCACCTACACGTCAAAGGATTATGCCCAGGGTTGCAGGATCCTATCTAATATCCAGACGGCAGCTATAGGGTTCGAGGTAGCAGGGTCTGGAATCGCGATTTTCGGCATAATTAGAAGATCAAAAAGCAAGTAATCTATCGTTTCGGGCCTGAGCGCATGTGAAAGTTCATGCAACATTTGCATTCCTTTGCAATGCAATCCTGCTCAGACACATGGCCACATATTCCACATTCACAATGAGTTTGCATGTTTTTCTGGCTATCTACTGCATTTGACCAATATGAGGGTTATTTTCGGCTCTTTTGGGCCAAAATTACTATTTTTTCGATTTTTTTTGTTTTGGAGCCTGCTTGCTCTTCTCGCTTTTTGCCCTTTCTTCTGCATGCTTTGCCTTGGCCTCCTCCGTTTCCTTGCTCTTTTCGTCCACCGCCTTCATTACCGCCTGTATCAAGGCGTCAAGGTCGCTGTCCGAGACTGCAGGCTCTACGGCTCCCGCGATTTGAGTTATGGCGTCAGATATGGCAGAGCTTACTTCCTCGAAACTCTCCGGATCCTCATAAGCGGCGTTATAAAGTGCCTTGAGGCGCCTTACATCTGAAAGCAACTGATCAGTCAGTGTTAGCCGGTATTTTTTACCGCTCAGTGTAATTTCCTGACTTATCATGCTTGGACTCTTCATCCTACTTTCATAAAGTTTTCTGTAAGATTTCAGCGCCCTACTGGGACGCTAGGAAATGGTAGGACGACGGTATGATCGATGGCGCGTTGCCATATACTATTGCAATCTCATCCCCGTTCCCAATAACTGTGCCATTAATGTCATGGGATGGCTTTTGACCGTTTACATAGATTCCAGGGTTTCCAGTTGGAGGCAGGGTGCCTGTGGCCTTCCAGACGTCGTAGAACTGGGCCACTGTGTATTGGTTGTCTTGCGGTGCGTCAATATGCACAATGCCGCTTTCGTCGCTTGTAGAGAGCCAGTAGGAACATGTTCCATTTATCATCCCTATCTTTGCAGGGATCAAATAGTGGCTGCCGTTTACAAAAACGTCCAGATGCGCACTTGCATGATAGGAATTTGACTGCGCCTTGTCGCAGCCTATTCCGTCAATTATTGAAACCTTGGAAGATCCGTCCTGTCCCTGATTCATTACATAAGAAACAACTGCAAGCACTGCGACTACGGAGGCAATGGCCGCCACCGCTATTATGGTGTTTTTGTCTTGGCGCCGTTCCTTTTCAAAATCTATCTTCCCAGGCTTCTTCTTTGTCTTCTTTACCATGGTCTGTGCACACTTTGTATTTCTTAAATTCTATGCCAATTTAACCTCTTCATTGAATCCTGCGGCTTTTGGCGACCCCGAACTGGTCCATACATACAGATTTTCCACGCTAAGAAAGGCAGGGCTTGAGAGGTCCCCCTGAAGCTAAACTAATATTTTCAGGGTTGCAAGTGACGATATGCAAGACAAGGCAATGCAGCAGGCACAAAAGTTTTTCCTGACAAGCCTTTGCCTTATCACCTCGATAGGGCCTAGGGGGCAAAACGTAATGGCTGCAGAGTGGACAATGCAGATTTCGTACGACCCAATGCTCATCTCAGTCTTTATCCACAACGGCTCTAGCACCCTTGAAAACATCCGAAAAACAAAGCGGTTTGGCGTAAACCTTGCATCGGAAGCACAAGCAACCCAAGTCAGCGTTGCAGGAGGATACTCGAGGCGGGAGATAGACAAGCTGAACCTCCGCGGCCTTTTTCAGACATATGATACGGATTCCGGGCTTCCAATGATCAAGGGGTGTCTGATAAACGCAGAATGCAAGCTTGAATCGATAAAGAAGACAGGCGACCACAACATGGTGATTGGAAGAGTGGTCGCAATCAAGCATGACAAGAGTAAAAGTCCCCTCATCTACCACCAAAACAGATACTTTGGGATTGGTCCGATGGTGGAACCTGAAAGGACAAAAATCCAAGTCCGAAAGGAAACATTTGATGCCCTTTCCCCCCAAGTAAGGGAAAAGTTCATCGCAAAGATTGCAGGTGTTTTAGTAATAAGGAATAACAAGGTCCTTGTCCTCGGCGGCGCCAAGAACGGCCCCACAGGCCTCATCCCTTTCACCCACCCAAGAAAGCATGCGGATAACAAAAAAGAATTGGAGCGTTATCTGAAAGGACTGGATATTGAGATAAAGATAAGACCAGAGCCTAGAATAAAGAGACTTGCCATCCAAAGTAAAAACAGGATTCAGCGAATCAACTTCGTAATTTTTAAGGGGACGCTCAGTGGAAGTCAAAACTCTTGCCTCTGGAAGTCTGCAAGAAAAGATCCGCTTCTCAGAGTTCTTGTCAGATGACGATATAATCCAGAGCTACTGCATCGCCAAGAAGTGACGCATGCCTTGTGCTCAGTATGTATCCGTTTTTGATGTCAGTGGTCTGGACCCATCTGTTGGTAGAGCTATAATGCCTCTTTTCCTTCATTTCTTTTTCGATTTCTTGCAAATCAAATTCGCCCTCTTCAACCTGCTGGGTCCTGATGTGTTTTATCGTAACTAGGATCTTCTTCACCTTGACTCTCACCCCAAATCTCCATACGTGGTCAGAGGTGTCGTCCTGAACCTCCAATAGTTTCAGTTTGATTTCTTTTGTGCCCAACGCATCATGGCTTACAAGGCTTCTCTCATCTACAAAATCCTCAAAACTCATCGTTTCTAATATCATACCACGCCATTAAAAAAAGTTATTGCCGTCCTGTCTGGACTCAAACGCTGCCCGTGTTCTGGAATGCAGGGCTTCTAGTAGGGAACGGCATGAAACAATCCTCTAGTTTTAACGGCTTTCGCTTGCCTTCTATTAGCGAATAAGTTTGCCCATCATACGTACACACAAAATCAGTGACAGGGTGTGCCTCGTCCCAAATCTTGTAGTATTCCCTCAACTCCCTTGGCTCGTACTGACCCTTTCCTATCCTTTTTTTGGACAAAAATTTGAAGGCAACCACCATCTTCCTGGTCCCATAAAGTTCGAAGGTATGAATCCATTTCAGGCACCTCTGGATTTGATCAAAGGGCACGTGGAGCGTGGTGCTTGTGCCAGACTTGGCCTCAATGGTGTATATGGTATTCGCACTAGTACTAACGGCAAGAATATCTGGTAATCCCACGCTTGGCGAGCCAAGCCTAAAGGCCTTCCAGCCGTCAAGCGAATTGAATCTCTTTACCAGCGTGTCTTCCCAGTGGTATCCACGCTGGCGCCTTGTCCTTGCGACACGCTGGTTCTCAGACTTTTGGGCCTGCAGAGGCACAGGGAGTTCACGCTTGGTCTTGTTAATCCTACTTGCCATTCTCACAGCCAACACTACAGGTAAATCATTATGGTAATAGAGGTGGTGGTAATTCTGATAATACCTGCTTGGCTACTTTCGTTGATCCAGATCGGCATTCCATTGCCTTAAAAAGGCCAAAAACTTAGGATTAAATGTTCAGGCCGAAAGACGCTAAGCATGACGTCGAGCGATGGACTCACCTATCTAAAATACAATGACTATGGCGACCTTCTAAAGGTGATTCTCTATTCTTCACAGTCCATGCTAGGTGCAATACCGCTGCTTTACCACGTGCTTCACAATGGCCAAAACATAATTTTCATCCAGACAGGTACGATTGGCGGAATAGTGATACACTACCTATCTGTACCTGAAAGGCCGAAGAAAAAATTCATCGAGCTAAAGCGCCTCACAGGCGATTATGCCTTTGTTGAGAAGATAGGAAGCGACAGCATGTCTATCTACATCCCCATACTTGAGCTTGAGAAGGCAACCCTCAACTTCCCCTGAAAATCTTCAGTCTTTTTTCAGCCTGAAGACGAACCTTTCCCCGCCATCATAATCACACCTTTCAAGGTACATCTTTTGTCCTATCCTAAGGTCTTGCGCATCAAGAACCGTGCCCATGATCCTCACCTTTCCTTCAAATTCTGCCATGCAAAAACACTCGCCATTTCTGCGCGAGTATTCAAGAAGTGTTCCCTCGCGGGACAGTTTGCGCCATGTCACCTTGCCAAGGCATCTGTTGCAGTATTCGCTAGGAGGCCAGACAATTTTTTTACATTTTTGGCATTCACTGCAGACAAAATTGTTGTTTTTCAGATCCTGCTCGAACCGGTTCATGCCTGGAGGACCAAGACGGTAGATGATGTTGCAGCTGCAGACATGTTGTGCACAAGGGCCCTTCTTGCCTTGTCCACCTGGCGCCTTCCGGCATTCCTTGAAAGCTGCTGGTATGCCTCAATTGTCTGAGCAATCCCGGTGGCTCCCAAGGGATGCCCAGTCCCGATAAGGCCTCCACGTGGGTTTACTTTCCTGCTTCCCGTATTGTACAGATCACCCACAAGTGTGCCGCCGCCTCCCCGTTCGGCCAATCCCAAATCTTCGAGTGCCATTATCTCACATATGCTAAAGGCGTCATGCAACTCGGCTACATCGATATCAGCAGGGGTACATCGTGCCATCAAATACGCGTCCTTTGCCGCAACCGACGTACTATGCAAGGACGACAGGTCGGAATTTTTTGCAAATCCTGCAGAGATTGATTTTTGCCCTATGCCGGAAATCCAAACGGGCTCTTCTGTGAACCGTTTTGCCACGTCCTCTGATGCCAGGAGGACGGATGCTGCCCCATTGCATGGCATTGAGCAGTCAAGGAGCCTGACGTTGTCGGTGAGGCTCTTTGATGACATTACCTCCTCAAACGAAAAAGACTTGTCAAAGAAGGAAAACGGGTTTTCCCTACCGTTTCGGTGGTTTTTTGCAGACACGTATGCAAGCTGCTCAAGTGTGGTGCCGTACTTTCTCATATGCGCGCTAGTGAAAATCGACGACCAGTAAATCGGGTGCTTGTACTGGCCCCTCGATTTGTCCCAATCCAGCACCAGTCCTGGGCTGTCAGTCTTTTCCGCGCCCACTACCAGGGCGACGTCCGCAAGTCCAGATGAGATATACGAAAAGGCCGAAACGATTGAGTTTGTACCAGAGTTGCAAAGGCTTTCCACAGAGTGAGAGGTTTTGGGCGCGATGCCTGCCATCTCTGACACTATGTTTGCCAGATATTTTTCATTGGCATTAGTAGAGGTGATTACGACGTCAATGTCCTTCTGTTCAAGGTTTTTGGTGCCCTCAAATATCGGCCTTATCGATGAGAGCATAAGAGATTCAATCTCTGCCTCATCCTTGGTGAATTTTGTCAGCCCTGAGGAAACTATCCCTACCTTCCTCAACTCACATCTCCCCCTCTAGGGATGCCAAAAGCGTCTTAAACGATTTTGCGACATCCCCTATTGGATTGAACTGTATTATAGGCAGGTCAATTCCCGCGGCTGTAAACCGCCTCAACTTTTTTGGAATCTCACCAGGGGTACCACAGAGAGCAAGGGATTCCACCATGGAATCTGGCACAAAGTTGTGGGTCCTGCCAAGTCCAGATTTCTTGTATTCATCAAATATTTCCTCGGTCTCCTTGCTAAACCCGTTCTTTGCCAAAAATTCCCGGTAGATTTTTCCCACCGAGACATAAAACGATATTGTCTTCTTTGCCCTAGCCAATGCCTCATCGAGGTCATCTGACACGCATGTTATCAACTGGCAGGCCACGTCTATCCTTTTCTTCTCTGTCATTCTTGTAATAGTGTTTTGCATCTCATCTATGGGTCTGAGGTAAAATATCACCCCATCCCCCACCGACCATGCCAGTTCTACCATCTTCTGGTTTATTGCAGCAATGTAAATTGGAACCGAGGCCCTTACCGGTTTAATTAGTAGTGCAAAGTTCCTCAAGTGAAAGAACTTTCCGTCATGGATTATTTTTTTGCCTGACAACGCCTTTTTGATTACCTCCACGTATTCTGACATCCTCTGCAGTGGCTCTTCAAATTCCAACCCGTGCCACTCCTCCACGATTGCCTCGCTGCTTGTTCCAAGACCTAGCATGAACCTCCCGTTAGAAAGCAAGTCCAAGGTTGCAGCACTCATTGCTATGAGTGCTGGCGTCCTGGAATAGATGTTAATGATGGAAGAGCCGATTTTAGGTCTTGTAGCAATCTGTGAGATCGATGCCAACATCGGACTGCAATCCATGCCCCACGTCTCAGGAACCCAAATCGAGTCCGGGTTGTAATTGTTAAGAACCCTAGCACAGTCCAATATCTCGTTTACGGACAGCAAAGATCCAAGACTGAAACCTATCCTCAATACTAATCACTATGCTGAAACAAAGTCTTCATATTTTATGGATTCCATGTGTCTTGTGCATTCATCAAGGTCTTTGTGAGAGTCCACCGATTGCCAGAAGACCTTTTCAAACCTTACCGCCTGCAGGTCCCCGGCTTTTGCAAGTTTTGGAAATGCCGTATGCTCAATGTTTCCAGCCTTTGGAAGCGACTTGAGAACCGAATTGCGGAGGTAGTATAGGCCTGCATTCATCCAATAGTTTTCAAGCTCCGGCTTTTCTTCGAATTTTCTAACATTATCCCCATCAAGGTGCACCACGCCGAAGTTGGTTCGAAGAGGGATCACCGCAAGCGAGTTTTGTTGGTTCTTCAGCCTGTTCAGATCAAGATTTGTAATCACGTCCCCGTTTGCAACAAAAAAGTCTTCGTCACCTATGTACCTCCTTGCGTTTCTGATTGCCCCGCCAGTCCCAAGCGGCGATTTCTCAATGGAGAAGTTGATGTCAACGCCAAAATCCTTGGACTGCAGATAGTCGATTATTTGCGACGCCCTATATCCCGCACATATTATGAACTCGTCAATGCCGAATTTCTTGAAATAGCGTATCTGCCATTCTATGATTGGAGTGCTACAAAGAGGCAGGAGTGGCTTTGGCAGGTAGTCCGTCAACGGGCGCAGCCGCTTTCCCATCCCTCCAGACAGCATGACAACTTTCACAACCCATCACTCCTAGGCTTGGGATTAAAAGATTTTGAAAAAGGTCGGCATGTGAAAGTACCCCCATCCGTTTTTGGACTGCATGCATTCTAGACTGCATGTTGGCCAGATTGTTCTTTGCTATCAGGTCCATCCTGCAAATCCTGGCCTTGCGCAGGCTCGGTAAGGTAATAATGCAATTCAGTGTAACATTCGACGCAGTATTCCTGATCATTTGTATGTTCACAGTCGTAGAGCTTCTTTGCCTCCTGTCCGCACTTTGTGCAGGTTTGCATGCCAATTTTAGAACCTTCCGCGGTATGAAGATTTGGGTTGGTGCATCTATGCAGAAGCAGGCTTGGGCTTTCGTAGCTTGAGGCCTCCCAGGGCCGCAATTACTATGCCTATTCCAAGGACGGCACCAAATTCTCGGATTGCCCTAGAGCCCTGTGGTTGGTTCCCTTGCATTGCCAATATGACGCCTGTGCCGACAATTATCATTGCACCGCCAACAATCATCATTATGCCAAGTTTCTTGGACGGTTCCTTCCTTGTTATGAAATATGACGCTATCAGCATTGCAGATGGAATGATGCCAAAGATCGATCCCCTCACCGAGGCGTCCATGCTCAGAAATCCCGCCTTCCCCGTCTGGTCTGCATTCGGCCCTGCCGCTATAACGTCTGCGCCGTAAACTGCCAGCATTGCTATTGAGATTGCGGACATTATCAACGCCGCTTTGAGTGCCACAAGTTAGCTAATTTTGAATAGGTAATAAACTTTCAAGTTTCTCACACAAGCGCATCCTTGATCTAGTGCTGCAATTTAATGAAGTGGAAGATGATGTCGCCAAAGACAAGTTGGACTATAAACCCCGCAGTAATGTAAATCATGTACGGCACTCCGGGGGTGACCCACGTGTCCGGAGTAGAACAGAACTTGGCATTGTCTGCGTTTATGAGTGTAAAGTCGAATTTCCTAGAATTCCCGTCCTGTCTTTCCAGTGGAAAGCTGAATTTTGGATTTTTTGCCCGATATCCCAAAAAAAGGGCCGTTATCTTCTTGCCCTTTGTCTCATCCTCCAGCCCTAGGAAGATATCTCGCCCCCTTGCCAAAGCGACTAGATTTCTTGAAACGTTCAAGACTATGGGGGAGGCAGAAAGTATTGCCGAGTTTGTAAGGGTTGTAAAGGGAGTTACCGTCCCAGATGTCAGCGTCAATCCCGGAGCCAGTGCGGCAAGAACGATAACACAGAAAGCGTCCGCGCCCCCAAAAAGGCCCATCCTCCAGATAATCAAGACCACAGGGGCCACGATCAGAGATATCCCAGCACCGACAAGTGAGGCTGCAATGGATGTGGAAAGAAGGATCAAGGCAATTGCGACTCCGCCAAAGACCATCCACAAAAGGTCGCTAACCTCCCTTGTTTTCAGGTCCCAGTAGGTAGCAAGGCCAAGCATGGAAAGGGCCAAGATGACGCGCAGTCCGTCAATGGTGCCCACTATCATACTGAGTTCTGATCCCCTGTGACCTCAATAAATTGGGCTCTCAAAAATATTTGCTGATATGCCCGAAATCTTTGAATCTGAGCCGAATTCTTCCTCCCCCGAGTTTTTCAAATGCAGGACACCAATGGGGGCTACGAATCACCCATAGGAAATACCGGCTCCAGAAAATTTCCAATTTGGAATCCCGTCATGACCTAAATTTCCGTACCTTTTATCTTTCAATCCTCACAACGAATTGCATGGATAAGACAGTCTTCCTAACCATGCCTGAAGCCATGGCATCGGCGATCGGAGAGTTGGCAAATGAAAGAAACTGTTCAAGCGAGACCATCATGAAGTTGGCAGTAGCAAGGTTCCTCTTTGACCACACTTTCCAAGAGCCTGAGGTCTCAAAAGGCGAGTATGTTGCAACCACAGATGCTGCAGATGCTGCCAGAACTCCTTCAGGACTTCCAATAGACAGAATAGTTTCTGTCCAATACACCCTTGATGATGGAAGGGTCATCCACCTCCTGCGGCAAAACATGTTCGGCTAGACCAGGTTTCTTGAGCCTGCCTGCACTCATGTATTGTCAAGTTTCAAATGCGCTTGTCTTTCTTGGACGTTCCTTGGAAGATTGATGACAAAGACCGTGGGCCTGGTTCGTACCGTAATCGTTCCACCATGCTGCTCCACAATGCTTTTGCATATTGAAAGGCCCAGGCCTGTCCCGGTCTGCTTTGTGGTAAAAAGCGGCTCAAAAATTTTTTCAATCATGTCGTCTGGAATCCCAGGACCGGCATCCTCAAACTCCATCCTTATGCCCGGCCCCAGGTCGTAAAGCCGAATTGTTATCTCGCCCCTTCCTCCCATTGCCTGTATTGCATTGATTAGAAGGTTTGAAAACACGGCTTCAAGTTTCCTCGAATCGCATGTTATCTCGGCGTCTATGACGGGCCTTGTGATTACCACGCCTGCTGGGATCATCATTCCCCCTATGGCGCTTTCCACCATTTCCAATACTGATGCCCTATGCAGGGTAAGCTCAGAGCGTTTGACAAAGTTTAGAACGTCGTCAATTTGGTATACCATCCTTTGTACGGCCCTCTCAAACCGGGCAGCGTGTTGCTCCCTCTCCTCTGCAGTCATGTTGGGCTTTATTCGTATTATCTCGACAGTGTTTTTAACGATGGCAAGCGGGTTGCGCAGGTCGTGCGCAAGCCTTGCAGCAAGCTCACCTATCACAGAAAATTTTGCGCTCGTAATCAGGTCCTGTGTTTTTTCATCAACCTCTTTTGCCAGAAGGTCGCGCTGCACGGAGAGTTCTTTCTCCTTTGCAACAACCTTTTCAAGTTTGTCGGCCAGATCTGCCGTAATCTGGTCATAGTAATATTTCTGGGCCTCAAGGTCGCGGTTAGACTTGGCAAGCTCGTCGTTCTTCTTGTTAAGGGCTACGCTGAGGTCAAGTAGGAAACCTACCTTTTCTTGTAGGTCCCGGTTTATTTCCGAAAGATCCCGCATCTTCTCAGACGAGCCCAAAGCCATCTGGTTGAGGAGTTTTTCCTTCGCCTGCAGTTCGGCCTTTGTTGCCGCAAGCTCCCTGAAGGCACGGTCCGTAATCGAGCTAAGATCCCCGATTAGCGTTGCATTCTTGTCAGTGCCCTTGGGCTGTCTGCTCATTCCAACTATTTTGCCAAGGTGCCAGATTAACCTTTATGGATACTTGGAATAATACATACCCCAGTCGGCAAAGGGACAAAAGAAAAATTCCTTCCCCTGAATGGCTGCCAATTAATTATGGGCAGTCGATCCGGCAACCGGCAGGCAAACTATTTTTAAAAGCTGCGGTGAATTTGCATGATGCCGAAAATTCTTGGAATAATAGGTGGAGGCCAGCTTGGCATGATGCTGACAGAGGCAGCAAGAGACCTGCCTGAGCACATATCCAAGGTCGTCGTCTTGGACCCTACAAAGGACTGCCCTGCTGCAAGGGCAGGCGCCGAGCAGATCGTGGCAGATTTCAAGGATAAGAATGCCATAGTGGAACTGTCGCTCAAATCAGACATAATCACTTATGAAATAGAATCCGGAAACAGCGAGGTCCTCGAGTCGCTAAAGGCCCCGGTATCTGTCAACCCCTCTCCTGCAACCCTACGGATAATTCAGGACAAGTTCACCCAAAAGACATTTCTAAGGGAAAACGGCATACCGGTGCCGGACTTTCTTCCAATAGAATCCATGGAAGACCTTGAGAAGGCCCTCAGGTCCTTTGGCTATCCCGCACTGCTCAAGGCACGCCGAGATGCCTACGACGGAAGAGGCAACTTTAGGATAGAGTCAAAAGAACAGGTCCAGTCTGCCTACAACCTCTTCAAGGGAAGACACATGATGCTTGAGAGGTGGGTCGACTTTAGGATGGAGGTCTCCGTGATTGCGGCGCGCAATACGCTTGGCGAGATTGCCACGTATCCAGTAGTAGAAAACATCCACAAGGAGAACATACTGGAAATGACAATTGCCCCAGCGCGTGTGGAGGCAGAAATAGCAATGGAGGCTGAGAAGATTGCAAAAAGGACCATGGAAGTCCTCCACGGTGCGGGGGTCTTTGGGATTGAGATGTTTGTCACCAGGGACAGCAAGGTCGTCATCAACGAGATAGCCCCAAGGGTCCACAACTCTGGCCACCACACCCTACAGTCAAGCGAGACCTCGCAGTTTGAGCAGCATTTGCGGGCAATACTTGGACTCCCGCTTGGAAGCACGAAGTTAAAACACTTTGCGGTAATGCGCAACATACTTGGCCCAAACGGATTTTCCGGAAGGTACAAACCAATCACGCTTCAAAACGGGAATGGCATTTTCCTCAAGATGTACAACAAAGACGAGGCAAAGCCTCAGCGAAAGCTGGGCCACATCAATGTAATCGATGTGAGCGACGACAAAGATATCGACGCCCTTATCAGCAGGGCAGAGAAAGCAAGGGATTCGATAAGGTTCGAGCGCCAGGACTAGGCCCTATTTCTTTGCAAGAAGTGCGTAAATGCCACCTGCTCCATATGCTGCGGCAATCATTATTCTTGAAACTATGACGGCTACCGTCTGGTTTGAAACAAATGACGTATCCACAAAGACCGCGATTGGTATTGCTGCAAGCGAGATTGCCCCCACGATTATCTGCTCGTTGTTTGCAAGTCCGCTGAATTTTTTCATAAAAGTGTAAGTCGAGGTGTTTCCAAGGCCTATCCCAAGCAAAATCATGTACTGGTAGAGGTGAGGAAACGCGCCTATTGCAGCAAACGGAGCGGCCCAGCACAGCCCGTTTATCGCTTTTATGGACTTGGACCACTGGATGCTGTTTTTCATCCTGCCCCGAATCATTCGCAGGATATGCCTGAACCTGCCCAGAATCACGCCAAAGGTTACCGCAAAGGCACCTGTCCAGATTATCGCATACTGGTATGTCGGGCTCTGGTGCTCAAATGCAACCTCGCTCAGAACGGACGCCGAGCCCACCGAAATTGCCACGCCGACAAACAACAACCCAAACGCCCTTCTGACCTCCAGTGGAGAGTGCTGCATAAGGAAGATGGCGCCCCACTTTCATATATTTTAAAAGATCAACAACCGGCCAGGCGCCTCCAAGAGAATCGCTTCAAGAGGAGCATGGGAAACTGTATGGTCAGGCACTGCGGAGAGTCAGGGAGTTTGTGGAACCATCATAATACCATGACCTACAGCCCCATGACATGTTGCCTTGCATGAAAAATAAGGCGTTTGCAAAATTATTCTATAAAATTGTAAGGCCATCTGGCACTAAACCTGCCCCGGCCAGTCAGCTGTTCGAGATTAGCTTGTCGTATTTGGCTATAGGAATAAGCTCGTTCATGGAATCCGATGCCTTGAGAAATTTCAGTCCCTTTTCCGTCGGACGGTAGAGTTGGGTCCCTTCCTCATATCGAAGGAGATCCGTTTGCTGCAGGTATTTCAGATATTCCGTAAGCTGGGCATACGAAAGGTATGCCTTGTACATTATCTTGGTCTTTCCTACGCCGTTCCTTGCGGTCTCAAGTATCATCGTCATAATGTCGGTTCTGCTTCTATATTTCAATACATTTTCTATGCTTATTTATTATAAAAACAGTTTGTAAAATTGTTCTATCATTTGGTTCTAGTTTACTAATACTTTCCAGCAAAAGCACCTGCTAGGATCAAGCCAACTGACAGCATTAGTTCAAAGCTGCAGTATCGTCAGTATCAGGCTTGGAATCAGCGGCTCGTCCTTGGGTTTGATCGCCTCGATGCCAACTCCCTCGTCTGGGGCCTCTACTGCCATCATGATGTTGAGCCGGTCCCCGCGGTTTAGTTGCGTTACTGTCTGCGTGACAAGAACATCAGTTATCTGCGGCTCGCGTATTGTGGCCCGGACATTGGAGTTTGGAATGTCCTTGTCGTTTATCCTCAGCCAGAAATCAATCCAGCGCGGCTTGGACCCTCCCACCTTGCTTATCTGCGACCCTGCGATAACCAGATACTGGCCCGTCTTGTTAATCGTGATTCCGTCGTTTACAAAATCAATAGAAACGTCATTTCCCGACATGCTCTGCTGGGTGTCAAGGACGACCTTTATGGGTTCCTTGGAAACTGGCCTCTGGGTAAGGGTAGACGAGAACTGGCCGTATGCCTTTGTCTCAACAATCAAGTGTTGACTACCCCCAGATGAAATCCAGTAACGGACATCATGAAACTACAAACCCTCATGACACAAATATATCGCGTCGCTTGCATAAAACTATTCTGATGTCATACTTGAAAACCTAATGCCGCGTGTGGACTGAATATGAAAGAACCCACTCGGATGACCGTTTTCCAAATAAGGTAAAACCTTTATTAAAAATTCCATCTTGCATAAGCCTATGACCTACTCAAAAAAAACCCTCGTCGGGATAATCATGGGCTCAAGTTCTGACACCAAGGTCATGCAATCTGCAGCCCAAGTGCTGGACGAGTTTGGAATCAGACATGAGGACCAGATAGTCTCCGCGCACCGAACCCCAACAAGGCTTGAAGATTATGCAAAGCATGCAGAAAGGGAGGGGTTCAAGGTGATAATTGCGGGGGCAGGAGGCTCGGCACACCTGCCAGGCATGGTGGCCGCCCACACGATAATCCCAGTGATAGGGGTGCCCATAATGGTATACAACGACAAGGGAAGCTCCGACCGTTTCAAGTTTTCCGCATTTGGAGGCCTAGACTCGCTGCTTTCAATATCTGAGATGCCAACGGGTTCACCAGTTGTGACAGTAGGGGTAAACAAGGCTGCAAATGCTGGGCTTTATGCAGTCAAGGTCCTTGCAAACGAGTTCCCAGACCTGCGCAGGCTTTTGAAAAAATACAAGGCCAACCAGCACAGTACGGTCCTTAAGGAATCCGAGGAGCTGCGAAAGATGGGTCTTGCAAAGTTTACAAGCAAAAAGTTCAAAAAATAGAATTGCTTCTAGGCCTTGAGGTCGGAAATCTGCACTAGGTGTCTTGAAAAGTAAATCGGATATACGTCTCCCGTTCCAGGATGCGTGTAGTTCCACCTCTTGTCATCCGGATTTATCTTTGTGAATTGTTCAGCAAACTCCCCTGGAAGCAGCCGGTATACCGCATCGCCTATTGTTATCTGGTTTGGCTGGGCAAGCGGAAGTATCTTTGACACTATGGTTATGCTGTGCCCTATCAGGTCGGGCTCTGATCCGAGGAACACAATCCTGTTCTTGCCAGCGTCAACCCCAATCCTTACGCTGATGTTTGGCAGCCCGAGGCTTGAGAAAATTGGATTAAGGGAATATTTTATCAGCATGTTCATCGAGTTGGCGCACCGCACCGCATTTTCAGCCATGTTCCCAAATTCCTCAAGCTCTGGAAAGAATGCAATCACTGCGTCTCCTGCGTATTTCAGAACAAACCCGGCATGCTTGGACACTATAACTGACATTTCCTCTGAGAAGACCTTGATTAGTCCCGAAAGCTCCTCTGAGCTTAGCAGGGTTGCAAGCTTGGTCGAGCCCACTATATCCACATAGAGTATAGCCACGTTTATCTCCTGCTCGGGCCAGAGGCTTAGGAACCTGCTTGCCACATACTTCAAAAACGCCTGCGAGTACGAGTCTGACATCTTCATCTTATAGAGCGAAAAGTTCCGCTTTACACGCGTCATGCTCTCTATTACCACAGAGTCGTCGGCTGAAAGTATCTGGAACCTCCCGATGGGCTTTACATGGTATATCACCGATTCAAGGACATTTAGGGGGACGAACTTTTTCTCAAGAATGTCATAGTATCCCTTCTCGCCCTCTATCTGGGGGGGAGCCACCTTGAGGTTTTCAGTCGCAAAGCCAAACGGAAAAGACGTGTTCTGGTTCTTTGCAGCAGTAAGTATGACGCTGTCATACTCATTGAGCGCAAGGGCTTGCTCGTTTTCCACCCCCGAGCCTATATCTACTACCCTTGAGACCGGAAATATGGTAATCCTTCCCGTCTTTGAATTTGACTTTATTATCTCGATCACGTCATTTTCTATGTTGTCTGGTACCGTGACCTGGACAAGGTACTTGTCCTGAAACTCCGACCTGTACATCTCCGTACCTTTGGCGGCATGGACCTTTGATCCGACCCCCTTTCCCCTCCCCTTTACCTTGGAAACATTAACTGGAATGTCGATAATCCTGAGGGCGTCGCTTACGCCCATCAAGTCGTTCCTAGGAACTTCGGCTTCGATTCGTATCATTTTTGCCTTATCAATGCAAGTGTGGGCTCGACCAAATTTAAATCACGGCGTAACTTGCGCGTTCTGGGTTTGTTGTTGATGATTTAATTATAATGTCCCCTACTTGAAACTTGATTTGGAGATAAAGGACATACTCTATCAGGCAATTTCCGAGTACGAGGAGAAAAGGATTCTCTCGGACATTGCACAGGGAGAGAGCTCCGAGGCCATAAGCGCCATTTTCAACCACTGCATTCGAAACCTTGACAAGGTTGGCCCAGATGGGCCCGCTGTCCGAAGCGCAATTGCAGAGGGACTGACTCATTACATGCTTACCGTAGCATTGATACCAAGCCAGCGCAAGACCGCCTACGGCTCGGTTGAGATAGACGTTGCCATACCTAACGCAAAGACCTTGTCTGAGGCACCAGAAGACGTGATAGTCATCCATTTTCCAAAGACCGACAGTGTGACAGAAATAAGGGAACAGCTTGACAACCTCAAAAAGGTCCAGCCAAAGTCTGAAAACATCTGGGTAGTTGTAGACAAGCCCGTTCCAGTTGACGCGAGAGTCTACGCCTTGGATGACAAGCATTTCAGCTTTGCAAACATCATCAATGACTTGATAGGATTCACCGCAGGAAAAAAGCAGTCAAAACTAAAGATATTCAGGATATGATCTGGTCAAGGTCCAAGTTTTTCTCAACGACTCGGGTCATTTCCTCAAAGCGCTGGTAATCCCTCACAAATGGAACGACCCCAAGAATGTGGAGTCCCGTTATCTCATGCAGTGTTGAAGGTGCGTTTCTTTCCGCAGGCCCGCCTTTTTCGTCAAAATAATTTATTATCAGGCCCTTGATGGGGATGCCATATCTTTTGCACGTCTCGACTGTCATTACCGTGTGGTTTATTGTCCCAATCGTAGACCTGGTCACAATGATTGCCTCAAGCCCCATCTGTTTTATCATGTCTGCTACGAAATAATCCCTCGTGATTGGCACCATTATCCCCCCTATTCCCTCTACGAGTAACATCTGGTGAGACTTTGTGAGGTGTTCGAATTTTTCAAAAACCACACTTGTGTCAATTCCAACACCAAGCGCCTTTGACGCATCATATGGCGAGGCGGGAATTGGCAGAAACACCGGGTTAATTGTTGACTCCGAGTCTTCCACTCCGCTGGCATCATGCAACATCTCGACGTCTTCTGACTTGAACCGTCCCTTCCTTTCGCCACCGCTTGCAATCGGCTTCATCACTCCAACATCGATTCCCCGCTTTCTTAGCAAAAAGGCAATAGATGCAGTCATCATTGTCTTTCCTACCCCCGTATCCGTACCTGTAATGAAATAGGATTTCACGTAAGACAATCGAATGGGTCATTTAATAATCAAGCGTGAATGGACGAACACCAAAGCAAATCAATTTCCAATTTATGGGAAATTCCAAGCGGTGGAACCTGAAATCAGTATAACCTTATATCTTTGGGACAAGCAGACGAACCCGTGAAGCTCCCCCTCTCACACAACCCACAAACCAAGGGATATGTGGTATATTACACAGTGGTGCTAGCAGCAGCCAGCGGGACCGTAGTTTTCATTTCTTTACAATTCCTCCAGCAAAGCCCAATCCAGAGCATAATGGTCTTCTTCGAGGGCTATTTCTCGCTGTTCATGCTTACTAGAAACAAGCAGGTTGCAAGCCAGTTTCTAAAACACCTGTCTTCGCTAGCAAAAGCGGCAAAAATCTAAAGGGCTATTTCTCGCCAAAGCCCGACATTCTTTCTCTCATTTCTGAGAACTTGCCTGCCATCCCTATCTTCTCGGTTATTCCTTCAAGCATCTCCCTCTTCTTTAGCACAAAGAAGGCCGCCGCACCCGCACCGGGTATTATGAATAGCAACGGGTTTACCCCAAATACGGACATTCCAGACTGCGAACCTGTGGGGACTCCATTTGCAGGCAACATTGGCGGGTTTACTGCGACCTGTTTTGTCGCGGCTACGGTGGTAAAAGCGCCGCCACCGACGTCTGCTTCGATGTTTACGGTGTTTGGATCAGTTACTGTCATGGAAATTGTAGCCTTGCCGTTGCTGTCAGTTACCGTGTCCATGTGGTTGATTGTAGCGCCAGTCACCTTCCAGGATACGCTTATTCCCGCAAGGTTGACTTGGTTGTATGAAACCGTTGCCGTGGCGGTGAGTGCTTGGTTGTTGTCAACGTGGTCTACCGAGTCAACGGTCACGGTAGGGGTAAAGCTTGCAACGGTGATATCGAACTTCGAAAGCGGGACGTCGTCAGAAAGAACCGCAATCTCGGCGTTTCCAAACGTCTTTGGAGTCGCATCAAAGGTTGTAAAGTAAGTTCCCTTCTTTATCTCAACACTCTGCGGAACGTCAAGTATGGAGGAATTGCTTGATACAAGCTTGATGTCTGTGTCCTTGTCGGCCAGTATCGGGAGTTGCTTGTCATCCAGTAATTCTAGCATGAAGAGTGATTTTGCGTTTGCATAAATCTGGTCTGGATATCCTAGTACTATGCTGCTTGGTTTTGACGATTGGCCCTGCACTATAAAGGAGGAGGAATAGTCAGGAGTGGTTATTGCAATGTTTTGAGAGCCTTCCTTTAGTAGGGTCTCATCATTAAGAAACACTGGGTTGCTATTGGTCACTGTAAGCTGAATTGGCGATATTGATTCCTGCGGGGAGATTAGTGCAGTAAAGTCCTTCTTTATTGGAGCAAGGGCGCCGTTGTTTGTTGCATAGATAGCAAGCGGGAAATTTGTTCCTGGGAGCACCGTAGATACCAACGGATCAGCCACAAGGCTTGACGCAGTCTGAGAGGGAGCAGTTATGACAGGAGTTATCTGCTGTGGGCTGTCAGATACGACATTAAGTGTAACTGGGTTTGCCGTGTTTCCTACCTGTGCAAACACAAGGGCCGACTGGTCACCGTAATTCATCTGTACTCCAGATATGGACACCGTAGATGTGTCAGACGAGTCCACCCTGAATGAGAGTCCTGATTTTGCAAGAGCCGGGTAACCAGATGAATCCTCCAAAGCCAATACCCCTACCAATTCCTTGTTACCTGTAGCAAGTATTGGAAGCTGGTAAAAGCATGGGTACTTGTCGTCTATCACATAGTTTTGCGCCAGAGTAGCAATTTGGACCTGCGCAGACGAGAGAGAAACAGGGTTTGCGGCACAAACTGTTGGTCCGGTGCCCGTTGCAGTAGTCTGCGTAGTGGAGGTGGCTGTGCCTCCCGCGGTGTTAGTGCTGGCTTGGAGGCTTGTGCTGGAAGAGGAGGTAGTGGTAGACTTTGTGGTACCCGTGATAGTGGTAGTACCGGTCGTTCCGCTGTTACCGGTAGAACTTACTGTCACGGTTGTTGTAATGGTGGTGCTTGTTGGGATGGTACTGATTACATAGCCTTTGGCTGATATTTCGACGTTGTAAGTGGCATTATTTCCCGCAGTGAATTCTACTGGGACATATCCCCAGTATGACCCCTTCTTTATCAGAAGATCGTCATTTACCTGTGCATATGGATTCTTGTAACTGGTGTTTATCGAGGTTGTGTCCGCGGTGTTTACCATGTGAACAGAGACTGGAATGTCCTCCTTTGCAATAACAGGATTGCCCGCCGCATCGTGCAGTTGGACAATGATATAGCTTACCGAGTCCTTGATGTCGTTGACAAGTGGAGGATATGCATATGCCTGCAGCGTGTATGGAGTAGCGACGTTAGTGATTCCCACATCGGTCGAAACCGGCGCCATTGACGGTGCTGAGGCATATAATTGCACGTCGCCTGGCGCATTTACAACAAACTGCGAGGTTACAAAATAGGACCCTTTCGGAATGGTAACCTGGCTGGAAGCAAGGCTTACTGCAGTGCTGTCCGATGTACTGAGTTTGATTGGAGTATCTGCAGTTACTGGTGTTGGAACGCCGTCCGAATTTGTGGTCTCAACGGAAACATACCCTACGTTGGGTCCTGGATTTGTGAATGCCTTTGGGGTGGCTTTGATCAAGAGCATCGAAGCCTGCCTTGTATCTGGAGAGATTGTGATGGGAAGTTCTGCTGGAGAAAATCCTGAGGCCGCGATGTTAATCGTGACCTGGCCAGAATTTACAGCTCTTATCTTGATATCGTATGCATTATGCGCAGGATCATTGTCTATTCCAAGTATCTTCACTATGGAAGAATCTGAGGATGTAGCAATAAGACCGTCAATTGCATTGCCAAAGGTTTTTGGAGTAACCTGAATAATGCTATCTGTGTTTACCATGATCTGGCTTGGGACTAGCCTTGCATCGAGCTGACTTGAAGCGTCATCAGCAAACGCGTAGGACGGAAACAACACAAGTGCAAAAGCAAGAATTATCAGGTATCTCAATTCACAGGAAATCCCTCAATATTTCATATAAGAGGAGGTATGACTTTTCTGATGACATACTAGCTCTTGGGCACTATTGAACTGATGTTAATTACATGTGTCTGAATCATACCAATCGCCGCCATCGTGGCGGCAGTAAGCATTATAGAATACATGAACCCTCCAGAATACGCGCCCTGAGTGACCTTCCCTATGAACAGGCCTGCAAGCCATGCCTGAGCTATCACTGCAACGGACACAAACTGCATTAGCGATGCGAAATTGTTATCCCCTTGAGTGGATTTTCCGAGGTTCTTTTCCTGGTTTATGGTAACAAAGGAATCTATAGTAAGCAAGGTAGTAAAGCCAGTGATTACTATCAGCATGAAGCCCACCGTCACGTACGGTTTGAGCGATTCGCGCTTGTTTTTCTGCACGTTGTAGATCTTTTCACTGGTGTCGGCAAGCGAATCAAGGGTGTTGATATTTCCACCTCCGGAGGATATGATCTCAAACAGTATCCTAAATGAGATGAGCACTTGGAAGTTCTTTATCTCGCTTTGCAGGGTGCTGAACATGTTGTTTAGTGGAACACCCCACTCGAGTTTGCTTGCGACCGAGTTTGCAATCGTGTTAAAGTTCTTAAAGTCCTTTCTCTTGCATGCGTGTATGATGCATTTTTCAGGCCCCATTCCTGCTTTTCTTGCCTCTGTTATATCCCGCAGTATTTGAGGAGTGGCAGCCTCGGCGGCAAGGTTGAGGGTGTAGATTTTTTTGAACTTCAGCGCTGGTACGATTGAGCCTGCAATCAGTGCCCCTCCTAGAATGTATGCATTTATCCCAAGAAACGAAAGCGTGTTGGTTAGCAGAAGCACCGTTGCGACAAGGGCCGGTGGGACAATGAATTTCAGAATTGTTTTTATCGGAAGTTCCTGGATGTTGGAGCTTGTCATGTTCTGGACAAGTTTCATGAATACAACCGACATTATAGGGGCAAATATCAAAAGCAGGTATGGAGGCTGCGAGTTGGTATCAGTGGAAGACCCGCTAAGTGGATTTGAGCCTATGGCTGCAATCAGTATGAAAACCGATAGTATGACAATTTGCATGGTAAGCCAAGCATGCACTATTCCACTTACCTTCTCAACAGATTGTTTCTCTACGTTCTCGTACCTCTCAAAGGCGCTCTCCATCTTGCTTTTCAGATAATTAATCACGTTTCCTCCACTCTGTATGGCGGAAACATATCCGCTCAAAAATTCCCCAAGGCCGCGAGAGGACGGTTTGTCCTTTGCGTTATAAAGCGCAGTAAGGGGGTCTATCCCAAGCATGTCTATCCTCTTTAGGATTTTTATCGATTCTGCACGTATTGTCGGTAGCAACGTGACTTCCTTCAGTTTTTGAAATATTGTATAAGGTCCAAACCCGCTTGCCGCAAGTAACGATACAATAGTGATAAAGTATGGCAGTTCGCGCTCTATCTTTTGGGATTGCTTCTTCTCCTTGTCGGCCTGGGATTCTAGAGAAAGCATTTTCCTATGCCCCAACTTCTATCTGTGCCATCATGGAATGCGGATCCCGGTAATATTTGCCAACAACCTCGGCAACCTTTCGGTAGTCCCGAATTCCCTGCTCCATCATCCATTTGAGGATGGCGATTCTTTTCTGGTGTTCTTCCAGTATTTCCGACATGTCGCGCCCTGTGGCCTCTGAGATCTTTTTTAGTAAAACGCTGTCTCTTAACTCGTCTTTAAAGTAGTCAGTTCTTGGCTCCCAGTGAAACGCAGGATGGGCTGTGTTTGCACCAGTAATCTCAGATACCGTAACCACCCGCCTGCTGCTCTGTCCCGTGGTGTTTTCCTTCACCCTCTTTACGACAAGTGCACAGTTCATCAGCGATATGTAAGCTGGTGGGATGTCCATTGGTTTTTGCTGTAATCTTTTTACGGCAGATTCCAGGCTGTCTGCATGCATTGTACACAGACCACCGTGTCCTGTTGCCATTGCCTGGAACATGACGTATGCTTCAGAGCCTCTGATTTCTCCTACTACGATATAGTCTGGTCTATGTCTTACTCCTGCCTTGATGAGGTCATACAGTCCTATCTCACCTTCCCCTCCTACTCCAAAACCGCTTCGTGCAACGAGCGTAAACCAGTTTTCATGGTTTATGTTAATCTCTGCGACATCTTCTACTGAGAAAACCTTGTAATCTGGGTGGACAAGGCCAGTAATGGCGTTAAGCAGGGTAGTCTTGCCGCTGCCCGTCGATCCTATAACGATAAAGGACATTTTGGACTCGATAAGAAGCCAGAGATAGGCAGCAATAGAGATGTTAATTGTACCAAACCTGATGAGGTCGATTACCGTGTAGGGGTCTTCCTTGAACTTTCTTATGGTAAAGCTTGTTCCCTTGGGCGTTACCTCCTTTTGGTAAAGCACAGAAATCCTATGGTTTCCCTGTAGTGCCAGGTCGGAAATAGGAAAGGCCGCGCTGACGTGCTTTCCAGCCCTGAAAACTATTCGTGAGACAAAATTGTTAAGTTTCTCCTCAGAGGCAAACTGTATGTTTGTAGGTATGCTGTCATAGTTCCTGTGCCAGACAAAAATTGGCTTTTGTGTTCCGCTGCAGCTTACATCTTCTATGTTAAGATCATGCATTATCGGATCAATGATTCCAAACCCATTGATGTCCCGCTTTAGATAGTACTTTACTTTTTCCATGCTGGTACTCGAGTTGTTTAGAAAGATCTTCTCATGTTCTTTGAGGACGGTGTTCAGTTGGTCATCTAGCGTATTGCTGTTAGAATCCTTTGGAGACTCTAGGCTCTCCTCTATTAGCTTGTACAAGTTCTCAAAAATTGCAACCTCGTCGTGGTTTAACCTGAGTTCGTCTACAAAATAGAGATAGTTTGACTTTTCCTTGTTGTAAAGTATGTTTGCATATGAAAATGGTGCATGAAGCGGATATTTTTTTATTATTTCAAAGCCGTCTGGAATCTGTGTCTGGCTCTCATCTATGAGATCCCGGGTCAGCACATTTTCCTGTTCGATTTTTTGCGATTTTTTTTCTTTCATGTTATTTTCTCCCTTGAGATAAAAAAGAAGAGGAAGCAGAGATCATAGAGACCTCTCCTTTTACTTGCTTTGTACAGTTACTGACTGTGGTGCACCTACTCCACCTGCGTATATCGCCACGCTAGATGCAGCACCTGCATCTACTGCTGTCATTACGTTCTGTGGCACCTCGAAGTAGATGATTGCTTTTGCACCGGGTACCAGTGATACTGGTCCAGTCTGCTGTTTAAGACATAGTACTGGGTTTCCAGTTTGTAGTTGCAATATCAGGTTTCCTGTACCTAACGTACATCCTGCTGGAGTTGCCCAACCGGCATTAAAGCCCGTACCGTTTTTCAGTGCACCGTTTAGTGAGTTTGGTGTGACTAACATGGCAGTGTAGATGTTTGCAGCCTGGAAGTTGGATGTTGTCACTTGACTCGAGTTTGTATCAGCATACCAGTTTGAGAATGGTACTGCTTGACCTCTCACTTGAATGGTGTCAATTGACAAGATCTTGTCTCCGCTGTTTCTCACATCTGCTGAGCCCCATGCCCAACCAGATGATCCCGATGCATCTGCCCACACGTTAACACCTGTGGTCGTAATTCCCGACGATTGGGAACTAGTCTGGAAAAGGCTTGTACCGTATAATACAACGCCTGTTCCCAGAACCACTGAAGCGACCAAGATGATCAACGTGGTAAGCACGGCACTGATTGCCTTTCTCTTGTTTGTTCTTGGGAACATATCTTGTTAACAGGATTGTATGGTCCGGCAGTTATCTGATCTAGTATGTAATTTTGGCTTACATATCAGACGAGGCTGTCCTATAGGCAGTAATGAACTTGGCCACTAGTGTCTTGAGGTCCTTGGCCTGTGCAGTGTTTTTAAACCCCCTTGTAACCTTCTTTGAGACGCCTATGGCTACAAGGGTAATGTCTGACATGTCGGTCTTTTTCACTATTTTTGAGAATGCCTCGTGTATCCTCATGTAGCCTGACGGGCTGCCGTCAGTGATGACAAATATGTATTTCCGCTCCCTTTGGTCCTCGTTGAGAACCCTGTTGGCAACCTCCAAGGCATCAGGCAGCAAGGTAAGGCCCCCGCTTCCAATCTCCCCAATCCTTGCCTTTACCTCCTGGCTATACCTCTCCTTGAAATCCTTCAATATGTGAAAGCTGGAATCAAACCCATAGACTGCCCATGCATCGTATTTTCCTGTCAGTTCGTTTGCCGATTCGGCCATGCAAACTAAAAGCTCGTTTAGTTCCTGACATCTGAGGTTCATGCTTGCGCTCTTGTCCACCAGTATCACCCACGCCTCCTCGCCCCTCCTAATCTCTTCACGCTCAAAGATATCCGAGGTCTGGCTCTCAGATGCAATTGCCTGGATTGCAAGCTGCATGTCGATATATCCCACCTGATCAATCGTAGGGCTGTCGGTCAGGTTAGAAATAAGCCGGATCTGCTGCCTCATTCTTCGCAGCAGGGGCAAAACTTTCTCTCTTGTCTGCGAGTATTTCTGCAGGTTTCCCTGCGGCATCACGACCCTGTCAAAGTGGAGGTTTTTCATGTGCTTTTTGTACTGCCTGAGAATCTTCGTCTTTTCAATCTCGTCTGCCATCCACAGGCCGTCAATCTTTTCGACCTTATCTGCCATTTCTCCAGTAATTGGAAGTGTTGTAGCACGAAGTTCAAATTTCATAGGCCATGTAGGGACATGCCTCTCCCTGTTGGGCAATATCGTTGTCTGAAGCAGGTTCCTGCGCTTGTACAGATAATCTGCAATGTCTAGGAGGTCCTTATCTCCGGACCCTGCTTTGAGGATAGTTTCCTTTGCCCTCCCCAATATTTTGGCATCCTGTGCCTTGTGATATGGTTGGAAGGACTGATCAGTACTAGGATTTCCCGATTTTAAACCAGGAACAAGTTTTGATTCCACCTCCGAAACGTTCCTCCAAATTTCCTTGTCTGTTCTTTCAAGGAATTCCTGCGCCCGAATGTCCTCGATAAAGTCAATGACCTGCCAAGATGCATCTTCTGTCTTGTTTTTCATCCACTGCACGTATTTTGCATAGTCAGATATCGCGGCATGTGATGCCACGTGATAAAACGAGGCGAAAAAGAGCGCCCACATGCTCTTTCTTCCGACGTCAGTGTTTTCAAAGAGCATACCACCTAATGCGTATTCTTCCCCTATCCTTTTTGGGATGGGGACAACCATTGAGACATCTGGAATTGTTTTTAGGATTGGAATCGTGGTTTGCCTCGAAAACTCTAGGCCTACTTGTTCGGGCTTGACATTTGAAAATTGGTAAAACAGCTTGTATGCATAATCGTAAAAGTTCTCTTCCCGGAGCATCATACAGTGTCTACTGTCTTGGTTACAATCTTTCGTACCATTGCCTGGACTTCAGGGTCGTCGCTTGTCAGGGCAATGATGGTCTCCTCTGCCGCCTCCTTTACCGTCCCCCCGTCAGCGACGATTTTGGCCCAGTTGAGCAGGTCTCCCACCGACGGACCGTATGGAAGCTCGCCTGTCTTGTACTGTTTCCTAAGTTCCGCCCCCACTCTTATGATGTTTTCAGCATCCTGCCTTGAGACGTTTGCCTTTCTCTCAACCAAATCAATCTCTTTTTCATCTATCTTTGCCCCCACACTCATATAGTCAAAGTTGAGCCATACGCTCATCCTCCTCCTCATTGCAGCGTTGATTGGCTTGGTTCCTGCAAACTCGGACGACACCGGGTTCATGGATATGATTAGAAACGCGTCAGGGTGTCTCTGGATAATCTCGTTGTCTTTTTCTGTCAGCACCATGTGTCCTCTCTGGTCAAGTATTGGGTTGAGCCTTGTTGCAATGTCCTGCTTCATCATGTTGGCCTCGTCCAAGTACAAAATTCCTCCATGCCTGCACCACGATGTGATGAGGCCGTCTATCCAATTCTCTTTTCCAAGGCCCACATATCTTCCAAACAAGTCAAATACCGATGTCTGCAAGCCACAGTTAATTTCCCAAAGAGGCAGCCCGGCAAGTTCAGCAACAAGATATACTATGTGCGTCTTACCCGTTCCGCTTGGCCCAATCAGGGCGCACTGCCTGAAATATGAAAGTGCCCTTGCTATGCGCTCTACATAGTGTTCCCCGTTGTCAAGGTAGGGAGGCGTGTCCTTTGGTACAAGTTCCGATATTTCCGGTGAAAAGGTGAATTTGGTAGAGTCAAGGTACCTTTTGATATCATATGTCTTTGACAGGGCATGCGTGTTTCGCTTTAGTTTTGAGATCTTTATGTTTACGTTGAACTTGTCGTTTACGACCTTGGATGCACTTGTCTCCTTTAATCTATGGTTAGCCTCCTCCAGATTGCTCACACATGAGGTGTGCCGGCAGGAATGTTAATTGTGGGATATGTATCACAGAACTACAGACAGGCGCTTAAGTCACAATCAGGGCGATATCCACTCATTGGACCACAAGATAGAGATCGGCTCGCTTCTAGTTAACAGGCTCAAAAACAAGCATGATGATTTCGTGAAATATGATATCGACGTTTCGCTTGACGAGGTAGAAAACGACGATTCTGGCATAAAACTAAAGTACCGCATGGTCCTGCTGTCAAATCCCACCAACACCAAGCTAACAGCAGAGGGACTAGTCCTGCTCCATGGAAGCGAAAACGAGGTGGCAAAACAGCTTGAACCTGACCAGAGAAACATACCCTTGATTGTAAACGTCATATACCAGGATGTCTTCCCCTTAATCTATATCATCTGTAAGAGCATGCAAATCCCAGTACCTGCCTACAAGCTTGCCCAAATAGCGTCAACTGCGCAGACCTCCCCTCCCCAAGTACAAGCGCAGCAAAACCCAATAGAGGACGGCCAGACAGGACAGATAGTTGAGGAAATAGGCCAAGTCCAAGAGTCAGAGAACCAGCCAGAAATGCCCACAGAGCAGGCCGATGCGCCCGTTATCCAGTAAGGATGTAAGTCAAATTCTATTACATACCGACTGATATCAAGAATCTCATGTGAACATTCTCAAGGTCACATGATAGTCCATCTCAGGGTACACAGGGGTCTTGGTACAATTGTCACTTCTGCCATTTTATTGACAACTGTAGCAATAATAGGAGCGTCCCTAGTTGCATGGTCAAACTCCAACCTGTCTACCTTTGAATCTGCGCTTTCAAGTACCACTGCAAGCGATACAAATCAGATAAATGAAAACCTAAACTTTGAAAATTTCGCATTTTGCAGCAGTTGCGCCAATAACGGCAAGAACGTGGTAAATGTGACACTAACCAACACCGGCTCCGTACCCATGAACGTCACCCTTATTGAGGTAAACAAGACTGCGCTGCCTTCTTTCTATTATTCCCAATCCAACCCCTACATCTCATCGTCTTGCTTCCAAGTTAACGGAATACCCCACACCGGTTCACCAAGCGGTCCTTCAACCTGCCTTCCCGCAGAGATCATGCCTCTGAAATCCTACCAGGTTTCCGCATCCCTCACGCCCAACGTGTGGAAAAGCCAAGCGCCAGATACTATCACCGTAATAACCGCTAGAGGCTCAATATTTACAACTCAGGTGGCGCCACCATGAAGAACAGGCGTGGTCTCAGTACAGTTGTAGGGGCAGTATTTGCAGTAATTGCGATCTCGTCAACCATCGCATATGTTACTTACAGCATGAACACCTTGAGCCAGTATAACAATGCTGTCATCACAAAAGACCAACAGCTGCAAAACACAAACCTAGAAAAGTTCCTTATCACTGGCGTCACAGTGCCTAATAACAAATTCAACATAACAGTTGCAAACACTGGAAGCCTGCCAATCAACATCACCAAAGTATGGGTACAAAATACCACCACTACAGACTGGGATTATGGATATTCCACAAGCAGTATAGTAGCTCCCGGAGCTACCCTTACAAATCTTGGACAGGCACTTCCGGTCAAATACAACCCCTCCAATGCGTATAACGTAAAGGTAGTCACCTCAAGAGGAAACTCGTACCAGTTTTC
>DATFCV010000031.1:0-9350 GCA_035252645.1 Nitrosotalea sp. | reverse complement strand
GGCCTCAAAGCACATCCTGTTTGATTTGGTCCTTGCGTCCTGCGAAATCTTTGCCTCCGACATTATATCAGGCGGCATGACAAGTATTCCAAGCCTGTCGTCTTCTTCCCACTGCCTCTCAAACGCAGACTCGGGTATTGCCCCTATCCTGTCGGGCTCGGGGATGTAGTGGAAGACTGCCTTTTCTGCCTCGTCGTAGCCTATAATCAGCGAGGCGTGCTGGACCACGTCGCGAATCCCGGGCAAAATAACAATTACCGGTATGCCGGACTCGATGAGATTTTTGAGCTTTTTCATGGACAGGTTTGATATTGTTACTGCAAGCCCGTGCCTCTCTGCAAGCTCGACGCCTTCGACTAGTATCGAGCCCTTGACCCCCGGATACTTTCTTGCAATCTCGGCGGCTTCTGCCATCGGCAGGTCCACCCCCCAGTACTTGGCAACTGCGGATATCACAAGCGGGAGGCAGATGTTCTCCTCTTTTACTATTGGCACGTCAAGGTGGTGGCCTGATTCCATCTGTGGTATCACGGATTTTGCGAGGTAATTATTTCATTTGATTTCCGAGAACCTTCTGAGGATCTCGCGGCCGTCGCTGCTCATCTCGGGGTGGAACTGGGTGCCAAATATGCTGGTATCGCCGTACCGAAAGGCCTCGAATTTGCACTCGTCTGAGCTTGCAAGGATCTCAAACTTTTCGTCTGCAGACGCCACCTTGTACGAGTGGGACTCGAAGACCTCGATTTTCCCGCTGCAGAGGGGGTTGTCCCGTACCACCTGCGCGGTGCGGAGCCCCTGGCGGTGGCCCTCCATCTTTTTAATCGTGCCCCCAAGGGTGATCGCAAGGATCTCGGCGCCATAGCAGATGCCAAGGAGCGGCCTTTTCTCCCCAAGGCAGAGCCTGACCAGCCTCGAGTTTGTGGCGTTCATCGTGGGGTCGTTTCTCCTCCTGCCTGAAAGTATCACGTGCCCGCCTGATGCAATGTCTCCCTCGGTCAGTCTGTCAAATGGTATGCGCCTGTGCTGTATCCCGTATAGGTCGAGGGATTCTATGATAGAGTCGGTGTAGACAGAGCCGTTGTCTACTACGAGCATCAACTCACACCGATTGATATGTAGTGCAGCTCGGGCACGTTGTTGACCACTACGATGGTCCCTAGGTTGACAGTCCCGTTCTGCTGCCAGAGTATCACCCTGTTGTTTGGCTGGACGAAATCCTTTACAAACTCCGAGATGAGGCTCTTTGCGTTGTCAAGGTCGGTCGACTGCTCAAACGTCGTGTTGCCCTCCTCAAACGTGAGCGGGAGCGATATGGTGGTGGGGGTGACTACGGTGATCTTGTCGTCCTTGAGTATGGACTTGATGTCGTTGATCCTTGATGTAACGTCAAGCGCAAGGGCGTTTGTCACGTTTTCCGGCGTGACGCCGCTTAGTTTTGCAAGGTAGGCGGCAAATGCCTGCTGTGGCGTGTTTCCAAGGCCCACGAAATACTCGCCGTCAAAGGCCGCGCCTACCGCTGCAATAGTCCCAAGCTGGGTCACGACGCCTCCCGTGCCCGAGGTGTATACCGGGATGAAGTACACGTCATGGTTGCCTATCCTGTAGAGGATGTTGTCCCCGTACCTTGGGCTCTGGAGCAGCGTCTTGAGCTGCCTAAAGTCCGAGTCCTTGTCAAGCGCCTCGCTGACAGAGGTCGGGCCGAGCAGCTTGGTGCTCGAGTCAAGCGGGACCTGGTAGAACTGCATCTTGCCCAGGTTTGGAACGTCGTTTTGTACCGTCATGAATCCCGCAAGGTTCCTCCCTGCCGAGCCACGCAGCTCAAGCGAGAGCAGGCCTAGGTATGTAGGCTTGTCAAATCCCGGGGGCTTGGCCTCGACATAGTAGGTCGAGACGCCGTCCGGTACCTCGTAAAAGTTCGATGCCTGGATGAATGTTGACGTGTCAGTCACGTGGTAGATGTTGAACATGTCCACCCTCCAGTTGAAGAGCTCCTCTGGGTACCTCAGCTGCTTGTTGAGCCACGCGGGCATCTCGATGAATCTGTCCTTGTACTGCGAGTAGAACATGTTTGTGAAAAAGTCGTCCCCTGTCTTGATGAGTTTCACGTTTCCGTTGTATGTGTCGATTAGCGCGTATCCGACAAGCCTCAGGTATGGGTTTGATACCCCCCACGGGACGTTCTTTGTGTCAAAGCCGACTATAAGGGGCATGAGCCAGTAGGTGTGGTTGCCGTTTACGACAGGCAGCGAGTCTATCTGCGCGCCGTTTGACCAGTTGTACTGGAAGTACGGGTAGAGGAGCTGCATCCTGTCGTGAATGTCCCTGTATCGCATGATGTGAATCGGCTGGGTGGGATACGACAGGAAGAAGTTTGGCTCGAAGAGCTGCGAGACAGGCGGCGCAACGTCGAGGCCTCCCGAGCCTGAATATGTCGCGTTGTTAAGCTCGGCAGTCTCGGTCCTACCGACAGGATATGCCGACCAAGTGTCTGAGAACAGGCCGCCCTCGCCGTAGTATATCATCCTCTGCTTGAACAGCTGGCTCGAGTCGACAATCGTGCCGTTGTGGGCGTCAAGTGTAAGAAAGCCGTTGTCCACATGGGTGTAGACAAAGTGCTGGTTGTACCAGACGTTCTCCGAGCTTACAGACGAGGGGAGGATTGGTTCCATTGATACCGTCCAGTAAAGCGTGTCGTTGAACCGTAGTATGTCGTTGTTTGCAAAATTCACGTACGGTATGAGGCCTATCTCGGGCTTGAGCTTTGCAAGCGCGGCCTCGAGGTCCCACACCCTCACCTTGTTGAGCACGTCGTTGTTTGCGGCAACATAGCTTGATATCTGGTCGGGGGGGACGGGGGAGATCTTGACGGTATGTGGCACGACTGATATCTGGTCAAGCTGGCCCAGGTACCTGTTCACCCCTATCTGCTGCGCCTTGTAGGGGCCGAGGTACTCTATCTTCCTTGCGTCTGCGATGCTGTTGTTGACTGCCATTATCGAGCCCGCGATTATTGCAATGAGTATTACCGTGCCTATCCTGATGTAGACGTCCCGCTTTGAGGGGTGCATTATCACCCGCGACTTGAACTTGTCGATAAAGTAGAACGCGCAGAGCGCAAAGCCTGCCGCAAAGGTTCCTGCTATTTGGTATTTTGTGTTGTAGTCTATCTGGTCGGTGAAGAACATGTTGACTCCGGCCCAGATGACCCCGATGCCGATTATTCCCTCGACTGAGGAGACATAGTCAAGGAACTTGGGCTTGCCTTTTGATGCGTCCTGGATGTAGGATACAATTATCCTGACGATATTGTGCAGTCCCACGTACAGTACAAGCCTCAGCCCCACCACCGCAAGCAGCGGCGGGACAAGTATCGTAAGGGCAGGTATCATCGGGACCACCTGGCCCTGGGCGTAGGCTGGGTCTGCAGGCGGGGTTGTAAACGGGAGCGAGAAGATGTTCCAGACGCTGTTGATGCCAAGGTCGTTGCCCTGGATTAGGTATATGACTGCAAAGCCGAAGATCAGGTTTGTAAAGAAGGCGCCAAAGAGCAGCACCTTTGTAATCTGCCATATGACAAAGTTCGGAATCGAGAGGCGGTAGTCCTTAAACGACGGGATGGACTCGGCCTGGGCGTAGGTTCCCTTTTTGAAAAGGGTGAGGACTGTGTGGATTGAATACCACGATATCGAGGATCGGTTCCTTATGTTGACCCTGATAAGAGCAATCGAGGAGAGGACAAGTGCCGATACCAGTGAAAAGTAGAGCGGCTTGGTAAAGAGGGTGCCAAACTCCTGGAAGTTCATGTACAAGACTACGGCCTGGTTGCTTCCCATCACGAAAATTACAATGCCGATTATCGCAGCGATTCCGATCTTGATGTAGCGTGACGCGTCACGCGGGGGTGGGCCTGCCTGGGTCGAAGAGCTGTACAAAATCACGATACCTCCCTTTGCGTCAAATTAATGTCTTACCCACCCACGGGTTCTGCCGCGTCTCTTAATAAGTGAAGGGCGGTTTCTCATGGGGCCGCTGCAAGCCCCTTGCAGATCATGTAGACTGCGGCATACTTTGGCACCAAGACTTTCTCGCCTGCGTACGGGCCCCACTTTTTGTTCTTCAGCCTAAATGGGACGGGGCATGTTGCCATTACCTCGACCTTCTCCTCGCCAAGGAGGCATGCGTCTGTGAACGGGTCAAACGAGTCGATGTCTTCGCACTTGGCCTTTGTCATGCCGGACTTGGAGTTTATCGTGCCCTCAAGCCGGAAGATCCTGTGCACGTCCATCGTAACCTTCGGGTCCACCCTTGCGCCTATCGTCCTGCGCATCGACTCGAGCCTTGACTGGAACCCCGCATAGCCCTCAAGGAGCACCTGGCGCGAGGCCTTGGGGGCCTTGGATTTTGAGCCGTACAGGTCCCTTGCCACCCTTCCCCTCCAGCCGGGCTCGCCAAATTCCGGGAGCGTCGACCTGGAGGCGTTCTGCCTCCTCATCCCAAACGTCTCAGGGATTGCACCGTTGAACATGACATAGTCTACAAGGTCGGCCCTCTCCTGCGAGCCGAGCTTCTCGTAGCTTGTGTTTGCTATCTTTACATGGAACCCCTCGTTTCCAGAAAAGTAGACCTCGATGGCGTCGCGGTCAATCCCGAGGTCGTCGACAAGTATGTTGCAGAGCTTCTTGACCTCTTTTTTTGACTCTTCGATGCAGTCCTTGCATGTGACCGACACGGTTTCAGACTTGGAAGAGCCGCAGCTTGGGCATGCTGGTGTCTTTCCCGCGGATGCCGCGCCGCATGTACCGCACCTTGAGACCGAGTGGGACTCCCTGCAGGGGAGGCCCAGGTCCTTTGCGTCGATATCAAATATGAGGTCCGCTCCCTTCCAGTCCTTCTCTGACATTGGCATGGCGGGAAACGAGTAGTACGCGTTTGAGCAGTAAACGTCGGAGGGCGTCTCCCGCATAAGCAGCAGGTGCAGGTCCTTGATGTCCCGTATAGCGATGTGCCTTGTCATGCCTCCGTTTATCTTCTGGTATCCAAATTCGCGCTCGGATATTTTCTGAGGGACCGGGATGAGCGAGTGGTGGTTGAAATAATATTCCTTGATTGCGCCCTCCACAAGGCTTGCGTCCTTTTCAAGCATTTGCCCTTCCCCTCTTCTTTCCAAACTGGATTGGGTTTATTATCCCGTCGCACTCGGGTATCGCAAAGCACAGGTTCTCGCTGCGGAGCTTGTCGCATGACGGGCAGGAGTATTTCGTCCCCCTCCCCGATGCGCCGGAGATGTGCTCAAGCTGGTACCGCGTAATCCTCTCGTTGTAGTCAGGCGCGTTTTTGAAGAGCGGCGCTATCTGGTCTGTCGTCTGGCCCCTTGCCAGAAGGAACGTGGCAAGCAGAAACCTTCCCGAGTGGGGCAGGTTCTCGCCCTTTTCGAGCACCTCGATTGCGTGCTTGACGCAGGGGGGATAGTCTGACGAGACCACGACCGCGTCGGAGAACCTTGATGCAAGCGATACCAGGTCCTGCACCCTTGACTTGAAGGTGTCAGGGATTGGCGGAAGCGAGATGGACTGGATCCTCGAGGCAATGTACTGGCCAAGCTCGGTGCGGATGAGCCTCACGGTCTCGTGCGCGGTGAGGTGTACAAGGCCCGCACTCACCCTCCTGTTGACCAGCTTCCACTCCTTTTCGTGAAAGTGGACGGCCCTCTGCAGATAGTCTGGGGCCTTGATTACAAACTCGTCGTTCTCGACTGATACTTGGACTCCGAAGAGCTCCTGGATTATCTTGAGCGGAAGTTCGAGGTTCTTCCTGCTGGGCCCGAGGTCCTGCTGGAGGTACCTCTCGGCTCGCCTTGCCTCTGCAAGCGAGAACCTCCGCGTAAGCGTCTGTATCCCTGCCGCCTTGAGAAGTATGACTGCCACTATAAACGAGAGAATCTCCATGTCGGGGTTCTCGAGCCTTTCTGACTCGGTGCCGTAGATCTGGCCCGAGGAGGCAACAACTATCCTGCCGTACGCCTTTTCTACAAGCGGCGCCCAGTCGGGGTGGCCAAGCTGCTCGAGGTTGAATCCCTTGTCCCTAAGGTATGCACCCGCCTCCGCAAGGAAGGGATACTTGGCAAGGTCCATGATGCCGGGCTGTAACACGCATCTCTTGCCCATGCTGACAATAAAAATTTGATTCTGTCCCCACTCATGCGGCAGGAGGAAGCTTGGGTTTTCGTAGCCGAGTTTAAATTATGCCCGTTTCAAGAGACCACCATGCAGGTTGGGATGCACGTTTCCATCTCAGGATCCATCGACAGGGCGGTTGACAACGCCGTCGCGATGGGCTGCACCGCATTTCAGATTTTCACACGCAATCCGCGCGGCTGGGCCGCAAAGCCTCTGGCCTCTTCAGACGTTGCCAACTTCCGCAAGAAGCTTGATGCGTCCGATATCGACAGGTTTGCTACAGTTGCACACATGCCATACCTTCCAAACCTTTCGTCTCCCGAGGACGACCCGTTTGCAAGGTCGCTGGGCTCGCTCATTGACGAGATAAAGCGCTGCAGCAAGCTTGGCATACCGTACATCGTTGCGCACCTTGGCAGCCACAAGGGCGCGGGCGACAAGAAGGGGATGGAAAAGCTTGTCAAGGCGTTCACTAAAGCAGCAGACGGCACGGGCGAGGACGTGACAATACTTCTTGAGAACACCGCGGGCCAGAAGAACAGCGTGGGCTCGGACTTTGACCAGCTTGCGTCGATTCTGGAGCAGCTAAAACCCGCAAAGCGTTTTGGAGTGTGCCTTGACACGTGCCACGCCTTTGCGGCAGGCTACGACCTGAGGACGGACAAGGCAGCAGGCGAGACCCTTGACAAGTTCAACAAGTCTGTCGGGTTTGAGAACCTAAAGATACTGCACCTCAACGACTCCAAGGGGGAGATTGGTTGCAACATTGACAGGCACGAGCACATCGGGCTTGGGCACATCGGGGAGAAGGGACTTGCGCACGTCATACACGCCATAAACTCCAAGAAGATCCCGATAATACTTGAGACCCCGATCGACGAGAGGCGCGACGACCTTGGTAACCTTAAAAAAGTTAAGGAACTTGCCTGATGATACGCCTAGGTGATTTGAAATGGACTATGAGACAATAATCCAGCTTGCGCTTGAGAGGGGATTTTACTTTCCAAGCTGCGAGATTTATTCCGATGCCCCTGCCGGTTTCTGGGAGTACGGGCCCTCCGGCGTCAGCCTCAAGAACAAGTTCATCGAGCTTTGGAGAAGGGAGCTTGTAAGGCGCGACAGGATGTGGGAGATAGACGGGTCACAGATAATGTCCCAGTCTGTGTTTGTGGCATCGGGCCACCTTGCATCGTTTGCAGACCCTGTCGTAAAGTGCAAAAAGTGCGGGTCGATATTCCGCGCAGACAAGATGATTTTTGAGGTTTCAACGGTTGTGATTCCTGAAAGCGCGGACCTGCCGGAGTTTGACAGGGTGATATCCGAAAGGGGAATCAAGTGCCAGAGGTGCAAGGGCGACCTTGACTCTGCAAAAAAGTTCAACATGATGTTCCGGGTCGGCATCGGGCCCCAGGACGAGGCGGCATACCTCAGGCCTGAGACCTGCCAGTCCATTTTTGTAGATTTCCCAAGGCTTTACAAGACAATGCGGGGAAGGCTCCCCATCGGGGTTGCGCAGATAGGCAAGTCGTTCCGCAACGAGATCTCGCCGCGCCAGTCGCTGCTAAGGCTCAGGGAGTTTTACCAGGCCGAGATAGAGGTCTTTTGCAACCCCAACACCCTTGATGACATTGAGAGGTTCTCCGAGGTTGAGAACACGGTACTCAATATCATGGTTGACGACACCATAAAGCCCATGACGTGCAGGGAGGCATACGAGTCCAAGACCGTGCCAAACAAGCTGGTTGCCTACTACCTCGGTCTTCTTGCAGAATTCTACAAAAAGACGGGGATTGACACCGGGAGGTCCAGGTTTCGCAAGCTTGGCGACAAGGAAAAGGCGTTCTATGCCTCTGTTGCTTTTGACTTCGAGGTGGAGACGGCTACGGGCTGGCTTGAGCTTGTCGCGTGCAACTACAGGTCCGACTATGACCTTACAAGCCACATGAAGGTCAGCAAGGAAAAGTTCGAGGTGCTTGACGAGAACGTCAAGGTGCTTCCGCACGTCTTTGAGCTCTCGATGGGCATAGACAGGAGCCTGTATACAATACTTGAGCACAGCTTCCGCGAGGACAAGGAAAACGAGAGGGTCGTGCTTTCGCTCAAACCCTACCTTGCACCGGTCCATGTCGGGGTTTTATCACTTGTAAAGAAGGACGGCTTGGCAGAAAAGACCGAGGAGATCTTCTCAAGGATCCGCACGAAATTTGACGCGTTCCTTGACCACTCGGGCGCAATAGGCAGGCGCTACCGAAGGCTTGACGAGGTGGGCGCGCCCTTTGCCATTACCGTCGACCACCAGACTTTGCAGGACGAGACCGTGACTGTCCGCATGCGGGACTCGATGGCCCAGGAAAGGATCAAGACGGCTGACCTTGACGAATACATCGCAAGGTCGGTAGCGTTCCCGTAGACCTACCGCGAGTCCAGTGTCACCGGCGTCATGCTGGCCTCTGTGTACTTGACTTTTAGGAAGACGTCGTTTGCAGCTTCGGCCTGCGGGACTAGGCTTTCCTGCGATACAATCTGGACGTTCCACTTGCCTACAATTGGATCGGTCGATGTAATCGAGAATCGCTCAAGCGGGCTGTCAGGTCCAGAGTACCTTACTAGATACGTCTGGTCGCCAACGGTTACAATCTTAAAGTTGCCCCTCAGGCCAAAGGTCGATTTTGTCACAAGGCACTTGTCAGAGCCCCCTATCACACATGTACCGTCCGGCGCTGTGACTTGGAACCTCATTGTTCCGTCGTTCTTAAACGACGAGTAGAGCACTGCGGGGTTTGCAACGGTCTGGTTGCTCTGGCTTATCGAGTTCAGGCCAGCAGAGCTTGATAGTGCGACCGTCTGGACTGACTGGAATGTCGTCAGTGGTCCTATCCCGGTACCAAACGACTTGCCGTAAATGTTTGCAACCGCATGGACCTGGTAGTCCCTTGTGCCCTCTGTTGTAGGCACCTTCCAGTCAAGCACGACCTGTGTCTGTCCGGTACCAAAGAGCACTCCGGGTGATGTGTAGACCACCTTGCCGTCAGATACAAGCGAGACCGTGCCGTAGACCGGGCCTGTCGAGTTGTTGTCAACGTAGGCAACCGGATGTGTAACAGTCCCTGCAGCCCTCACAGGAAGCATGTCCATCTGGATGTCTCCTGCCACAGGATACGCTGGCGTGACGCC
>DATFCV010000030.1:0-2590 GCA_035252645.1 Nitrosotalea sp. | reverse complement strand
GATACCGTCCTGTCTGCTGGTGGAAGATCCGTCAATAAGCAAGACATCCAGTTTGACCAGGAGGCGCACTCGCAGTCAGAGGCGCGCTGGTTTGAGAAGAACTGGGAGGATATAATGAAATTTTTAAAACCGGAGAGGTCCACATACCTTGCCGAATATGTCAAGACTGCAAAAGTTGGATCGCCTCATGTCAATCCATATCTTTTGGTGACCGACTTTGAGAACCTGACATACAAGGACTTTGCAGACCTGCCCGGATTTCTCAAGTGGAGGTATGGGGACATGACTGACAAGGAAGCCGAGATGCTTGTCGGTGTATTTCGGGATTATGATAGATTCTCAGCAAGGACTCTGGAAATGGACAGGCGAATGTGCAAGCCTCTTGAGCCGAAATTCAAAAAAGACGGATATACTCTTTACCAGTTTGTTGCAATCGTTGCAAGAGAAAAATTCGAATACAGCAAGGAAAGAGAACTCCAGTCACAGACTGCAAACAACTAAAACACAGCCTGAGATACAACACATCATGGCAGAAACAAGAAAGTTTACAGTACGTATTCGAAAAGCTCCCGAGGGCGGCTATAGCGGCCAGTGCTTGGAATTGCCCGGGGCCATAAGCGAAGGAGAAACAATCGAGGATTTGAAGAAAAACATGGTTGAGGCCATCGAGCTTGTTCTTGAATCAATAGAAGAAGATGCCAAAAAAGACGAGAAATTAATTCTAGAAATTTACCATTGAGTCTCAGACATCACAATAGACGTGATGTGCTGAATCTTTCCTAGTCCTTTGATAAAACCCGTACGTCTAACGCCCATAATGCTCATATGCCCTGGATTTATCGCCAGAATGGGAATTGTCGCTTTCGCTGTTGCTTCGAATAAACTCCTTCAGATTCTCGTCGTTGAGCCCTCCCATCTTTTCCAAGTTGTATGCCATGTTTGCAAGCTTGTCAGGATCCTTGCCATGAGCTTCAATCGTAGAGGCAATCGCCCTTCCAAACGTTTCCTTGTCACTTACCGGCACCGACCTAAAGTATGGATGGTTGGTTATCCCCGAATAGTTTTTTGACGCGCGGGACTCGGTTGCAAGAGCCAAAAGGTTCCTTCCCACCTTTAGCGAGGCCTCTTTCTTTTCTGGAGGAACTGGCTCTGCTGCAAGCTTGGTCAATAACGCAGACGAGTTTCTAGTCAGTGACCAGTCCACCTGAGGCTGTATCACGTCGTATCCTGCCTGCACAGCCGCCTCATGAAACCTCCTTCCCACCCCAATCCCCGCGTTTTTAACCTCGCCTGCAAGCTCGCCTGCTCCAAGCTTCCTCAATATCTGCGAGCCTGCGCCTGCCGTCCCCGCAATGCCGCCACCCATTCCCCCCTTGAGCCCGCCAATAATGCCAGCCTTGGCAGCCCTGAGGCCCGAATATGGAATCCCATAGTCAAGCCCCTGCTGGCTCACAGCCTGGGCAGCCCCTGCTGCACCAGACGCCATGCCCTGTCCCGTCCTTGCGGCAAGGGTAGCCATCATGCCCCCATAGCCAATTCCCTGCGTCACCATGGACGTCACCGAGCTGAAAAGCGAGCCTAAAAGCGGTACAAGAAGCGTCGGAACAAACGTTGCAAGCACCAGTACGGCAACCGATGCAAACCACTGCTCCTCGACAGGGTGCGAGGAAATAGTTGCAAGGTAGGCAGCGCCTGTCACCATCACAAGGCTTGAAAATATCGGAACTATCGACAGCCCAAAGAGCGTGTCAAGGAGCCTCCGGGTTATCGCGTGGAACCACGGGACAAGCGAGAGCAGCAAAATTACTGGCAGGCCTGCAAGCAGCACGGCTGTCAATACCTGCCTTATTGCAGAGAACATGTAGGTAAGAAACGATGCCCCAAGCGCAATCAGGCCCCCTATGAGCCCAAGGATGAATGCCTTGCCGGTGTCTTCAAAGTTTGAGAGCATGTACGACCCGTTGAACAGCTGAATCAGGTTGTCAAGGACGGAGTTGTCCACCTTTGGCACCTGGCCGTGCGATATCCCCATCCCGTTTATGGTCTCAAAGACGCGTACGACAGGGAGCGGCGCCGTGCCGTTGGGCCCAGTCCCAAGCATCTGGCGCGATCCTGCCTCGACTGCAGAGGCGTAAAGGTCCCACAGCGGCGGCAGCCCAAAGAGCAGGACAAAGTAGATCGTTCCTTTCGATATGATTGAAAACGCGGTTGAAGCCGGTACCAGCTCGACCTGCTCGAGTGCAAAGAGCGCGCCTGCAATTGCAAGGAGCGCCCCAAGGGCCCAGATGGTTCCGGCCCTCAGGGACTCGTATGCCGAGAGCAGCGCAGTCTCGGTGTACTGGACGGCAGGTGGCCCCGCGGTGGCATTGTATGCCCCAGTCGGGTCAAACCGCGGCATGGTCGTAGTAAGCGAGACATATGACGCCTCCAGCTCCCCGTTAAACGCCCTGGTGATTCCCACCATTATCCCGATTATCACTATAGCGGATACAATCATTATCAGCGAGTCGAGGCCAAATGCGTCCCTTGACCTGAAAAATTTCCTTAATTTCCTGCACCGGTGCAAGACCCCTGCTTTTCTCACAGTAGG
>DATFCV010000029.1:0-34468 GCA_035252645.1 Nitrosotalea sp. | reverse complement strand
AGATAAATCAGGAATTTTTCTCAAAGATCAGCCTTGCAGAGTTCACCATGAACACAAGTTCTGACGAGACGTGGATGAGCGCTGCAAGGAGTGGATTGATGTGCCCTGTGAATGCAAGCACAAACCCTATGCCGTCTACAGAGAGTGTGCCAAAGAAGTTCTGCCTGACTACAAAGATGGAGCCTCTGGACCTTTTAATCAGGTATGGGATCTTCATCAGGTCCTCAGTCATCAGGACAACGTCCGCAGTCTCTATTGCAACATCCGTTCCGGTCTTTCCCATCGCAATGCCGACATTTGCCTTGGCAAGTGCCGGGGCGTCATTGACGCCGTCGCCTACCATTACAACGGTCTTTCCGGGAGGACTCTTCCTTACAATCTCATCTATTCTTGCGACCTTGTCGTCGGGAAGCAGCTCTGCACCAAACTCGTCAATTCCCACGTCGTCAGATATCCTCTTTGCAATTCTCTTGTTGTCGCCGGTAAGCATAACCACCCTTATTCCCATCGACTTTAGCTCGTCTACTGCCTTCCTAGCGTCGGGCCTTAGCGAGTCCTCCAAGAATATGGCGCCCTCAAGCTGCCTGTTTACCGTGACGAAAATTGTAGTGAGTGCAAAATCAAACAGGTCAACCTCGGACTGCCGTACTACCTGAACCGTGCGGCCCGATGCGTCCTTTTGTTCGTTGATAAGAAACTTGAACGAATCGCTCCTCCCCCTCAACCTTTCCTTGATCCTCTGGTCTGAAACCTCGTTCTGCGCAAACTCTAGGTTTCCCACCCCAATCCTCAAACTGCCATAGGTGCCAAGTATGCCCCTCCCAACCAAGCCCACGTCAGAAGCGCGGGAGCTTGCAGCCATGACAGCTATCCCTTCAGCCATTGCCTTTTCCGAGATGGCAGTTGCAATCGGGTGGTTTACGTTTTTCTCCACCATCGCAGCATACTCCAATATCTTCTTGGGGCTTGTTGATCCGATCGATACTACCTGGGTTACCTCAAGCTCGCCATGCGTGAGTGTGCCTGTCTTGTCAAAGACTATGGTGCCAGCATGGCTGAGATTCTCGATCTGAAGCCCTCCTTTTGTGACAATGCCATGCCTTGAAAACTTGCCAGTCGTGGCAAGCAGAGCTATGGGTGTTCCTACCGCAAGGCCGCAGGCCCCGGCAACCACTATGACTGAAAGCGTGGACACTACGTTTTGGGTCACAATGTAGGTTATGACAGAAAGTCCGATGGCAAACTGGATGAGCCGTGCCGCCATCTTGTCGGTCAGTTTCTGGATGGGCGCCTTTGACGCTTCCGCCTCTTCAACTAGGTGGATTATCTTGGCAAATGTAGTTTCCGAGGATTTCTTCTCTGCAAGTATCTCAACCTGATGGGTAAGGTTCAGCGTCCCCGCAAATACGCGGTCGCCCTTCTTCTTGTCAACCGGGATACTTTCACCAGTGATGCTTGACTGGTCCACAGCAGATGCTCCCGCAAGTATGACACCGTCAACGGGGATGATGTCGCCCTCCCGTGCTATTATCACGTCGCCGACTGCCACCTTCTCGATCTCAGTGGAGAACGTATGGCCTGCCCTGTCCTTGACTATTGCCATCCTTGGCGCAAGCCTGTAGAGGCTCTCTATGTTTTTCCTTCCCGTGCTTACTATCAAACCCTCCACGAATTCGGACACCAAGGCAAAAAACGTGACAACTATTGCAGGAAGAAACTGCAAAAGGGCAAGAGATGCGATGATTGCAACTACCATGGAGAGCTCCATGTTTACACGCCACTTCCTGAGCGCATGTGCAGACTCCCTGAAGAGGGGATAGCCTCCAATTCCTACGGCTATGATTATTACTGCCTTTGCAAGCCAGTCAGGCTGCAAGACTTGAAGCCACGCAACAAGCAATGCAATTATCCCTACGCCTGCAAGGCGCAGGATCTCTATCTTCATGCTCCCAGTTGACTCGAGTTGGTATTCCCGCGCCTTTTTGGGATTGTATTCACATGCTCCCAACATATGGATTCCCTTCATCCAACTTTCCATATAACTTGGGGACCCGATATTTAGACCTGATAGAATGAAATTTTTTGAAGGGGATTGGATGCCTGATAGCAATTTGCTAGCGGCTTTGGTAGGTCCCCTTCTTGTGATATCTGGGCCCCTTGATACTTAAAGTGCCCAGTAATTATCAAGCCTGATAATGACAAAACGGTTTTAAAAATCGACAGGAAGACCTAACAAGGTTGAAAAACAAGTGCGATAACTGCGGCAAGTCACTTGATGACCCAAAGGCTACGCACTGCTCCGAAAAGTGCCTTTTTGAAAGCGTATCAAAAAGCAAAAAATTCATACCCTGATGTGCTGGATGTTATTTCCACAATTTAGCCAGCAAATCTTATCTAATTTTGACGAGATAACTTATCATGCAGTACCTAATCGAGGCAGAAAACATAGACGGCCTGATACCGATGAAGGACGTGCCCGACTACATCAGCCATATCGTGATCCCAAGCTACGAGCACCTGATAAAACTCGAGTCGGAAAACAAGATTAAGGGAGGGCTCTTGGCAGGGCAGAGGGCCGGCGCGTTTATCATCGACGCCCAGTCCAACGAGGATCTGGCAAAGATGCTCAAGGCAATCCCGTTCTGGGGGATGGTAAAGTGGAAGGTAACGCCGTTACAGTCGTTCAGGTCCGCGCTGGACCAGGACGGACAGATAGTAAAGATGCTTTCAGGCTGACGCGTCTGAAGGCAAACTCCCCCAATTTTCAAAAACCAGAAGGCCTACTCCCAGTTGTCAAGATGCTCTAGGCAGTAGTTGCAGACGGGATAGCCGTTTTCTTCATCATACTCCGTCTTGCATCTCTTGCAGATCCTCCTTGGCCTTCCAGCTACCGGTGCATCGACAATGGCTTACCACTCACCCATCAAACCCGCTCTAGTTTGGCAATGAGGGCCTCTATCTTCTCCGCATCGATGGCAAAGTCTTGGTTTATGCTCTCGACCGGGCATGCTCCCTCTGCAAACTTGAGGATCTCTACCAGCGTCCTAATCTCCTTGTCACTAAGGGTCACCTGCTTTTCAACTGCCGTCATCGCAGCGAGTCACCAGCCACCATGCGTTCTGTCATGTTTTGCAGCCACCTGATGTGGCCGGGGCTCGTAACCCTCATGCCCTCGATGGTTGTCTTTATTGCACCCAAAAGGTCATTTCCAACCGAAATCTCCTCCTTACGGATGGACATGTCCTCGCCGAACTCGACAGATATCTTCAGAAGGTTCTTCCTGTTGTCATAGAAATTCACAAGGTCATACTGGGTCAGGTAGGTCCCGTGCGACTTGTCATGCCTTGTGGAAACGTCCTTGTACACGAGCCTGGCCTTCGGTGGCATGCGTTTGTGCCCGAGCTCTCTGAGCACAGGCGCGTTGCGCTTCCAAAAAATTCCAACGTCCATGTGCCCTATTTTCTGGGAATTAACTCCATTCATGGCTCAAATTGCTCATGTTTTGATATAAACACGGTACCGAATTTCCTCGGCTGATAACGTGCAAGCACATCGCTACTTTTGCATTTTTTTGCAATTGCGAATCTCATCCATGATAATCATGTCACCCGTTTAATACGAAAAATCCAAGGTACTGATTAAATGAACATTTATGACAAGAGGCAGGTCAATTGCGCAACCTGCGGAAAACAAATCGGCGAAGTGGATGATGATGCAAAAATTTTGTTCTGCCGCTGCGGCAACTGCTCCGGCACTGAAAACGGGGAAAACGAGATCTTTAACTTTCTTGCGGAAAAGTTTGAAAATACGGTTAAAAATGTGATGACATTAACCTTATAGGAACGCCCAACTGCCGACCAAACTTAATATTGTTTAACGGTGAATCGAGACTGTGCTTCCGGAACGGTGCTCGATGCGAGAAAATGGAAAGGACTGCCAGATGCCGCCTGAATTTGTAATCTCGATCAAGTCAAGCGATGGCGAGTACATGGTGGGCGTTGCATGCGACACTCACAAAAAAATCTTCGGGGCAAAGCTGGAATTGCTCCAGAAGGAGGGTAAGGTTCCTCAGGGGTCCATCCACTTTGAAGGCGTCAAGCCGGTTGGAACGGCGTGCATAAAGATAGACCCAGACGACCTCATCCAGCTCTGACCTGGAATATGGGCTTCCTTCCCGAAAGGGACAGCACGAGATTTTTCACCGCGATTTCGGCCATCTTCCTCCGGGTTTCCTCCGTGGCGCTCCCAATGTGCGGCGTTATCACGACATTGCAAAGTCTTGCCAGGGGGTTGTCAGGGCCAATGGGCTCGCTTTGGAATACGTCCAACGCCGCGCCAGCAATAATCCGTTTCTTTAGCGCGTCTGCCAAGTCTTTTTCGTTTATTATCCTGCCCCGGGCCGTATTCACAAGGAAGGCTGTCTTCTTCATTTTTTTCAGCAGCTTCAAGTTCACGATCTCGTGGGTCTGGGGAGTGTGAGGCGCATGTATGCTTACAACGTCACTCCTCCGGAAAAGTTCCTCAAGGGACACATGCCTTGCTTTGAGGCTGCGTTCCCGTCCTGGGGGCATCCGCCTCCTGCCATGGTAGACTATCTTCATGTCAAAGGCGCGAGCCCTTTTTGCAACTGCTTGGCCTATCCTTCCCATTCCGAATATCCCAAGGGTCTTGCCAGAAAGATCTGAGCCCAGAAACTCGTACGGCCCAAGGATGGTTACCCATCGTCCATTGCGGATTAGGGCATCGCCCTCTCCCACCCTTCTGAAGATGTCAAGCATGAGTGCAATGGTGAGGTCTGCCGTGGCAGCGGTGAGGACCTCTGGTGTGTAGCTTACGACAATGCCGCGCCTTGAGGCAGCCTTGGTGTCGATGTGGTCGTACCCTACGCTGAAGGTGGAGATTGCCCTGAGCTTCTTCCCGGCGCTAATTATGTCTGCATCAATCCTGTCGTATGGGTAACAGATCAGGCCATCCTTGTCCCTTATCCTTTTGATTATCTGTTTTTTCGGCATGGGGATACTGCCCGTGTGGACCTCGACGTCGTACCTTTTCTTTAATTCCTTGATTGCAAAGTCATGCAAACGCCGGGTAAGAAGAATTTTCACTTGTAAAAGCTCCCAAAATCTCGTTACAACAACTCATTTATAATAACTCGCCCTAGTTATATCAAATTGAAACACAAAGAAGAGTTTGCAGTTTGTGTTCAATGCAGAAACCCCATTGAAAAATGCGTCTGCGTGTGCCCATATTGCGGCGAGAGGGACAAGTGTGAGTGCGCCCTCTTTGATGCAGCCACCGGCGGTTAGAGGAGCAAATCGATAACAATGGCATTATTAATATTCGACGAGAGTCTAGGTTCAACATGGCCTCGATAGATTTAACGTGGGTCATCGGCGGCCCGCAGGGGGGAGGCGTCGAATCCGCCGCAAACATTTTTGCCGGGGCCTGTGCAGGATGCGGCCTGAAAGTTTTTGGAAAAAGGGAGTATTATTCAAACATCAAGGGAGAGCACAGCTACTTTGGCGTCAGGGTGTCCGACGGTGAAATCAGGTCAAACGTAACGGGGATCTCTATGCTTGCAGCATTTGACGCGGAGACCATCTTCCGTCATGCCGACGACGTTTTCGGAGACGGAGCAATAGTTTACGAGTCCGACCTAGAAAACGTAAAGGCAGACGAGGTGCCGACGCTTGACAAGCCGTTCAAGGCAAGGCTTGAAAAATACCTCCTTTCAAAAAACAAGCCGCCCACAGTTAAGGGGGTGCTCGAGGCCGCAAAGGAAAGGGGCGTTACACTATACCCAGTTTCATTTAAGACGATTCTGTCAACTCTTGCAGAAGAGACGCAGAACCCCGCATTGCGCGGGATGTTCAGGATGCTAAACGTTCTCTCGGTTTCTGTTTCCATCGGCCTGCTCGGTCTCCCGCCGGAGACCCTCCTCAAGGCGGTGGAAGGCGTGTTTGCAAGCAAGCCCAAGATTGCGGAGATGAACAAGCATGCTGCAAACTATGCGTACAACTTTGCGGCCGCCAAGTACCAGAAGTTCAAGCACCAGCTGAAAACAATCCAGAAGGAGCCCGGGACGATACTTGTCCAAGGGTTCCAGTCAACAGGCCTTGGCAAGATGGCGGCAGGCTGCAGGTTCCAGTCATACTATCCAATCACCCCAGCGTCTGACGAGAGCGTCTTCCTGGAATCAAACGAGACTTTTGACGTCGAGAATACAAGGCCCGGCTCGACAATAATTGTACAGACGGAGGATGAGATCTCCGCAATAGGTATGATGATTGGCGCCGCGCTTACTGGCGCAAGGGCAGCTACTAGCACATCAGGACCTGGATTTTCATTAATGGCAGAAGCGCTTGGCTGGGCAGGCATAAACGAGGTCCCGGTGGTAGTTACGCTATACCAGAGGAGCGGCCCGTCCACTGGACTCCCTACAAGGCACGGGCAGGACGACCTGCTCTTTGCAATCTATGCCGGCCATGGCGACTTTCCAAGGATCGTCTATGCATCAGGAGACATCGAGGAGGGCTTTTACGATACGGCCAGGTGCTTCAACTTTGCCGATACCTATCAGATGCCAGTGATTCACATGATGGACAAGTTCATCGCAAGCACCGTTGCGACCGTGAAAAGGTTTGATACAAAAAAGATAACAATTCAGCGCGGAAAACTCCTTGAAAAAATCGAGGGGGACTACAAGCGATTCAGCCCGTCCCCAGACGGCATATCGCCGAGGTCGCACCTAGGGCTCGAAAACGGGATCTTCTGGAACACCGGAGACGAGAGCGATGTGGAGGGCCACATATCGGAGGACCCGGAAAACAGGATATACAAGATGGACAAGCGCGCAAAAAAGCTAGAGGTCGCGCTGGACACGATACCAAAGGAAGACCAGGCAGTAAACCACGGTATTTCAGAATTTACCATAGTAAGCTGGGGCTCGACAAAGGGCCCAATCCTTGACGCAATTGCAATGCTAAAAAGGAACAACTACAGCGTAGGTTTCATACAGGTAAAGCTCCTCAACCCCTTCCCGGCCGAGCACGTCAAGTCGTTGCTAAAGGGCGCAAAGACGATAATCGACGTGGAGGCAAACCATTCTGCACAGCTTGGAAAGCTGCTCAATGAGAACCTGGACAGGAAGGTTGACTATTATGTAGTAAAGTACACCGGAAGGGCAATGACTTGCAGCGAACTGTACGATTCCATTAAAAAGATAATTGACGGCAAGGCAGAGAAAAGACAGGTGTTATCATATGGTGTCTAACATGTCAGATTACAAGACAGAGGTGCACAATGACTGGTGCCCTGGATGTGTCCTTCCTGATACCATAATCCAGTGCAACCCGTCTGTAAAACAGATACAGATGGTCGGCGTGGGCGAGAGGGTCCTTGGGGGCGACGGCCTTTACCACAAGGTAACGGAGGTAATGACGCACATCCACCGGGGAAAACTATTCAAGATCATAACAAAGTGCTTTGGAACCACGCTGCTAACGGAGGAGCATCCGGTACTCATAGTAAGGCGTGAGCACCCGAAACTGCACAACAAAAAACTTGATGCAGTATGGACGCGTGCAGACCAGGTAAGGGAAAAAGACTATGTGGTATACCCTATCCAAAAAGAGGAGGTAGACAGAAAATACGTTGAGGCCGATTACGGACTAGAGGAAAAAGACACTGTAAGCAAGCCACTGCCGGGCAAGATTCCGCTTGATGATGATTTCCTCAGGCTGATGGGATACTATATCGCAGAGGGATATGTGCATAACAGGACAGTGCATTTCACGTTCAATTCCAAAGAGGTCGAATTTCTAAATGATGTTGAAAGTATCATGCTGAAAACATTTGGATTATACGGGACAAGGAGGAACAAGAGGAACGCAACTACGATATCGTTCAACTCCGCCCCGCTTGGAAGGCTCTTTATGGACTGGTTTGGGCACAAATCCTACAACAAAAAGATTCCTCACTTTGCAATGCTGCTTCCTGTACGAAAGCAGAAACAGCTCATCAAGGGCCTCTGGCGCGGCGACGGGTGGATAAGCACGCAGCAGTGGAGAGGAAACTTCAAGACCACGTCAAAGACTCTCTCTGAACAGCTAAAGACACTCCTGCTGAGGCAGGCAGTGGTTCCAATAATCTCGGTTTCAAAGAAAAAAGGGATACACAGGCAGTCCTACTCGGTCCAGGTTGTAAATGATCGAGACTTTGCTGTCCTGTGCAGGATACTCGACGAGAAGGTTGATGCAAAAGATCACGCTGGAAAGCCGCCGTCATCGATTCTTACTCCTGATTATGTCCTGATTCCAGTCAAAAAGATTGAGAGCCGTGACTTTGAGGGCCTGGTATACAACCTTGAGGTTGATGATGTGCATTCCTATGTGAGCGAGAATGCCGTACTGCACAACTGCGGCGACTTTGGCATCGTAAACGCAATCCAGATGGCGCTTGCTGAGATTGAAGTTCCAAGACACAAGGCAGCGATATTCTCCGGCGTGGGATGTTCGGGCAAGACCTCGCACTATGTCAACGTCTACGGCGTGCACACTTTGCACGGGAGGGTCCTCCCGTTTGCACAGGGAGCCAAGCTTGCAAACCCCGAGATGACAGTCATCGCAGCAGGGGGCGACGGTGACGGCCTAGGAATAGGAGCGGGACATTTTGTTGCAGCAGGGAGGAGAAACGTGGACATGACCTACCTAATCTTCAACAATGCAGTATACGGACTTACAAAGGGCCAGGCCTCCCCGACTCTCAAGCTTGGGCTCAAGACAAAGTCTCTGCCGGAGCCAAACGTGAACCAGTCGGTAAACCCGATAGCGCTTGCCATTTCAAGCGGCTTTACATTTGTCGCGCGTGGTTATGCATATGACGTAAGGCACCTCAAGGACCTGATAATCGCGGCGGTAAAACACAGGGGACTTTCGTTCATTGACGTGCTCCAGCCATGTCCCACATACAACGACATCAACACCAGGGACTGGTTTGCCGGCATGGACCACCTCGACGAGATCACCAAAAAGCCAAGGCCAAGGATCTACAAGCTTGAAGAAACGGGCTATGACCCATTGGTACACATCGACTCGCCAGAGGAGGAAAATGCCAAGATTTCGCAGGCGATAATAAGGTCAAACGAGTGGGACGACAAGATTCCAATCGGGATATTCTACAAGAACGAGATCATTGCACCCTACGACGAGAGGATTGCAGACAGGATTCCAAACTATCTCGAGAACCCTCCTGCATACCAGGAGATAGCCTCCAACGGAAGGCCCATTACGGACATTTCAAAAATTCTCGACAGGCTTCAGGTCTAGGACCCGACCAAATTTGTAAATGACCGTTAGCGCAAATAATATAAGTTATTAGCATGTTGCACAGAGAATAGTTCTACATTGAATTTAGAGGAGGTCAACAAGATATTCCGCAAGTCAATTATCAAGGGCTATTTCGAGCCCAGCCTCCTCAACCTAGACTTCAAAAAGTCAGGCCTGAAGCATCCAACCATAAGGGATGACGGCCTCATGCAGTCAAACCTGTTGCACCTCTTCTTTGACATCGATACTGGGTCTGACTATCCGGACGGGGACGAATGGTTCATGGCAGAATTCCTGTTTCCCCACAGCATCAAGCTCCCAGACAACCTCAAGGGCCCGGACTACTTTAGCACCATGGCCGTAGGAGAGGGCAAAAACTTCTGGAGGCACAGGGAGCTAATCCGGTACAAATACGGCAAGTCAAAAAAACTTGAAGAGTCTCTTGATTTTATCGAAAAAAAATATCGCGAACTCAGTGCCATGCTCGAGCCGCTTGAAAAGGAAATAAAGTAAACTACCTGCGCCTGCTCACGCATCTGGTGCGTCGTAACTTACAGTCCACCTCCCGTTCCTGTCGTCAAAAATGTAGGCAATCTCCGAGATGTCTTTTGGGAGTTTCTGCGGATCAAGGTGGTATGGGAGAAGTTCCAAGACAAAATCCATCTTGTCTATTGCAGAATCAAACATGTTTCTGTCTCCAAGGTCTAGCACGAATCTTATGCTGGGCGAGCCGAGGAACTTGATGTATACCCTCAGTGTCTTTCCGCCGCCACGCCTCCTTTTGAATTCCTTGAGTATTGCCTTTGCCTTGTCCCACCTTGCCCTTCCAAACCACTTGAAAAATGCCTCGTTGAATGCAAGGGGAAAAACGATGTCTATCATCGTTGTAAAGTCGTCGTCAGGCTGCTCCCTCTTGTCCTCATCGACGCGGAAGAGGCTGTGGAGCAGGCTGTACAAGACCTCAAGCTCCCAAGGCGAGACGCCGTAGAACTTTAGGGCAAGGGCGGGCTTGGAGGAACTCATTCACTTATGTTCCGGAAAATTTCTAATTAAAGGTTCAATCAATGCCATGGCTTTTGCATGTCAGATCCGGGCCATTGCACCGCCGCTTGTGATGTAGAGCCTGACAAGCTCGTTTGCCCTCCTGTACTGGTGCTCGGCATTTCCTATCTTTGCATAATAGATGTCGTCAAGTATCCTTCTCTCGTCCCTTGTCGCCTTCCTGCCAAGCAGAAGGTCGTAGTTTGGCCCGTCATAAAAGATCGAGTTGGCAAACCCTAGGACCATGCCGAGGAAGGGATTTCCCCGCGGTGCCACATTTGCAAGGCCTGCCCCTACCGCATATCCTATGATGCAGTGCCTGCTGTGCTCCTGCCTGAGTGTATCCTTGGAAACTGATGATTCTATCCTAGATCGTTGCGCCGGCAAGAGATTTCCCCATAGCCAGGCTAACTTTCCGAGGTATTCCGCATCGTGAACATTCAACTCATGGCTACTGTCCTTCCATGACATTGCCATGTATCCTTTATGCGTTCCAATCATTTAAGAATTGAAGTTAGCCCTAAGGGAGGAAATCAGATGGTAAGGAGGTACTTGAAAAGGTACAGAACGCCGGTGGCCCCTATGAAGAACACCATCGGCTTCCAAGCCAATACCGGAAAGCTGGGAGTCTTGAGCTGGACCCTGTAATTGTCTACCACCGCCTTGACATATTTTCTAATCCTTTCGTTCCAAATCTTGTACTCTATCTGGTGTTTCTTTAGCAGGGTCTCAATTTCGTACAAAACGGGAGTCCTCTGGCAGAATAGGTGCTGCAGATAATCCCTTGATACCTCGACCTCGGCATGTATGGCAACTAGGCCCTTCTTCATTTCAAGCAGCCTCACGTGCATCTCCCAAGGCTTTTTCAGCTTTAGCGAAAGGCCGTGGCCTATCTGGGTAGTCTGCTTGTGCTCGAACTTTACATGGGTGAATCCCTCGTGTGCAAAGATCTTCAAAAGCTCGTCAACGCTCTTTCTCACCACTATTGTAAGCTGCTCCACGCCGTTAGTGTCCGCCTTTACCATGGCCTTCATCCCATCAAGTAGGGATACGGTCTTTGGATACCGGGTGAGGAATTCTACCATAAACCGCGTCGATTTGTCATATATAAAAAACTTGGGTTGTATCAGATTCCCGCCGCTAGTCCACGAACATATACACATTGCTGGTAGGAGATTGCCATCTCTGTCTCATGGATGCGCCTGTCCGTAAGCCTGGCGCCTGAATCCCTTACGATGGCTGCCGGAATTGCCTCGGCGCCTTCGCCCATCTTGAAGTTTGCAATGGTTGCCAGGTCGTCGGCAACTGCCTGAAGCGTCACTTTTAGAGGGTTTCCGTAAAGGTCCTTGTGGCCTCGGAGATCGGACAGAGGTTCCATCCCCGCGCAGGCTATTGCAACACCTACAGTTCCGGATCTTGCAGGCATCAGCCTGCTGTCTGCAATGATGATTCCCACATGCACGTGGTAGCTTAGAAGAATGCTGCGCCTCAGCTGCTCAGCTACGGCATACGGATCGATTGGATACAAAATCACCGAGCCCTTTTTTGCGTTTGACTTGTCGATTCCAGCATTTGGTGCCATTATATTGTCAGAAGACGTGATGACAAATCCCGGGATTCCCCCAAAGACTGCATCCGACTCGCGCAGGATTATCTCTGCCAGTTCAGCGCGCATCTGGAACCTCGACGATATTTTCTCGGCTTCCGATGAGGGCAGGACACTGCCGTAATCCACAATCCTTCCCTGCGAGTTTGCAACGTACTTGCTTGAAATTACGATAACATCGCCTGTCTCCGGAACAATTCCGTTTGACCCTAGGTCAGACCTTAGGCTTGAGAAAAGATCAAACATCCCCTCCTTCGGAGTCGACCTTATCGGCAACACGGAAAGGGCCATGCTGAGCATTTGAAGGAATTTCTTATTTAGGGTTCTGAAAAAGTCAAGCCTCTGGTCTTTTCCGTTTTGAAGAAACCCGCCTTGCCACTATGATGGCTGCAACGCCTATTGCAATTGCAGCAAGTATGCCGTCTGACAGCAGGTGGCTCCAGCCAGCATTGGGGGCCTCGACGTTTGCGCTGGGCTGGGTTGGCGCGGTGGAATTGGACGTCACGTTTTCAGATTGGGGGCTTGCCCTGACAACGTAAATTGGAAATGATGCGGTGTCAAGCATGCCGGTAGTGGACTTGGATATGTCGGTGTCGTTTAGCGAAACCTCCACTTGGTAGCTGCCGGGGCTGTCAAACTGGTACGGTATTCCAACCTTTCCTGCAATCGTGGATCCTCCAGGCAGGACAAAGATGGGCGTCGTCTCATTTCTTATTATCACCTTGTAGTAGATGTCCCCCCGCGGGGCCTTGGTCTGGGGGTCAAGAAACTCTAGCAAGATAATTGTGGGCTGCCCGGCTACGGGGCTTGCAGGGGAGGTCGAGAGGTTCACATAAGCCAGCCCCCTGCTTGAGAGCCTCGTCTGGGGGGCCGATTCCTCTTGTGCAAAGACAGCACACTGCAGAACCGACACAAGAAGGAAAAACGAAAGTATCCTTAGAAGTACGGAGACCAACTGCATGCTTGGTGAATCCGGATGTCATGTAAAGGTTTGGGCAGTAAAAACACCGGCAAACGTTTTAATTTCTAAAAACAGTCATTTCTTCTATTGAATATTACAGAAAAGATACTTGCTAGGGCATCTGGGAAGAGCAGCGTTTCGCCCGATGACGTCATATTTGCAAATGTAGACAAGGTAATGGTTCACGATGTTTCAGGGCCAGGAGTCCTCGCGGTGTTTGAAAAACTGAAGAAGACGGGCATGAGAATTGACAAGTTGTATGACCCAGAAAAAGTCTGGGTGGCAGAAGACCACTTTGTGCCCGCGGCAGACAAGATATCGGCCCAGAACGTTGTCCTCCTTACACAGTTCACAAAGGACTTTGGGATAAAGAGGCACTTCAAGTACGGGATGGGGCAGTATGGCATTTGCCACACACTCTCGCACGAGGAGGCAATGGTGCTTCCAGGGGAGGTCTACGTTGGGGGAGACTCGCACACAAACACAACGGGCGCACTTGGGGCATTTGCAGCAGGCCTTGGCCACACAGACGTAGCATACGTCCTGCTAAACGGCAAGATCTGGTTCAAGGTTCCAGAGACACTTTACTTCAAGCTCAACGGGAAGCTACCAGACTATGTAATGGCAAAGGATCTCATATTGAAAATAATCGGCGACATAGGAACGGACGGTGCCGCCTACAAAACTATGCAGTTTGGCGGTGCGGGAATCTCCGAAATGTCGGTGGAGGAGAGGCTTACGCTTACCAACATGACCACCGAGGCAGGAGCCAAAAGTGGGATAATAGAGCCGGACCAGAAGATACGTGACTATCTGGCCCAGCGGGGAGCTACAAATTACAAAGAGGTACACGGGGATGCCGACGCACAGTATGCAAAGGTGTACGAGTACGAGGCGTCCGAGATGGAGCCAATAGTTGCCAAGCCGTTCTCGCCGGAGAACGTGACAGTCGCAAGGGAGCTATCGTCCACGCCGCTTGACAAGGCCTACATAGGATCCTGTACGGGCGCAAAGCTTGAGGACCTCAGGGCTGCCGCCAAGATACTCAAGGGAAGGACAGTCAAGATCAGGACAGAGGTGCTGCCTGCTGCCATATCGATATTCAGGAAGGCCATGGATGAGGGCCTGGTCAAGATCTTCATGGATGCCGGAGCGATGGTGGGCCCGCCCACCTGCGGAGCCTGCTGTGGCGCACACATGGGAGTCCTTGCAAAGGACGAGGTGTGCATAAGCACAACAAACAGGAACTTTCCGGGAAGGATGGGCCACGTAGAATCCAAGACGTATCTTGCCTCTCCCCAAGTTGCAGCCGCGTCTGCAGTAACGGGAAAGATTACTGACCCGAGGGATCTCAGATGAAGGGCGGCGTAATAAAGTATGCAAGGGACAACATCGACACTGACGTGATCCTTCCTGGACCGTACCTCAAGATTCACGATTACAACGAGCTTGCAAAGCATGCCATGGAGGGAATAGACAAGGACTTTCACAAGAAGGTCAAGCCCGGGGACTTTATAGTTGCAGGAAAAAACTTTGGGTGCGGCTCCTCCAGGGAACACGCCCCAATCGCCCTCTCATATTCGGGAGTAAAGGCAGTGCTGGCTGTTTCCTTTGCAAGGATTTTCTACAGGAATGCAGTCGACGGAGCATTCCTACTGCCAATAGAAATCGAAGAGGACACTTACAAGGAAATTTCCGACGGGGACCAGCTTGAGATAGACACTTCTAAAAATGAAATTAGGAACGTCACAAAAACCAAGACCTACAGGATGAAGCCGTTTCCAGATCTTATCGGAAAGATAATTGCCGCAGGCGGGCTATTCAACTACAAGCAGTAGCTGGCAGGAAAATTGTCTCATAAAATTATATCCGGATTGGTGGGAGGTTACTAGATGCCAAAAACCCTCTTTGAAAAGATTTGGGAATCTCACGTGGTTGTGGACGAGGGAAACGGTCGCTCGCTTCTTTATGTGGACAGGCACCTCGTGCACGAGGTTACCTCGCCTCAGGCCTTTGACGGGCTGAGGATGAACAAGAGGAAGGTAAGGAGGACGGACCTCACCTTTGCCACAATGGACCACAACGTTCCCACTAGCAACAGGTCCCTCCCGATTGTAGACCAGACATCGGCCATGCAGGTGAAGGCCCTTGAGAGGAACTGCAAGGAGTTTGGAATCACGCTATTTGACATTAACAGCCCGAACCAGGGGATTGTCCATGTGATAGGCCCCGAGCTTGGCATCACACTGCCTGGTGCCACCATAGTGTGCGGCGACAGCCATACTTCCACCCACGGCGCGTTTGGCGCGCTTGCGTTTGGAATTGGCACAAGTGACGTCGAGCACGTTCTTGCAACGCAGTGCATATGGATGGAAAAGCCCAAGACCTTTGAGATAAGGGTGGACGGCAAGAGGAAGAACCCGCACGCCGTTACCGCCAAAGACATCATGCTCTCTATCATAAAACAGATTGGCACGGCAGGAGGAACGGGGGCGACATTTGAGTACAGGGGAGGTGCCATATCGGAGCTCAGCATGGAGCAGAGGATGACAATATGTAACATGTCAATCGAGGGAGGCGCAAGGGCAGGCCTTGTTGCGCCGGACGAGAAGACGTTTGACTATCTCAGGGGAAGGAGATACGTACCGCAGAATTATGAGAAGCTTGTCGAGTACTGGCGTGAAAACCTAAAGACCGACAGCAACGCAACGTTTGACAAGAGTTTCACATTACACGTTGACAACATCGCGCCGCAGGTAAGCTGGGGAACCAACCCGGCAATGACCATAGACGTTACTTCCTCTGTACCGTTCCCAGAGGAATATGCGAGGGGAAATCCCGAGGAACAAAAATCCGCCGTAAAGGCATTGCAGTACATGGGACTCAACCCGGGCACCCCGATTATTGAAATCAAGGTTGACAGGGTCTTCATCGGATCCTGCACAAACTCTAGGCTTGAGGACTTGATGGAGGCCTCAAGGGTGGTAAAGGGTAGAAAGGTAGCGCCTGGAGTGCGGGCGATGGTGGTGCCAGGCTCACAGCAAGTAAAGAAGCAGGCAGAGGAACTCGGGCTTGACAGGATATTCAAGGACGCAGGTTTTGAGTGGAGAGAGTCGGGCTGCAGCATGTGCCTTGGGATGAACCCTGACATCTTGGCAGCCGGTGAGAGGTGCGCAAGCACGTCAAACCGCAACTTTGAGGGGAGGCAGGGAGCGGGGGGAAGGACACACCTTGTCAGCCCAGTGATGGCAGCTGCGGCTGCAATTGAGGGCCACTTTGTAGACGTACGCGAGATGGATCTGAACTAGATGGAGCCCTTTAAAAAAATCCGCAGCATAGCAATGCCGCTTGACAAGGTCAACGTTGACACGGACCAGATAGTCCCAAAGCAGTTCCTAAAACTGATCCAGAAGACGGGGTTTGGCCAGTATCTCTTCTATGACTGGAGGTACCAAAGGGACGGTACACCACGCAGCGACTTTGTCCTAAACGACCCAAGCTACAGGGGAGCAAAGATCCTGCTTGCAAGAAACAACTTTGGATGCGGCTCAAGCAGGGAGCATGCTGCGTGGGCTCTGCTTGACTATGGCTTCCGCGTGGTGATATCGACATCCTTTGCGGACATTTTCTACAACAACTGCTTCAAAAACGGGATACTTCCTGTCCGCCTGGACGAGGGCATACTTCAGAAGCTGTTTGAAATCAAGTCAGATATAGAGGTGGACCTTGAGGGCCAGACCATCAGGGCTGACGGGCTTGAGGCAACGTTCCAAATCGAGCCCCATTGGAAGAAGATCCTTCTGGAAGGGCTTGATGACATTGCGGTAACGCTGATGCACTCAGATGCCATCTCAAAATACGAGGAGTCACACAAGAACTCTGATCCTAGATCTTCCTGATGATTGCCGCGACAACTTCCTTCTCTCTCTCGACGCGGCCCGGAGAGTCCACATCAATCCAAGGCTGCCTTCCAATGTCATATGCCGAGATCTTTCCCTCCTTTGAGAGCGGCTGCAGGATGTCATAGGAGAGGTTCACGTCCCTGTGTCCCTTCTTTGAACGGATGATCCTCAGTATCCTCGAGTCAAGGATGTATATGCCGAGGCACTCGGCCATCTCGAGCTTGATGGTTGGCTTTTCCCTGAACTCCACTATGACGCCGTCCTCCACTATGGCATAGCCTGTCTCCTCCTTCCTGTACCTCCTTGTGGCTATTGTGGCAAGCGTCTTCTTCCTGAGGTGGAACTTGTGCATGTCGCTGACGTCAAGCGGGGTGAGGTTGTCTACAAACCAGAGGAGAAACTCAGAGTCCTTTCCAATGGACTTTTGCAAGTGAACGAGGTCGCCCCCGGTACCGCTCTGCGAGTCCTGGACGAACTGCATTGGCTTTTTTACCTCCTTGCTGTTCTCAAAATATTTCTCAATCTGCCTTCCCAGGCCCCCAAAGTCTGCAAGGATGATTATCTCGTCTATCTCACTTGACCTGTTGAGGTGGCGTACTATATGCGAGATGAGCGGCTTGCCATGAACCGGGATCATTGCCTTTGGAATGTAATCGGTAAATGGTCTTCCGCGTGTTCCACGCCCACCGGCCAGAACTACAGCTTTCAAAGCTATCGGTAGGACTTTTGTTTTCTTCTTCTGGCGCCGGGCCCACCGAACTTCTTTGGCTCCTTTCTCCTGTCGTCGCCACTAAGTAGGTGCTTATCGTACTCTGTGAGTTTCTTTTTCAGATCCTCTCGGACGGTCCTTGTAAAGGGATGGTCTTTTGGATCCTTCCTTGTCTTTGTCCACCCTGTGAGAGCCCTGGAAATCGCAACAGCGCTTGCATAGGACTGTCCCATGAATCCTCCTCCCTTCACCTTTACTGAAAGGTCCACCTTGTTTCGGAGATCACCGGTTACTTCAAGCGGTCCTAGGATGACCTCCCTTGCAACCTCCTGCTGGATCATCTCGACGGGTACGTTGTTTATCCTTACTCTGCCTGCGCCCTTGCTGATGAACGCATGTGCGCGTGCAGCCTTTCTTGATGCGAAATAGCTCTCAATCTTTGCCATTATTCGTGCCACCCTACTGTCCTGCCAAGGTCACCAAATGTTGTATAATACGGCGCCGGCTTGCGGATCTTTGCGTCGTCAAACTGTACCGTCTTTTTTGATCTCAACTCGTTTGGAACTCCGAGGTATGCCCTCAGCCTCTTGAATGCTGTCTTTCCAGATGGCTTGTCCTTTGGCAACATGCCGCGCACCATCTTTGTAATCATGGTGTCAGGTCTGCGAGGGTGGAATGGTCCGAACTTTGGGTTTGTAATGCTGGCAATCTCAAGGAACTTTCGGTATTCCCCGACGACCATTTCCCTGCTTCCGCTTAACATTATGTTTTCAGAATTTACAATCGAAACTCTTGTGCCGTTGATCAGCAGCTTTGCCACGTGTGAGCACAGCCTGCCTGCAATCTGGTTCGTACCGTCCACTATGACCTCCTGCGGTGCCTTGGGCTCTTTAACCTGGGCCTGCTCCTGCTTAGCCAATTATCTTCACTCCCTTGCCTGTCGGGTTGCTCTTAATCAGCTGCGCAAATCCGACAATCTTCCCGCCCGACTGGGTCACCTTCTTTGCGCCTGATGTTGAAATTGAAAATGAGCATAGTGTTATCTTGTGTGAAATGGCGCCGGTACCCAGTACCTTTCCTGGGACCACTACCGTGTCGTTGTCTGATACGAACTTGTCGATCTGGTTGAGGTTTAGGACCCTTCTTGCCTTGGACGGCTTTAGCGCCTCCTCTGCGAGGATCGACCAAATTGGAGCCTTGTTCTTCTTTGACGCTACCTTTAGCTCCTTTGCCATGTGTACGACAACTTGGTTAGTCATGTGTAATTATGCCCACTTGCACCCAAATATAATATATGCTTAGCTAGCTCAGTGCGGCTATTGTTTGCTGGAACTCGCCCAGCCTTCTCTCCAACTCGTTGACGGCGCTTCTTACAACCTCGCCGGCAGTAAGGCTTCCAACAGTCTCTACTGTAAGTATGTGCTCCTCGGGGTTGCCGCCCTGTGTAAGGATCGAAATGGTGGATGAGTTCCACTTGGCGTGCTCGCTTCCCCGACCGAGTCTTGCATATGCCTCCACCTTGAGCTTTTGGCCCGGTGCAAGGGCGACAATCGGAATGTTAGGATTCACGGGCTTGACCACCTCATCTTCGGAGCTCAGGTCTTGGGACGTTACTGTGCGGGTTGTGTCTGAGTTGCCAGAGTCAAGCATGAGCAGTACCCTACACTTGCTGCATCCAAGCTCACTGTGGCAGTCGCAGGCAGATGGCTCGACAAACCTTGTAAGGTCTGTCCTTAGAGGTACCATTGCAAGCCTGTGGGCCACGCCCTCGTCGGCAAGCACTGAAGAATTTTCGATAATCACAACGTCGTCAACGGCAAAGGTGGGGATCCCGGAAAGGCATATCCTTCTGAGGGCATTTGCATACTGCAGTGGTATTCCCTTGAGTTTGACAACAATTCTGTTTTCACTTTCCTCAAGAATTTCAAGAGAAGTCAAATTATACGAATGAGGGTCGGATTTCCAAATAAAAATCTAGCGAGTTTCGCCCTAAGGATAAATACCATTATGGGATACCTCAGCCATGGACAAAGTAACTGTGGTCAGGCTGGCAGTTGAAGGCGAAAAATTCGAGATAATAGTCAAGCCCGACCCCGCACTAGAGTACAAGCTTGGGAAACGCAAGGAAATCTCAGGGGTCCTGGTCTCAGACGAAATCTATTCGGATTCAAACAAGGGAACAAGGGCTTCTACCGAGAAGCTGCTCAAGGCATTCAAAACCACAGATGCAAGCACCATTGCGGCAACCATTCTGGAAAAGGGAGACCTCAACCTTACCACGGACCAGAGAAGGAAGATGGTGGCAGAAAAGAGGAAGCAGATTGTGGACTTTATCGCAAAAAGTTTCGTCGATCCAAGATCACACCTCCCGCATCCTCCGCTTAGGATAGAGCAGGCCATGGACGACGCAAGGGTTTCAATCGATCCATTCCGAGGCGCAGACGAGCAGACAAAGGACGTCGTGGAACAGTTGCGTCCGATCATTCCGCTCAAGTCAGAAAACATGTTGCTTGAAATTGTAGTGCCGGCGCAGTTTGCAGCCCAGTCCTACTCCGTACTCAAGTCGTCGGGATCGTTGAAGAAGGAAGAATGGCAACCAAATGGATCTCTCAAAGTAATACTAGATATACCGGCTGCGGCAAGGGCAAATGTGATTGACAGGCTAGGCTCTGTAACAAAGGGTACTGCTTCCGTTGAGGTCGCAAAATGATGGACGTAAAAAGAAGGTATGTCATACCTGGCGATGTCATTGCTACCGGCCCTCTGAGACCGGAACAAAATGTTATTCAGGCAGGAGACAAGATTCTTGCCACTTGCGTAGGCATCTCAGAAATTTTTGAAAATGCAGTGAGGGTTATTCCGTTAACAGGAGTTTACGTGCCAAAGTCAAACGACTTGGTAATCGGGAAGGTGATTGGCACCTCTCCCCTTTCATGGGAATTTGATATCAATTCATGCTTCATAGGCTTTCTTCCTGCACAGGATGTTTTCGGCAGGGACTATTCTCCAACAAAGGACGAGCTGAGGCAGAGGCTCAACATCGGGGACTTGGTGGCTGCACGCGTTGCCAACTTCGACAGGTCAAGAGATCCACTGCTAACAGTACAGGATAGGGACTTGGGCAAGATAGAGGCCGGCGAACTAGTGGAAATATCTCCAAGCAAGGTCCCAAGGCTGATAGGAAAGAGGGGGTCAATGATCCAAACCATCGAGATGGCCACAAAGGCGATGATTACAATAGGCCAGAACGGGTGGGTGGTGGTCTCGTGTGATGATTCAGAGGGATTATTAAAGGCGATTGAGGCTGTAAAAATGGTGGATGCCCTAGCGCATACACCTAACTTGACTGAAAGAGTCAAATCTATGCTAGGAGTACCAGAAGGTGAAAATAATGACACAATTAATGACTGAAGATGGAATTAGATGCGACGGTAGGAGAGTCGACCAGCTAAGGAATGTTTCGATAAAGGTCGGCGTACTGAAGAACGCAGATGGTTCAGCATACATAGAGTTTGGCAAAAACAAGATTCTAGCAGGAGTCTTCGGGCCAAGAGACGTACACCCGAAACACATGGCAAACCAGGACACGGGAATTCTCCGCTGCCGGTACCACATGTCTCCATTTTCCGTAACTGAAAGAAAAAATCCAGCTCCATCAAGGAGAGAGATTGAAATTTCCAAAGTTCTAAAAGAAGCACTTCAACCGGCGCTCATCTTGAAAGAATTTCCAAGGACGGTAGTTGACGTTTTCGTGGAGGTACTTCAGGCTGACGGGGGATCAAGATGTGCTGCCCTAGACGCAGCGGCAGTAGCACTTGCAGATGCCGGCATTCCGATGCGGGACATGGTTTCCGCCTGCGCGGCAGGAAAGGTCGCAGACAGGATAGTTCTTGATATCAACAACGAAGAGGATCAGGAGGGACAGGCAGACATGCCGGTGGCAATCATGCCAAACCTTGGCAAGGTTACGCTCATGCAGCTTGATGGAATTCTGACTCCAGACGAGTACAAGACATGCCTGCAAACTGCAATTAGCGGCTGCAGGTCGGTCTACGAAATCCAAAGAAAGGCCCTGGTAGAAAGATACTTTGAAAGTGGAGTGCAGTAGCTTTGACCTCCGCAGCAATCCTAGACAAATTAAGAACTGATAAAATTCTCGACCTCCTCAAGCAGGGAAGGCGTTTGGATGGCAGGGCGCTTGACGAACAGAGGCCAGTTACAATTGAGACGGGGGTAATACCAAAGGCAAACGGTTCTGCGAGAGTAAAACTCGGCAATACCGAAGTCATAACAGGCGTGAAGGTACAACCGGACAAGCCGTTTCCAGACCTTGGAGACAAGGGGATTCTCATCTGTACTGCAGAAATCCTGCCACTTGCTGACCCGCTTGTAGAGCCCGGTCCTCCCACCGAGGATGTAATTGAGCTTGCAAGAGTTGTAGACAGGGGAATAAGGGAAACCGAAATGATTGATCTCCACCAGCTTGTGCTTATCGAGAACAAGTCAGTAGTAGGAATTTTCATAGACAGCAGCGTAATAGATTCTGCGGGAAACCTCTTTGACGCATGCTCGTATGCCTCCGTGGCCGCGGTGCTTTCCTCCACCATACCAAAGTATGAGATAAAGGACGAAGCTCCGGTACTAGTCGAAGGCGTTACATCCAAGCCTCCGGTAAAGACACTCCCGGTGTCCGTGACCATGGCTAGGATAGGGGACCACATTCTCGTGGATCCAAGCAGGGAGGAAGAGGCCTGCATGGATGCAAGGATTACAATAACCACAAACTCCGAAGGGAACATCTGCGCCCTGCAAAAAGGCGGGAATGACGGCTTCACTGTAGAGCAGCTTATGAAATGTTCCGAGCTTGCCCTTTCGGTGGGAACAAAAATAAGGAAGCGCTTTGAGCAGTTGATGTAGATGGCAAAAAGCAAAGGAGCTTCACTCAAAGGCCTAGGCCAGAAATATGGATTAAAACCACGCAAAAAGTATACTGCAGTACACAGGCTGCTCAAGGCCAAGCGACGATGCCCGGACTGCGGCTCTATCCGATTTGGAAGGATGGCGGTAGGAATCTGGACCTGCAAGAAATGCGGGTACAAGGTGGCAGGCATGGCCTATGACATCAAAGTATAGCGCAAAAATCCAAATCTCCGCTGGCAAAAAAAACAAGGCAATTTTCAAGTCCCTTGAGACGGACAACAGGTTCTATGACGAGAATCCAACGACCACCAGGATGTCATGTGACAAGGATATTGCCATCCAAATCGAGGCGCAGGAACTCTCACACCTCAGGGCAAACCTAAACTCCACGCTAAGACTTGTCCAGGCAAGCAATGACGCAATCGAATCGGTAAAAATATAAGCAAAACACAAACTGAGACAGGCATGTCAGCAGGCGAGCAGATTCCTCCATGGCTGCAGGAGCAGGTAGGCAGAATGCAACAGTTGCAGCAGAACCTCCAGTCCATCATGGTCCAAAAGCAGCACATCGAGACTGAACAGCTTGAAACAGAAAGAGCCCTTGAGGCTCTGAAAAAGGCAGGAGATTCCGACACCGTCTACAAGGCAGCAGGCTCGATCCTCGTAAAATCAAACAAGGCGACGCTGGTTTCTGAACTTGAGGAAAAAAAGGAACTTGCAAACACTCGCCTCACAGTTTTATCAAAGCAGGAGTCAAGACTCAAAGAAAACCTCAAGGAGGCGGAGACAAAGATAAGAGAGATGCTCCGCGGGCCCCCGGCGCAGACGGGTCAAAAGACAGATACTACTAAATAGATTATTTACTGAATTTTAACGGTCCAATGAAGATAGAAGACCTCAGGATGGTAATTGATGAGAGGGAGAGGAAGAGCGGCATCCCTGACCTCCTAAAAGAAGTAGGCGTTATGGTTGAGATGAAAAACCTCCCGGTAGGAGACTATATCGTCGCGCCAGAGACTGTCATTGAAAGGAAGAGCGTACATGATTTTATCTCGTCGGTGTTCGACGGAAGGCTTTTTGATCAATGCAACAGGCTCAAGGAGCACTTTGAGAGCCCCGCCATAATCATCGAGGGAAACATAGACGAGGTTCTCAAGATAACCGAAAACCCGCTTGTCTTCTATGGGGCAGTTTCCTCCGTTGTGCTTGACTTTAAGATACCTGTGGTGCCCACCCCGAACGCATCAAACACGGCAAAACTTCTGGTCGCAATGTGCGCAAGGCAAGGCAAGACAAAGGGGCCGTTTTTAAAAAAGATAAGGAAGGGCGGAGACGTGCAAAGGCAGCAGCTATCTGTCCTGTGCAGCCTTCCAGGAGTGGGTGAGAAACTGGCGTCGAGGATGCTTGGCAAGTTTGGCTCCCCGGCAAAATCCCTCAACGCCTCAATTGCAGAACTATCAAAAATCGAGGGAATGGGCGAGTCGCGCGCACAAAAGATACGCAAGCTGCTTGATTTGGAAAGCAAGGCTACCGACAAAACAAACCAAAAGACCCTGCATGACATCTAAGGGAGCCTCTACATGCTCCGGCGTGTTTGACCAGGATATTCTAAGTATTCTTTGCCTTTCGCCTCAGGCTGCTTCCGCAAACGGGACAGGCAGATTCCTTGGACGAAGTTGTCCCGCATCCGGCACAATAGTAAACCCACTCCATCATCTTTGCCCCTCCTGTCATCACAGGGAAGACTGTAAGGCCCAAGTGCTTTGCGACATTTGAGACCGCAAAATCGTCGGTTACCAACTCTCCTCCTATCTGCAGGCAAAGGGCTATGACGGAAACATCCTCCCCGGTCAGGGTCTGGTAGTCCCCCGTTTCTTGGGCCTTTGAAATAGCCACTCGCGTAAATTTTTCCTCAGGCTCCACAATCTTCAGCCTTCCAGTGTCAAGAAGTACCGATACTGCGCCCTGGCTTTTCTTGATGTGTCTTACTTCCTCAAAGACCTGCGGGGTGGTATAGCTTACCTCCTGCGACGAAAAAGGAATCCCGGCATAGAACGATGTCGCATCATGAACTCTAGAAGCCAAGCTTGCTCATCTGTCTCAGTCCCCTCTTCTTCAGCCTGACAAACACCGCCTGTTTTTTGTACTTTCTTATTGTTATTACCTCGTCTACACTTGCAGTCTTGATTACCTGCGCGTCCATGATTATGTTAGAGTCATGGTTGCTAATTATCTCGATCTTCTCGTCGGGTACAACTATCGAAGGCAGTTTGTTGACGGGAGCCACAGGCGTTATTATCAGCACGTCCAGGCTTTCATGCAGGATGGGGCCTCCAAGCGAATAGGAGTGGCCAGTGGACCCGCTGGGGGTTGCAATGATTACGCCATCCATCCTCTGGGTTACCGTATCGTTCTGGAACCTTATCTCGAAAAGCGAGGTCTTGGTCAGGTTCTGCCTGTTGACGTATATCTCATTTAATGCAGGAGGAAATTCCTGCCCTGCACACGAAGCCATCACCCTAGTCCTCTTGTCAAGAAAGATGTTGTTTGAAATAATCTGGTCTATTGCAGTGTCGATTTCCTGCAGGGTTATCTCTGACAAAATCCCCCTGTTGCCCCCCACGTTTATTGCAAGGTTGGGAGTCTCGTTTTCAAGATACCTGAAGGTTCGCAGGGTCGTGCCGTCCCCGCCTAGAGTAATGGTAAGGTCAAGCTTGGCGGTCTTCAACTCCTCAAGGTCGCCGACCTTCTTTGCACCCTCGACGTCCACGGGAGAAACGGTGTAAACCTTCGCCCTCTTTGCAAGAAGTTTCTTTGCCACTTTTTTTGCGGCATCCTCGGCCTCCTTTGAACCGACCTTGGTGACGACCGCTACGCTGTTAAGTTCCAAACAAGGGTACTATTCCAATTTAGCTTTTAAAGGATATCATGGACAAAATATTAAAAGCCCCTGCCACAAGCTTTACCGTATGTATGCAAATCCCGACGTTTTAACAGACACTGAGACTGTTGCAAAAAATCTTAACAGCAATTCGATAAAAATAGTGGAGGTAGACTACGACCCGGAGAACGCCTATAGGCAGGGGCACCTCCAGAACGCCAGCCTCATCTGGTGGAAAAGGGACATCAACGACCCTGTAACACGGGACATTGTCAGCAAGACGCAATTTGAAGAGCTGATGTCAAGAAACGGCATAAATCCGGATTCAGAAGTCATACTCTACGGAGATTTCAACAACTGGTTTGCAGCATTTGTATTCTGGATTTTCAAGTATTACGGCCATGAGAAGGTGAAGATTATGAACGGCGGAAGGAAAAAGTGGGAAATTGAAAAGCGGACGTACACAAAGGACGAGCCCCAGATTCAGAAGACGAAGTACACCTCCAAGCCCCCAAACGAAGGAATCCGCGCATACCTGTTTGACGTCAGGCGAGCCCTTGACAAAAAGGATACCGTACTTGTGGACGTGCGCTCCCCCAAGGAATTCTCCGGCGAGATAACGGCGCCACCGGAATATCCTATGGAGCATGCGCAAAGGGGTGGACACATCCCTACCGCAAAGAACATACCGTGGGCAACTGCAGTGAACGAGGCCGACGGGACCTTCAAGACCGTCGAGGAGCTGAGAAAAAACTACGAGCCAAAGGGAATCACCCCAGACAAGGACGTCATATGCTACTGCAGGATAGGGGAGAGATCGTCACACAGCTGGTTTGTCCTGAAATACCTTTTGGGATACCCGCAGGTAAGGAACTATGACGGCTCGTGGACTGAGTGGGGTAATATGATTGGGAACCCAATTGAAAAGTGACAACCCAGACCAAGAACTTCCCGTTTTGAAGAAGGGAATATTTTACGCCATACTGGAAGGTCCGTCCGACCTCATAATGGAAGACAAGACCAAGCGAGGCCTTACGGTCAAGGAAAGATCGCTTGATGAAAAGTACAATGTCGAGTCGGATAAGGGCATGATATATGACATGGACGGGATTGGCCACACGGTAGGGATCAGGTGGTTCTTTCCAAAGGGAAAGTATTCCTTCGATGACGTGATGAGCCGCGCACAGGAAATGGAAGATAGGTACAGAAAGATCCGAGAAGAGACCTGCCCGGACTACTAGTCCTAAGAAGGGTTTTTAAAGACTTTTTCCAAATATAATATCATGTCACTTCTCCTCAAAGACAAGGTCTACACGGTCCAGTCTGGGACCTCAAAGAGGGGAATCTATCCATTGCACAGCTACAAGCTCGGCCTTTACCGACTTCCAGTAAAGCTTGAGGACAAGTATGAGATAGACTCGATTGTCAGCGGCTTTAAGAAAACTTTTGTGATGGACCAGTTTGCAGACAGGGTTTACGCAACATACAGGTGGAAGGAACAAAACATGCCAGACCCAGACGAAAGGGGATACAAGGAGATTGAGCTCGAGGTACAAGTGGAAGTAGTTACAGGAGAAGTGGTTGACATGATCTATCAGATTTATCCGATTGAAAAATACGGCGACGGCCTATGGGTAAAGGATTACAGAAAGAAGGCAGACGCAAACGCGAAGATGATAATTGACACCATACTGCGCAACAGCGTCCTTGCAGACAAGATGGTCGAACACCTTGTGAAGACCAAGCAGGTTACCCCCGAGGCAGCACTAAAGGAATTGGAAGAAATGACACCGCTCGCACAGATAGTTCCAAACGCCAAGCCAAAGCCAAAGCCTGCAGCACCGCCGCCCGGACAGGAGGCACAGCAGGTGGCAGAAGTTGAAACGCCATCAGGCGCCAAGCCAGGGCCCATCGACGTGGAATTCAAGAAGAAGCTAAAGGTCACCGAAACATTTACCGCCCCATCAAGCGGCGGAAAGATCAAGGTCTACGGCACAAGAAAGGGCAACGAGATCCTCGGAATCTGGGGAGAGTTTGTATCGGTAGACTTTGACATCTGTGTAGGAGACGGAGCGTGCATCGACGCATGCCCGGTCAAGGTTTACGAGTGGGCTGAGTTCCAAGGAAACCCGTCGTCTGAAAAGAAGCCTCTTATGGCAAGGGAAGTTGACTGTATCTTCTGCCTCTCATGCGAAAATGTCTGCCCCGTGCAAGCAATCAAGATCTCAAAAAGAGGCTAGCGAAAACAATAACGGTAGGGCTATAAGGAATTGTGAGTTGAGAAACTCCGATGCTAATACATACAGTGCCGACACCTCTGACCCAGTTCTTGTGGAACCTCTTCATAGGCATCGCCCTAATTATCACGCTTTACACTTGTAACTTCTATTACCTAGTATTTCTGGCGCGGCAAAAAAAGAGGACAAAATCGGTCGAACTAAAGGAGACGCCTACTGTCACAATCCAGCTTCCGATATACAACGAAAAATACGTCGCGGCCAGACTTGTAAACGCGGTCTGTGCGCAGGACTATCCAAAGGAAAAACTATGCATCCAGGTCTTGGACGATTCGGACGACGATACGTCCACCATACTTGAGAATCTGGTAAACGACTACAAGAAGAAGGGTTTTGACATTATGCATGTAAGGCGGGGAAGCAGGAAGGGCTACAAGGCAGGGGCTCTGAGGCACGCGATGACATTTGCAAAGGGAGACTTTGTAGCAATATTTGACGCCGACTTTATCCCACCGTCATGGTTCCTCAAGAAGGCGCTCTCTTACTTTTGCAAGCCCGAGATAGGGCTAGTGCAGTGCAGGTGGGGCCATGTCAACGAAAAATATTCAGCCCTTACCATGGCCCAGGCATTGAGCTTGGACTTTCACTTCCTCATAGAGCAGAAGGCAAAAAGCAACTCGCACCTCTTCATGAACTTCAACGGCACCGCAGGGGTGTGGCGAAGGGAATGCATCGAGGACTCGGGAGGCTGGCACACGGCTACGCTCGTCGAGGACCTAGACCTGAGCTACAGGGCACAGATGAAGGGATGGAAGTGCGTCTTCATACCGGACATTGTGGTAGATGCAGAACTGCCGGTGCAGATGAACGCTGCAAAGAGGCAGCAGTTCAGGTGGGCAAAGGGCTCAATCCAGTGCGCCATCAAACTACTGGGCGACGTCGCCATCAAGAGGATACCTGTGGAAACTAAGGTACAGGCGTTTGTACAGCTCACAAGGCACATTGCATTCCCGCTGATGCTTGCACAATTCCTCATCCTGCCAATCTTGCTTGCATCAAAAATCAACCTCTACATAGTAAGCGGGCTGCCGGCCTTCACGATAATGGCATACCTTGCGATGGGCCCGGTGGTCTACATCATGATTATCCGAGACATGTATGACACGGGATGGAAGTCCAAGACGCTTTCCTACTTCTACATGGTGTTCTATTCGGCAGGAATGGCAGTCAACAACACGGTGGCCGTCTTTGACGCGCTGTTTGGAAAGAAGAACGAGTTCCTCAGAACTCCAAAGTTCGGAATAGTGAAAAACACAGATGACTGGAGGGACAAGGCATATGCACTGCCTTTTACAAAGACGACGCTCCTTGAAATCTTCTTTGGGATCTACGGAGTCATAGGAATCTTCATTTCAATCTTCACGGAAAACCCGATCTTTGCCCCAATAATAGGCATCCAGACCATAGGATTTTTCTACATCGCCTACCTCAGCATATCGCACTCCTCGTTTAAAAAAGGCAAATCAAGAAATATACCCGCCATGTCAAGAAACCAAAGAATGGCAAGCAGCTACTACAAGTTTGCAATGGGCGGAATAATCGGACTCATCGTCTTGGGGGTCGTCATGGCATTTGAGGAATACAACACCACGATCTACCCACTTGACCAAGCAAGAGGAATCTTGGTACGAGTCCAGGCAACTTCCGACCCTGTCGCCATTCAGACAGACCTAAAAAAGGTCCAGCAACTTCTCCCGCCACAAGGCAACCCAGTCTGGATATTCCCTACCGAGGACACGGACTTTGGACGGATGCAAGATGACCTGCAGTCCATGATGGGAACTGTAGACAAGATTGGAACCACCTCGCCTGACAGCGCAGCATTCCACACGGGAATGATAAACGTGCACTACCAGGCGGCGACAATTGTTGCAAACCTTCTTGATGCCACGCCCTACATGTACGTGAGCATTTCAAACATTCTGTTTGGATGCATCTGGGTCGCAGTCATTATAGGAATATTTGCGGTGCTCAAGAGAAAGAGAGAGCGCCTGAGATCCTACGACGTCGAGGAATAAACTCAGGCAATATTCAGTTCGTGCCTTACCTCGTCAACAGCCCTTATTCCAAAGAGGTCCCTGACCTGCTCCATCCTAAGGGACTCCTTCACAAGGTCGGCTCCAAGCTCGGTTATCAGCATCCTAAACACGTCGGTGAACCTTATCTCCCACCTGTCAGCACAGTCAAGAATCTTTGCGACGCTCCACTGCTTTACCTCCAGGGGCAGAGGCATCTTTGTTTCCGCCTCGATAGAAAGCCTGTCAAAAAGGTTAACCATGTCAACCGTCTGCGAAACCATTTTCTGTATGTCCTCAAGCGAACCATACTTTGATTCGGACCTCATGCGTATGTTGGACTGGAACTCGGAGAGGCGCAAAAGCCCCATTACCTCACGGGAGGTATTCTGGGACGTCTTGTGGGTGATGCCTCGAATATCGTTTAGCTGCTGTGAAATCTCGTAGGTGGTCTTGTTAAACTCGGAAATCGAGGCCGAGTTTCTGTTCATCGTCTCTGCAAAGTCTGACATCTTTTCTTCAAGCTCCTTTGTCTTGCCAAGGACGTTCTCCTTGAAGCTGCTAAACTCGGCATTGACGTTCCTGATGTCGTTGCCGATGGAGCCAAGCGATTCCGTCTTCCTGATTAGCGCGTCAATTTCAGCACCGACGTTCCTTATCTGCGAGTCAAGCCCGCTGATGGACTCGGTCTTGGCAACAATCTTTCCAACCTCGGTCTTGAGGTTTGAAATGTTTTCCTCAAGGTGCGAGACCTTGTCGGCCTTTTCAAATATTCCCTCGGTATTCTTCTTTACCTTTTCAATCTCCACGTGCAGGCCTGCAAGGGATGCGGCCTTGTCGGCAAGTTCCTTTGTGCTCTTTCTGACCTCCTCTATTTCAGACCCGAGGTCTGCAAGGGACTCGGACTTGGCTGCAGCGGTCTTGACCTCCTCGCGGATCTTCTCGGTCTTGTCCGAAAGGTGCATTATCATCTTGGTGTTGTTCCTTGTGGAGTCAAGGTTGTCAGCCATGCTCTTCATAAGCTTGTCCACATCGGGAATCTCCTCCTGCTTCTGGTGAATCTTGCTTACCTGGTCCTGCAGCCTGTCTATCTGGCTGTTTATCTTTTCGATAAGGTTCGAGTGGGCCTTTACCTGGCTCATGCCGTGGAAGAGCCTCTGCGTATCCTCCTCTAGGACCCCTATCTGCCTTGAGGACTTTTGAATCTGGTCAAGTGAGGAGTTTACGCCGTCGATCATGTTTTTTAGCGAGATCAGTATCTTTTGGTTTTCCATGAAAATCTTTGACATCGTCTTCACCTCCGAGGCAAGCACTTGGGTAGCCTCGGAGATTGAGCCCATCTTTTTTAGCGCATCGGAAAGGGGGTCTTTGGGTGTACGCCTGCTTTCCCTTGTTTTTGTCTGCTTCACTTTAGTTACCAACAGGCATAACCGATAAAAAAGTTCGGTTTTATTTTGTTCAAAAAATGGTCAGAATTAGTTGTTGACAAGTTCTGGATCGTGCAATACCTCGTGGAACGTCTTTTCAACTAACCCATTTGCAGTCTCAAAGAACTGCTTTGGACAGAATTCACAACTTAGCATATGATACCGTACCATACGGTACTATTAATAATGAGGTAACTGTAGTATTACCTACTTTTTCTCGAGGTTCAGCGAGGCGGAGTTGATGCAGTATCGAAGCCCCGTCGGTGCCGGACCGTCGTCAAACACATGCCCAAGGTGTGCGCCGCATTTCTTGCACATGACCTCCGTCCTGAGCATGCCATAACTGGTATCAGTCTCGTTCTGTACGTTGTCCCCAACGGGCTCCCAGAAGCTCGGCCACCCCGTGCCCGAGTCGAACTTTGTGTCTGAGCTGAAAAGGTCGGCTCCACAGCAGACGCACTTGTAGGTGCCCCTGTCCTTGCAGTTGTTATATTTACCGGTAAAGGGAGCCTCTGTTCCCTTCATCCTGCATATGGAATACTGCTCCGGAGTGAGCTTGTCCTTCCACTCGTCCTCTTTCATCCCGGCATTACTTGCCCCTTCTTGGAATATTAATTTTTGAGCCGGTGGCGCGGACCCTGGACTCACCGATGCATTCAAAAGGCAGTCAGATACCCCAGGTATAATTCATCATAATCAGAAAACCCGATCATCATTCTGCAAGCCGTCTTACCTCAGCGCGCTTTATAATGTGACCGATTATGGTCCCGTGAGGCGTTACCGCCTCACACTGCAAAGGCAAGAATTTTTCACCAAATTGTCGGTCTAGACTATCCTCAGGATTAAATAAAATTTCCAAGAGTCATGCCCATGATAGAAGAGATCCTCGAGAGGATAGGGTCCACGGGAGTGCAGGGTGTAAAAAAGGCAGACCTCAAGAAGGAGTTTGGCAAGGAATCGGACGGAATACTTGAAAAGCTTGCCAAGGGGGAGAAGGTATTCATTGAGAAAAAGGGCGTCGCCTACTACGTCTGGACGCGAGAGAACTACATCATACACCTCACTGAAAACGATCCAAAATTCAAACTTGTGCTAAACATGCTGGTGGGAGTAAGCCACTCTGTTGCAAGATTAAAAGACCACACTCAGAACCTGCGAGAAGAGATGGAGAGAATCTCGCTGCAGGACGAGCCCTCAAGGGGAGCAGATTTTGAGAACGCCTTTGACAAGTGCCTAAGGGAGGCGGGTACCTCCATAGGATGGACGCCATTCTCAAAGGTACGTGAGAAGATCTGCCAGTCACATGACATCTCAAGGGAAAAGTTTTACACGCTTGCAGGCGACCTCGTAGAAAAGCACCATGACAAGTACGAGGTCTCAACAGGCGGGCAGGAAGGCATCGTAATACGCGGAATGGTCCACGGCTTTGTGAGGACGGTCTGATGTACGCATACGGACTTGAAACCAACCCGTATCCAAGCAGCCCTACCCCGACTGAGAAGGATGCAAGGATCCTGGGGGGAAGGAGGCACAAGGAAGCCAAGGCCGCGATAGTAGACTGCATAAAGGAGCTTGGCGGAAAGGTGCAGGGAAGGGACTGTTCTGACAACGACTTTAGAGTAATTACGGTAATACAGGACGTGGGGTCCGGAAAGACTCACCTGGCACTCCATGTGAAAAACCTCAAGGGCCGCCACAATACGGAATGCTCGTTTGTAGACCTTTCCACCATATCTCCAAAGACGATGCCCAGTCTTTACAACGCGATAATCAAGGGCTTTGACAACGACTTTTTTATTCAGCTCAGGGAAAAGTTCCTCACTTACATAAGGGAGAGAGCCGAGCAGGGTGACGCTTCAGCCAAGAAGGCCATCAACTATACCATGATGACAAAGCTCACGGGCACTACAATCAAGGAGAAGGTGGACGACATCATATCAGGCAAGGAGCACATCTCGGTTGAAAACCTAGGCCAGTTCCTAGTCCAGAGGTTCAACTATTACGAATCCACGCTGATAAGGAATGTCATTACAAACTCCTTTGACGGCATACAGAACCTGGAGGAAATGATTGGTATGATCACATCGATTTCCAGACTTGCCCACAGATTTTTGGGAAAGATCACACTTTTGGAGGTAGACGAGTTTGACGGTAACAGGGATTCCATAGAGTTTGTAAAGGCCATGATAAACTCTCACCTGCCAGCATGCATCCTGCTGCTTATTTCCACCCCTTCTGGCTATGCGGAGGTACAAGGGGCGAACTCTTCTGTTTTTGACAGGCTTGAAAAGGCAAATTACAAGATAGACCTCGCAGGTTCAAACTCAAAGGAGGAGCTTGCCGAAATTGCTGCAGAATACATCAAGCACAACGACAAGCACAGCAAGTTCGGCAAAAAGCTGGAGGAAGAACTGGTAGGAAAGGTCCAGGTCTTGTACGAGGAGTTTCCCGAGTTTAGGAGCGTCCGCTCCGTCATCAACATCCTGTACCATGCCATGGAAAAGTCATCCGAATTCGGGCTTGACAAGATTGACGAGGGGGTCATCGACGATGCAATAAGGCAGACCTTCCCCGGCCTCCGAGTGCGAGGAAGCATAATGGACATCCCGATATCTGACTTTATTGCCATCAAGAAAAACTTTGGTGAGCCGTCCTCCGAAAAGGATCTCCGGGAGGCAGTCCGCAACCTTACGCTCTTGGCCCAGGAAATGGGAAGCATATCAAAGCTCGAAAAGCAGAACCTCCCGCTTGATGTAGTCTACCAGGACACGTTTGGAGCAAAGGTCGGCGTGGCAATAGTGACAAACTCGGACAGCCTAGAGAGCCTTGAAAGTCTGTCTGACATCTCAAAATCCGCAGTAGTTGACAGGCTGGTGGTACTTACCAGCAGGAAGATACCAAGCCCGTACAACGCCACCGTGGTAAACGTAGACAAATCAAAGATTGTAGACCTGCTTTACTTTAACAGCATGTACACCGGAAAGAAGATAGGCCAGTCCGACAATGAGCGCGCCGAGATCCTTGCAAAGACGCTCTGCATCATCTAAACACCTATTTTTAATCCAAGCAGCCCATTCTTAGAGCATGGCAGAAAGCGAGCTTGACAGGCTGCTTGCCCAGCGGCACACGGAGGTTACGCTCTTTGACTTTGAGGGCAAGAAGGTCCCGTGCATCATAATGGATGAAAAAAGGTTCGATGAACTGATGAGGGCAATTGCGGGAAAGCCCGTCTCGGTAGAGACGAACCTTAACATCCTGCAGGACGGACTAGGGCATGTCTTTGTAAGGATAACCATGGTCTTCTCCCAGGGGCAAATCGAGGAAAATGTCCTGCTGTATGCAAACGAGTCGCTTGAGTTCTTTGAGGCGCTGGCACAGACCTC
>DATFCV010000028.1:0-3027 GCA_035252645.1 Nitrosotalea sp. | reverse complement strand
GAGTTTCTCATGCACATCAGAGTTACGACAGACAGGACATTCTCATTTCTGACGACCTTCCATCTGATGATTCTTCTCAAGGAATCCGAGTCTTCTGCTTCCATCTTTACTAGGACATCAAATTCCCCTATCGTTCTTTGTATCTCCTTGACCCCCTCGGTTTTCCTTAGGTGTTCTATGATGGTTTCTTCTTCGCCAGGCCTGCATTTTAGGACGATGTGAGCCTCTGCTCTCCTTAGAGGACGGTCGGTTTGGGAGAGTTCTTGCATGTTTCTTATTGGAATTTGGCCATGTAAGAATATCCAATGGTTTTTACTGTTGCATCATAATCCCATGATCAACCTTCTAGTTCTCTATAGTTTACCTTGATGAAGAATTTCGAGCATTTCGCCCTAAAATTACCCCGATGCCACAGCGGTAGAAGATAAAATTGATTAAATTCAGATCCATCCCAGATTGCATCATGGAATCGATAAGGATAGACGGCGCGTTTGGCGAAGGCGGGGGTCAGATAATCCGAAGTGCGGTAACTTTGTCTGCAATAACCGGCAAGCCAGTTGAAATTGAGAACATAAGGAAGAACAGGAAGGTCCCTGGCCTCAGGCCCCAGCACATGGTGGGAATAAGGATTCTAGCAAAAATTTGCCAGGCGCAGGTAGAGGGGCTCCATGTCAACTCTACCAGCCTGAAATTTTCACCGTCCGTGGGGAAGGATATGATACTTCGCGAAGACATTGGTACTGCAGGCAGCATACCCCTGGTTCTGCAAGTCTTGATTCCGGCAGTCTCGCTTATGAAAAGACGGCTAAAGATCTCCATCACTGGAGGCACTGACGTCCCTTGGAGCCCCACTGCAGATTACACGAAATTTGTAATGGGCAGAGCATTTTCTGCCATTGGAATAGAGTGCCTGCTTGACATAAAAAAGCGCGGATACTACCCGCGGGGAGGGGGGCTTGTTGAGGCTGAAATTTTACCGTGTAACAGTCCAAAGCCAATCTCGTTTACCAAGAGGACTACGCGTTCTGCAAAAATCCTATGCGCTTACCACAACATGCAAGAGGAAGCTGTGAGACAGGAGGTAAACGATGCAATAACGGCTCTTAAGAAAGGAGGCTTTGAGGCGGAATCCTCTGTGAGGAAGGAGGAAGCGCTTGACAGGGGATGCTCCATTCTGGTGTTCTCCCACGACGAGACGTCTGTAACAGGCTCGGACATTATTTCACAGAAGACAATGCAGGGAATGGGAAGGTCCGTGGCTGAAAGATTTCTAGAATCGGGCCTCGGCGTGGACAGTTTCCTATCAGACATGCTTGTAACTCCGCTATCGCTTGTCCCCGAAACTTCGGTTTTCCGTGTGAACAAGATAACAAAGCATTTGGAGACGAACCTCTTCGTAGCCTCAAAGATAACAAACTGCAGGTATGGCATTGGCAAGACGGCCGACGGGTTTGAAGTAAGAATACAGGGCGGATCAGACGCCGGAATGCAGTAGCGCGGCCATCAAGAGTATGGCAACTGATACTATGACCGTTATCCTCCCCAAGGTGATGATCTTTGAGCGGAGTTTCTGGACGACCTCTTCCGAAAACTGATTAGACTCGATCTTCTTCTCTATCTCGGTCCTTATCAGCCTCACGTGGATTGCAAACGTTATGAGAAGTATTACCACAAGAACGACCTTGACTACAAGGATCTGCCCATAGGCTGTGGAAAGTATAAGCGACGGTTGTTTTAGGAGGTTGCTTGAGTTGTAAATTCCCGTGACAATCAGTATTATCAGTGAGGGGACTGCAATCTTGTTGAACTTCCTGCCGACCCGGATCATTATTGAAAGCCTCCCTTCTACAGTATCAGAAATGGTCTTGAGCAGGGGGGCAAGCACTATCCCGATGAATATGGATCCGCCGACCCAAATCGAGGCGGCAACGAGATGCGCCCACATTATTAGCGCATCAGAAATTGGCATGCATCTATACCGCAACTAACTCATAATATCTATTATCCTGATTTTTGGAAGCAAGTTGTCTAAAGGTTTTTTAAATGAATGAGCCCCGTTAGCAGTAGATTGGTTAGCAAAGCTAAGGCAGTGTTGGTTGCGGCTTTTGTTGGTCTTGGCGGTCTCATGCTTTTCTTCTATTTGTACGCAAATTCTTACCAGCCGGAACTTCAGCAAGTAAGCATGGATCTGCAGACAGTCAAGGTGCTTGACGTCGACAAGATAAACAAGCGGGCTGATCTTGAAGTCGACTACGTCCTTTACAACCCAACGTCTGTCACTTCTACCATTTCTACAATCGACTATGATTTGATAGCAAACGGCAAGGACGTAGGCCAGGGTCATTACAGCGTAGAGGACATACCGATGGCAGGAAGACCCGCCCTGTTTCCGAACAGCAACATGACGGTGACTGACAAGTTTGAACTGGTAGACTCGCCCAACATTTCGGATATTTACGATTCAATACTCAAGGGAGATCCTGTGAAATACGAGGCAAAAGGCCAAGTAACAATAGAGTCAACGCTTACCCTCATCACCAAGAGCTTTGACTCGACTCTAGGCTAGCCGATTCCCCAGCTTGCCTTCTTCTTTGGGACGATCTTGATAAAGGGGGCCTCTCCCTCCTTCCACGGCATCGCGCGCACCCATGCATAGTTCTTGTAAAATATTTCATAGAGACGCCTAAACTCGCTTCCCTTTTCGATTATAGTGGCAGTGCCCTGCACAACGACGCCCTTGTGCTTTCCTGGATTGTAGATGTCCACAGAGATGGCGATCCTCTTGTTCTTCTTAAGATTCGAATATTTTTTCGTGTCGTAGTCTGTAGCAAAGTAGAAGAAGCCGTCTTCAAAATAGCACGTCACTGGAGCAATGTGAGGAACGTCGCCGGAGCTTGTGGCAACCCTGCATCCCTCGTTTTCCTTGAGGAATTTGATTTCTTTTGGAGTAAATTTTACCATGTCCTGCATACCAGTCATCAAGATAAAAAGAAATGGGCCGAGAGAGGTGGACAAAGACAGAGATTA
>DATFCV010000027.1:0-2564 GCA_035252645.1 Nitrosotalea sp. | reverse complement strand
TGCATCTGCGAGTAGGCGGTTACAAAATAGATTCCGCTGTTTGCAAGTACAAGGACTGTGACAATCATGATGAACTGCTGTGTCGAGTTTTTCATGAATTTCATATATCGCCTGCTATTTAATTGGCTAACGCCCATTCCCACAGGTAGGAATGGATCCTGTTACGGTACAAAAAATATGGATTTGGTCTAGAGTTCGTTGACCTGAATCCTTGTTCCGTCTTTTTTGTAAAAGTAAATCTTGCCCGCCTCTTCGCCTGCGGTCTTTTTGTGCGACCCGTCGCAGAACGGCTGGTTTGCGGAAAGCCCGCACATGCAGATCCACTTGGACTCGCCTCCGACCTTGACTTCCTTGGGGCCGGTCTCGTCCTTTCTCACGTATCGTGCCATGCTGTCTTATGTTATTTATTCGAGAATATAACTAGTGGCGCTGGTAACTAGTCCCAAAATCCCCGCGTGGTGACATACTGCCTTTCGGCCTCGTAAATCTGCCTGTACATCTCTTCTTCGCCGACCATGTTGCGGAGTATCCTTGCACCCGTGTCTGCACCTACTCCGTATCCTGACAGGACGACAAGTGCAGTCTTGCCAAAGTTCTCAAGAAGAGACGAAACCTTCCACGCCCTGTTGAACTTGTGGTTCTCCTCTGCCGTGATTTTTTTTCCTGCAATCTTCTTCTGCACTATCTTTGACAGGTCATAATCGGAATAGAACGTTGCAGAGATCTGCCTTGACTTGCAGTGCGGGCATGAAAGGGTGCCGCTGACTTCGCAAGTCTCCACCACCTTCTCCCATTTTCCGCACCTCATGCAGACAAGCCTGTGCTTGGTCTTCTGGAGCCGGGATTTGACAAGGTCGATTACGCCCTTGTCAAGGTTTGCAGGGGACGAATAGTATTTCGTGGTGTGGTCAAGTATGGGCTCGGCAAGCCTAGAAAAGCCATCGACTTCGAACCAACGGATGGCAATCCTGCCGTCCCTTATCTTCGCTAACGTTGCAGAGGCACCCTCGAGGTCGTACTTGTCGTGGAAGAGCTCGCGAAGGGCCTCCTTTGCAAGCGGCGTGGTTGAATACCTGTCGTAGAGGAACCTTGCCGATTTCCTGTCGTATACGGCCTCCCTTCCAACGATTCCAAACTTTTTTGCAACGCACCAGGTCCTCCAGTTCACGTTGTGCGTTCCTGAAAGCGATGCCTTGACTATATCCTCCAAGTCATACTGGTCCTTTAGCACGGACACGACTGCGTCCTCGCCTACCCTCCCATTTGACGAGACCATTATCCTGTACGCGTCAGACCTAGAATCCACCAGGTATCCGCTCTTTGCAGAAAGCATTGCGGAAAGGAGCGTGGATAGAGTCGAATTGATTCTTGTTCCAAAACAGGCATGGACCACCAGGGTGTTGCGCGCCCTCTGGGATTCCACCACCACCGTCTTCTCGTCGGGGATTGCAGCCATCTTGAGGCTCTCAATTAGCGTGTTTGAGAGGCGCTCCTGCTTGGCCCGGGTCCTAAATTGCCCGACCTTCCTTGCAGTTGTATAGTCGACCGGGATGTTCTCCCCCTCCCAGTACGGTACATTTATCCCGGCAGACTGGACAGGTTCCACGTTTATCCTAAGCGAGCTGTCGTCAACATTGAGGATTCGCCACTGCACGCCGCGCAGCACAAAGACGTTTCCAGGGTCGCCATTGTCTCCTACGAACCTCTGGTCAAGGCTTCCTATGATTTTCTTGGATACCGTATCGAACACCCTGAACTTGAGTATATCAGGTATGGTGGAGAGGTTCTCAAAATAGTACCTAAACGAGCGGCCCCTTTTCTTAAATGCCATCTCGTCCTTGTCAAAAAACACAATGTTGCCGTTGTGGAGGATGTCAAGTACTCCCGCAAGGTCCTCAAGCGTTGTCTTGCGGAAGGGATAGGCCTGGTTTATCATCTTTAGTGCAAAGTCAACCGGCACCGTTCCAAACTGCATCGTCATTCCCACAAGGTGGTGGGCAAGCACGTCAAGCGCGCCGTCGTGCACAATCTGGTCCTCGATTGACTTTTCCCTGACGCGCTCAAGTATTGCGCGCGCCTCAAACTCGTCGTCGGGGTTGTTTGTTACAATCAGGCCCTTTGCAGACGAGCCCCTGCGGTGCTTGCTCCTGCCTATTCTCTGCACTAGCTTTGAGACCTGGCGCGGCGAGCCGTAATGGATGACAAGCTCGACAGACCCGATGTCAAGGCCAAGCTCAAGCGACGAGGTGCAGACCACAATCCCGGGCCTTCCTGCCCTGAGCGTCTCCTCTGTTTCCTCGCGTACCTGCTGCGAGAGCGACCCGTGGTGCATCTCTATCTGCAGCCCCGACCTCTCCTTTAGGAGCGATGCCAGGTATTCTGACTCGCCCCTGGTGTTTGTAAAAAGCAGCACCGGCGAGTCTGGGTGGTTCTTTGAGACATAGTCCGAGACATAGTCCACGACGTCCGTTATGGTGCCGTCTATATACCTGACCTCGACGTCATACTTTCTTATCGAGTGGTCCTCGACTATCCTGCACTTGCGCTTGGTGCCCACAACGAAC
>DATFCV010000026.1:0-18207 GCA_035252645.1 Nitrosotalea sp. | reverse complement strand
GTGGTTTATCATGTGGGTAAACATAGCCCGTGTCACTCTTTCCGGAACGTTTGTCGGACCGGGCAGCATTACCAAATATTCCAAATAAATTTCTCCATTCCCTAAAATTATAGACCATTATTTATAATTACAGTCAACAAGTGGTTCATGGATGCAAGGAAGTATTGCGACTTGCCGGTTCTGTTGATAACTCTACCCCAAGGTTGTTCACTGCGATCTGCCGCTAAGGAATATTCCGTAGCCGCGCCCTTGCACCTATTTTGACAAGAACGTCCCTTGTTCCCTGAGGGACAAGGCTCTCCCAGCCCTTGTCTGCCAGTATCAACTCCCGTATGTTTGTGCCTGATACCATTTCCCTCTGATACAACGGCACTTGAATGACCTTCATTCCGCGCCTCTGGTAGAGTGAGATTGTAAATTCGTCATTTGAGAATACTACATCATATTTTGGAACTATCGAGTCAACGTGGTAGGTCCATCGTTCATGGTCGCCGATGTCGGGAACGTAGTATATCTCGACCCTGTGCTTGATATCAGGGTCAAGTGACGTGAGGATCATCTCTTTTCTCTCGTCTGCGGTGAATGGATTTCTCTTCTCGTTGCTCCTGTTCGAGCTGCCTATTCCTATCCAGAGCCTTTCTACTTTTTCAAGTGCGAATTTGACTGCTGCCAGGTGCCCTATGTGGAACGGCTGGAATCTTCCTATTAAAAGTCCGTTCATTGCCAGACTCTCGTGCTCTTATTTAAAAAACCATTTGTGGGTCATCTAATCAGAAAAATTCATCGAAAAAAATGGAAATTCACTGGATTGTCGGAAGAGAGTTGTTTCCAGTGAAGAATTGGGTTCTCTGCCCAGCAGAATCGGTTATCTCTCCACTAAAGTTGGTGTATGAGTTTTGTTCGCCAGAACAACTAGGCCAAGTTCCCCACGAATATTCCCCCGAACCCTTGATTAGCATACCGCCGGGACCAGTCAATGTGATTTCTCCGTCCTGCTTGTAGGTGGTCGTTGAGGAACAGTCGTTGCTCACTGTTTCCTTGCTAGGTTCACTTGTAGGATCAAATTCTAGGCTGTACGTTGTAGAATTCAGCATGATATTACCCGTTTGTTTTGAAATCACCACCGTGCCATCCTGGTTCGTGACTAGTTCACCTTGGATGGAGGTTGACACATCCGGACAACAGCCCTCGTTCGTAAACGCAAACCCATCAAGGTTCGCAGCGATAGTTTGTTTGGTCGTGTCGTCTGCTTTTGCATATGGAATCGCATTCAATGCCAGTACACCAAAAAATAACAAAGCTACTGATGCAATGATGATTTTTCTCGTCATCGATTTTCAGTGAAATGCAGGATATTTTTCCTTGTGCAACATAGATTTTGTAAAGACTGGTGTACTATGAAAGAAAATTAAAGTTATGTATACTATGGTCAAACAAGTTATTCTGCAAGCGACATGCCAATGACTGCTGAGAGATTCTGCCTTGCTTCTTTGAAACATCCTAGGTGAAACCTCTCTATGGTCTTTTTTCCACATTTAATGCAGATCTGCTGAATTGGCCTTTTGCATTCAAAGCATTGAGAATAGCTTATCAGTTCTTCGCCACATGTCCTGCAAATTTTGTCTGGCATCAGTCTTTCACTAATTCTCATTTCCGCAGCAAGGGTCATTAACTCAGTGCAAATAGATGCCATAGGCTCTATAACCACACGTCTGTCTCTAGAATCTATAATTTACATTAGTGATGAGCATAAAAATAAAAAGGAAGTGTTTGCTTATGCGCCGCCGGTGTAGCTGAACAGCTGGTGTCCGCCGAACTTGAACATGGAGAGACCGTTCATGTCGTCTTGCACCACGTTGTCAGGTAGAGGCACGTACCAGAGTGGTTTTGCATAACTCTGACCGTCATGGATCATCCACCAGATAAGGTGGACCAAAACGCCCGCCTTGTCTGCATTCATGGACTTCAATTTGCTTAGGTCAGAATAGGCTACTATGTAGGTAAACGAGGCCAGAGGATATGAGTTAAGCCCAGGCTCGTTTACTATTGAAACGTTGTGCCAGTCTCCGTTTGATGCAGGCAAGCTTGCCGCCTGAGACGCCGCTGCAAGAGTCGTGTCTATCGTTGGCAGGACAAAGTTGTCCCCGTCTGCATTTTGAACTGCTGCATATGTCATCTTGTTTTGCATTGCATATGCCAGCTCGACGTATCCAATCGAATACGGAGTAAGTTGCACGTAGTGTGCAACGCCTGCATTGTTTGGCGCGCCTATTCCTGCCCTCCACGGAACTGCCTTTCCAAACCCAATATCGTGTTTCCACTGTGGGCTAACGGTAGACAGGTATTGCGTAAAGGCAAACGTTGTTCCAGAACCATCTGAGCGGTGAACCACTGTAATCCTAGCATGTGGCAGGTAAACCCCTTGGTTGGTGTTCTTAATCGCGGGGTCGTCCCAGTAGATTATCTTGCCCTCGAAGATACTTGCAATTGTGGGGCCCGTTAACTTGAGTCCGGTTTTTACACCATACAAATTGTACGAGACCGTGATTGCCCCTATCGATTCGGGGAAGGTCAGAGCTCCTGGAGCAGCCTTCATGTCACTTGGAAACAAGGGGGCGTCTGTGGCTCCAAAGTCTACCGTCTTCTTGGTAAACTGGGTAATGCCCGCACCGCTTCCAACTGATGCGTAGTTCAACTTTACATTTGGATAGAATGCATTGTATTCAACCCTCCACTTGTCCATTAGCGGAAAGACAAATGAAGAGCCTGCACCCGTTATGCTAAAGTTTGTACCACTCGGAGGTGGCGTCGGTGAACTGTCTGCATGTGCAAACATTGTTGTTGTAGGCATAATTAGGATCAGCGTAAGAGCTAAACCTAAGATTATTTTGTTTGCCATAGACTTACGGTGAACTGATGGATATTTCTAAATGCCCAGTATAGAATATGTAGAATGTCGTATCCTACATCAGGCAAATAAGAAACCTTCGAGTTTCATTCCCCTCATGTATCTATATAGAAATCAGCCATTTACGCAGACATGAAATTTGGTGATAGAAAGACTTGAAAAATAAAAGAAAAGGGGTTTTTAGATTTTTGGCATCAACCGCATTCCAGTCTTTGCAGACACTGCAATTATTGACACAATTGCAATGGCTAGGACCAGAGATGCAACGGGGCCAAATTCTGGAACCGTGGTACCGCCAAACGCTATCACCGATATGGCTTGCTCATCTGCCTTTACCATTGCATCTGGCAAAGGAACGTATAGCAGAGGCGAAGCGTACTGCTGCCCATCGTGGATAACCCAGCTCAAGAAGTTTGTCACTTCCTGTGCCTTGTCCGACGTTTCTCCGCTAACCTGGCTTAGGTCCTTGTAGACCATGATATAGGTCAGAGTGGATATTGGGTATGAGTTGTTGCCCGGCTCATTTACTATCGAAACCTTGCTCCAGTCCCCATCGGGTGCTGGGAGGCTTGTAGCTCCTGCAGCTGCGTCCGCAGCAACAGAGGCTATCGTAGGTTCGACAAAGGCGCTCCCATCTGCATTTTGAACGAATGCATAGGTCATGTTGTTCTGGTATGCATATGCTAGTTCGACGTATCCCACAGCGTAAGGAGTACTCTTGACTATTCCTGCTACACCAGCATTTCCTTGGGCACCAGTCCCTACTGGCCATGGAACCACCTTTCCTTGACCTACACTGGTTTTCCATTGTGGATATACCTTGGACAGGTAGTCCGTAAATGCGTAGGTCGTTCCAGATCCATCAGCACGGTGAGCTATGAGGATCTTTTGTGCTGGCAGGTTCATTCCAGGATTTAGGTTTGCAATTGCAGGATCATTCCACATGGTGATGTTTCCCATGAAGATCTGTGCAATTACAGGGCCCGTTAGCTTCATTCCTTTGTCTATGCCCGGTAGGTTGTAGGATATTGTAATTCCTCCAATGGACTCTGGAATGGTCACAACTCCCGGTGCTGCCGCCTGTTCGGATGGCTGCAGTGGCGCATCAGATGCTGCAAAGTCTACAGTCTTTTGTTCAAGAAGCTTGATTCCCGCACCGCTTCCGATGGACTGGTAGTTTAGTTTTATGTTGGAATGCAGGTTGTTGTATTGCACCCTCCAATTATCCATCAATGGAAATACGAATGTGGAACCAGCTCCTGTGATGGTATACGACTGACTGCTTTGAGCGCTGGCGTACAAGATTGTTGTTGGTACTAGCAACAGCATAAATGCTGCTGCCAAGAAAGTTTTCTTCATCAATCTTACGGACTTGTATAGTTATTTACGTGTGACCGGAGTAGTTTATGTAACTGCTTATAGGATATGACAACTATATAGATAGAATTCAAACATTGAAATCCTCTTAGTCAAATGATAAATCGTTTAGCGAAAACGTCTCTGCCCCGTAACAATGTAATTTACTGATTCTCCCATGAATGCCGCGTGATCCGCAATCCTTTCTAGGTATCTCAGAACAAGCGCGTCAGCAAGTGCACATTTGACATTTGAGGAGTTAATCAGCATGGGAAGATGTTTGCTGTAATACTTGTCAACCAAGTCCTCGTCTGTCCTGAGCTGTCTTGCTTTTTCCAAATCCAGAGTGGCAAAGGATTGCACGGCCATGTTTATCATGTGTTTAATCTCTCCTGAAAGCGTGTAGATTACTTCGTTCTTGCACTCCGAGAGGTCCCCAAACATGTCCCTCACCTTTGTTATGTCATATGCATAGCGGCCGAACCTAGTAAACCCGTAGGAGACCTCGAGGCAGGACCTGATAAGCCTAAAATCGCTTGCCATCGGTTGGTAACGCAGTATCATATCAAAGGTCAGGTCACCGACTTCGTCATACAGGCTCAGTATCTCTTGGGAGAGTTTGTGGGCTTCATGGACCGCGTTTTTCCTCTCAAGATACGAGTCAATCGCCAAGTTTATCGATTCTAGTGCCATCGAACCCATCTTTTCCATCAGAAATGAGAGCTTTTGCAGGTGGGGATCTATAAGACGTGTCAACTAGCCAAACTGCCCCTGAACATACTTTGCTGTGATCTCGTTTCTTGGATTTTCAAAGATTTGTTTGGTCTCCCCAAACTCAACCAAATCTCCTAGATACATGAAGCCGGTGTAGTCGGATACTCTCACAGCTTGTTGCATGTTATGGGTTACTATGATTATGGTATATTCCTTTTTCAGCTCGGTTATCATTTCCTCAATCTTTTGCGTAGCAATCGGATCAAGTGCAGAGGCGGGCTCGTCCATCAGAAGGACTTCGGGTTGTATTGCAAGCGCCCGCGCAATGCAGAGGCGCTGCTGCTGGCCGCCTGAAAGGCTCATGCCTGGCTTCTTGAGGTCGTGTTTTACCTCGTCCCATAGGTACACCATCTCAAGGCAGCCCTGGACGATCTGATCTAGTATCTTCCTATCCTTTACGCCGTTCAACTTGAGCCCAGCTGCAACGTTGTCATAAATTGACATGGTGGGAAATGGATTTGGCTTTTGGAACACCATTCCTATTTTTCTCCTGTGCATGATTGCATCCTCTCGGTTCGAGTAGAGATCTTGCCCATCGAGTAATACTTTCCCCGTCACTTCGGCGTTCTTTGAAAGTTCATGCATCCTGTTAAGACAACGGAGGAAAGTGGTCTTCCCGCATCCTGATGGCCCTATCAAGGCGGTAACCGCGCGTTCCCTGAATTTCATTGTGACGCCTTTTACTGCCGCCACGCCACTGTAAGAGGCAACAATATTTTCCGCAATCAGTTTGTACCTAGGCTCTTCCGCAGTCCGGGGGGAAATCGGGGTCCTTGTCAGTGTTTCCATTTTATCCACCTGCTGTGATTCTAAATCGTCCACCTCCACGTTTTCTTAAGAACATGTATCTAACGCCTACATTGATTGAGAGCACTATAAGTATTAAGATCAATGCTGCTCCCCATCCCTGAGCCGTTGCTGTATCATACGGAAGTAAGGAGAGTCTCCAGATTCTGAGCGGCAATGCGTCCATCGGTTGATCGAAGCCTGTGAAGAAGTCGCTGCTTCCAAGGATTGTAAATATCAGGGGAGCAGTCTCTCCCCCTATTCTTGCAACAGCTAGCATTATGCCAGTAATCAGACCGCTCTTGGCACTGGTAAGAAGTATCCTGAGTACTATGGTCCATCTTTTGATTCCTAGTGCATACCCTGCTTCCCTGTACGTTATAGGAACCAGCTTTAGTGATTCCTCTGTGGTCCTGGTAATAATTGGCAGCATGATGATAGAAAGGGCAAACATCCCTGCCATAATGGAAAAGTAGCCCAGTGTCAGTACAATCATCACAAACGCAAACAGCCCTATCACAATTGTTGGGAACTCCGCCAATACATCGTTGAAGAACCTAATCGCATGTCCGAACCTGTTGTTGCCAAATTCTGAGAGGAATATGCCTGCCATTACGCCGATGGGCACTCCAATCAGGCTTGACATGCCTATTAGCATAATGGTTCCTTGTATCGCGGGGCCGATTCCTCCAGGCTCGTCAGATCCCACCGCGCCAGGTGGTTGAGTGAGTAAGGTAATGCTCAAGGCGGGGGCGCCGTTTCTCACAACCTCAAGGAGTATGCTTCCTAGGGGGATTACGGCCAGCCCTACACAGCAGATCACTACGCCCTTTACTATTTTGTCAGTGACAAGTCTGCTTCTAATATTATTCCTAAAGTGCTTTCTAAATTCCGCCCTCTGTTCTATTGTAATCATGCCAGTACTGCCCCCTCGTGTGCCTTGACCACTTTGGAAACCAAGAGTTGTGCAACTATGTTGATGCCAATGGCCACAATGAAAAGTATCAGGCCTACGCCTATCAACGCAGCCATGTGAAGGCTTCCCTGGGATGCCTCTGCAAATTCATTTGCAATGATACTTGACATGGTCTGCCCTGGTCCAAACAACGATGTCGGAAAGGCCTGTGGGCCCGTTGCGTTGCCAATTAACATGGTGACGGCCATCGTTTCCCCTACGGCTCTGCCCAGCCCCAGAATTGAGGCCCCAACAAGGCCGGATTTTGAGTATGGCACTACTGCCATTTTGAACACTTCCCACTTTGTAGCGCCAAGCATGTAAGCAGCCTCCCTTTGGGTATTTGGGACTGCAATCATAATTTCCCGTGAAATCGATGCAATTGTTGGAATTATCATGATGGCAAGCACCACGCTTGCAGTGAAAATATCCAAGCCAAATGGCGTCCCCGAAAAAATGAAGACGTTGTTTCCAAATGCATTGTTAAGTGGTACCTCAATCCAATCACGCAGGTAGTCCCTAAACACAAACATGCCCCATAGTCCGTAAATCACGCTCGGTACAGAGGCAAGAATTTCTATGACAAACGACAGCCCAGAACGCAGGGCCTTCGGGGCCATTTCAGAAAGAAACATCGCTATTCCTATGCTTATAGGAACGCCGATCAGCATTGCAAGACCTGCGGTAACAAAGGTGCCTACAATATATGGCGCAGCGCCATAGGATTCGCTTCCCTCTACTGCGTTCCAGTCAGAGCCGGTAAGAAAGGAGATTCCTTCCTGCGCCCAGATTTGGTACGATCCGGTGGCAAGCTGAAACACTATCAATACTATGACCGCCAGGATGTAGCACGCTGCAATGGCTGCACCTACCTTGAAGATCTTGTCATAAATGGGGGATCCTCCCTTCAGTTTTACAGTTTCCATCAAGTATATCTGATATGGCTTTTGATTGAAATATCAGAGGTTCGACCATAATTTCTTAAGTTTCATATTAGAATATAGTTCTATATAGTACTACATAGAATGAGGTCACAACCGCTTTAATTACTGCAGTTATAGAAATAGCCATTGGCAGAGCTACTAAATGAAAAGGAGGTACGGAAACTACAGCTCGTTGGTGGATCAACATACGTTCTCTCCCTCCCTAAGAAATGGATTGATGAATTAAATCTCAAGACAGGCGATCCCGTCTCCATCGTAAAAAATGTAAACCGATCACTATCTATCTTGCCTACTGGGACGATTCAGAGTCCAAAAATAATGAAATCTAGAACTGTCATCAGTCAGAAAGAACCGGTGGAGTCCATACAGAGAAAGGTGATAGCAATGTATCTAGCAGGTTATCAAATGATAGAGATTCAATCCAAAGGTGGAAGAATACAACTTGAACACAAGCAGGCCATAAGAGATCTTGTAAGGAGAAATATGATCGGGACAGAAATCGTCGGTTCGACCCCAGAATCTATAACGATCCAGATTCTGACCAGCCTCCCCGAGCTTTCTATAAACGATGCTTTGAAGCGGATGTTCCTGCTAACAACCACGATGCATAGGCAAGCCATCGATGCACTAAAGGAGATGGATGCAGAGCTTGGTGAGGAAATCACCCATCTTGATGATGAGGTCGATCGCTTCAGCTTGTATATCCTTCGCAATCTCACCCTGGCAGTAGAACATGAGAGAATCCTCCGCGACATTGGCCTGAAAAAGCCTTCGGATTGCATTAGTTACAGGATAGTTGTCAAGTCAATAGAAAGGGTAGCTGATCACGCAGTCTCAATAGCAAGTAGAATAAAATTTTTAAAGTCAACTCTGGAACCTGCACTGCTGCAGAAGGTTACCCGGCTAAGCGAGGAATCGCTCAAGGTATTCGAGGACTCTATTGCAGCGCTAAACAAGAGAGACTACGCACTGGCCGACCTAGTGGCATCAACAGCACGAAGAATTGCGATAAAGGAGAAAGAGTTTACGGATAGTTTGGAAGAATCCAAGAAGTATACCAGTGTAATCAAATTCGTCCTAGAGGATATCAGAAGGACTGCCGAGTATTCTAGCGACATTGCAGAAGCGGTAATCAACGAGACGGTTCAGGACGTAATCTCAGAAAACGGCTCATGATTTCAAGTCCTACATATCAAGACTTGCTACTCGTTAGGAATTTATCGTAGAATTTGGCCTTTAGTGTTTTAGGTTTTTTGATGGAATAAATAGCCATGGAACCAAGAGAGATTGTCCATCCCGATAGCAGGTTGGTCGCAAAGAAATTTAAAAAAATTATCAAAACCTTTACAACAGTTTTAGATAATTACATAAAAAACCCAGATGAAGACAACATACATGATATCAGAATAGCCATAAGAAGAATGGAGGCCGTTTACAGAATTCTGCCTAAAAAAATCAGGCAAGAGCGGGATTTACAGAAGTATGTCGAGCAGTCAAAAAATCTCTTCAAAATCAACACTCGAGTAAGGGATTTTGACATCATATGCTCAAAACTTGAGAAGAAACAGCCCAACCAGTTTTCTCAAATCATTAGTTCCATCAACAACAAACGCAAAATCCAGCTATCCACAGGAATTGAATTAGCCCTGAAAATAAAGGACTTGACAGAACCAAGGCTAAAGGAGAAGGAAATCGGAGAGTCAAGACTGAGAAAGCGATTTCAAAAGGTCGTGACGCGACTGGCAAACGAGATAAATCAAAACATACCTGTGGTCTTGGGTGATGAAAAGAAGGTCGAGGAGATCCACAAACTTAGAAAGGATTTCAAGAAATTGCGCTATTCAATCGAGTTGACCTCCGAGAAGCGGGATTCTCTTGAATCCATAAAAAGCCTGAAAAGGATACAGGATGAGCTTGGCCTGATTCATGACAGTGACATATTCTTGGACTATCTGCGTGAGATCGAAGGACCACATGATCTTTCCGGAACAATAAGGGAGGAGATACTTGAGAGGAAAGAGCGATACAACAAGTTCGTGCAAGTTTTCAGGGTTGAAAAAATCGATCCCCGAAAATTGATATCATAGTTCCAGGACCGAGTTTTGCATCCCTTGGCTGTCGCGCAGCATGCAAATAACGTGCGTGTCAAAGGCATTTTCAAACTTGTTCAAGGCATTTCTTATCAGCAGTTTTGGAATCGGCTTTGCCTGGACAACGTGCAATTCCATTATGCCGTCTGCATAGTGTTTTAGTTCTATCCTGGATTTTGCCCGTTCCAATACACGTAACAGAGTTATCAGAGATGAGATTTTCCTGATTGTGACCTTATCTTGCTGAGAAAGTATGGGCTTGTACCTTGAGAAGAGCCAATCTGACGTCTTTACATGCCTTGTATGAACAAGGGCTAGTGCCATTACCAGTTGGTTCTCATGGCTCAGAAACATGTCCTCATCCATCATGGAATAAAATAAGGTCTGGGGGTTGTTAAACGACAATTTTTCAGAAATTTTCTTCTCTGCAAAGGAGAGAATCTCTACCTCTCGCTTCGTTAGCAATTTTGATGAGGCGAGGCTGTCGACAAAGCTTCTTGTATGCGGAAAGACCTGTAAGGAGACCTTTGAACCTATTGTCTGGCGGATCTGCTCGGCCGTAATATTTCTTGAGTGGTATGCTTTCTGGTTTTCGAGAAAGATGCAAAGCGCGCCCTCTCTGACACCATGATTACTTAAGGTCACGTTATCAAACCCATACCTTTCCATTATCAGATCTATGACGCATGAACCGGCAACTATTGTTTCAGCACGACTGGAACCAACAACTGAGACCTTTGCAATATCGTCATAGGTCATCTTGGAAAGCTGCTTGGTGATGGATTTCACGGATCTTGAATTCATCTTGTAATTGTGCATCTTGTCTAGCGGGTATTTGGAAATCTTTTGGTCATACCTTGCCAGTGCCCTCAAAACTCCTCCAACGCCCACAAGCCTTGTGCTTTTACTGAACCGCATCTCCTTCTTTTCTGGCAAAAGGCTAGACACGAAGCGCTTCATGCTCTTGTAGTTCTTTTCAGTGAATCTGTCGTTCCTTCCGTTGAACTGTTGGGTTAGCCTAAGCGCTCCGAGTGGAAGCGATATCACCTTTCGGATCTTGAATTCTTCGGCATGCACAATCTCAAGACTGCCCCCACCTATATCAAAGAAGAATGCGTTTGGGATTTGCAATGACTTTATGGCACCGACGTAAGAATACAGCGCTTCTTCTTTTTCAGAGAGCACCTTGAACCTGAATCCTGTTTCCTTGTAAACGTCCTCGAGGAATACTTCCCTGTTTCTTGCCTCTCTTACCGCACTAGTAGCAATTGGTAAAACGGATTTTGTCGGTTGTGACTGTATTATATCTCTGAACAACCTTAGTGTGTCGATTGCCCGGAGAATGGGTTTTTTGCCTAGTTTTCCCTTCTCGTCCAGTCCTTCTCCAAGCTTAACCTTGATTCCTTCCTGTTGGAATACATCAAACGAATCGTCGTCTTTAACATTGTATGTGACTAGCTTGGCAGAGTTGTAGCCAAGGTCTATTACTGAAATTTTCAGCTCCTATACCCTCGCTTCAATATGACCCTATTCCTATTAATTTGGGTTGGATTCATATTTTTTTACAAAGTAAAAAATACAAAATACGTTGGTCAACGAACAATCCTCTTCAAATGCTTTGGCGTGAGTAACCACCTCAACTCCCCCTTGGGTTTTGGCAGAATGGTCGTCATCCGGATTCTCGCAAGTCCTCCCTTTTTTAGGTCGATTCTGCACTGTCCGGTTGAAATTGTTTCCACAACAAGTTCACTTAGGTAGGGTTCGTGCCCCACTATCAGGATCGCGGAATCCTGCTTTAGGCGCGAAAATTTGTTGTAAAGTTGTAACTTGTTTCCTTCCGGCCTCAGATCCCCTACCTCTTGGATACTATTTTTGCAGGGTACAACTTCGTAAATTATTTGAGCCGTTTGCTTTGCTCTCAACAAAGGACTTGTGAAGATATAGTCAAATTCTACGCCTAGGGCCTTGATGCCCTTTGAGATGTCTCTCATCTCTTTCTCTCCCTCCATCGTTAGGGCTCTTTTCGACTCATCCCGGGTTGGAGAACTCCTACCTGCCTCTCCATGCCTAATTACAAATAAGTCCATTTGGAATTAGTGACCCCATAAGCGCCGTTAAGTTTTGTGCAAATGCTCCAGACCATCGCGTCCCTTCTCTTCCGGTATAATTTGCAAGATATCTGGCATATGACCATATTTTTCATTGCTTCATATGTTTATGTGGACTATATAGAACAAGGTCATAACATCGTACTTTAGCATACTTTATGATGTCATGGGACGTGACAAGCCTGTCATTGGCTGATCTAGAAGACTTAAAGGGAGAGAGGGAAAAATCTGGTCGTTTTGAAACATAGAAGGGCCTCCAAGATGGATGGAAAACTCATTGTTGTGGAAGGAATAGATGGATCGGGCAAATCAACGCAGATCCACCTCCTAGAAAAATGGCTGAACTACAAGGGGATCAGTGTTTTCAAGTCGGAATGGAACTCATCTGAAATGGTAAAGGAGATCACTTCAAAGGGGAAGAAGAAGGGCTTGCTTACTCCTACCACCTTCAGCCTACTACATGCTACAGATTTTGCAGACAGGTATGAGAGGAACATATTGCCCCTTCTCAGGGCTGGCTACTTCGTTCTAGCAGACCGGTACGTTTACACGGCATTTGTGCGAGACATCGTGAGGGGCTGCAATCCAGACTGGGTCAGGAAGGTCTACGATTTTGCAATAAAGCCTGACTTGGCGTTTTACTTCAGGGTGCCGGTTGACATTGCTGTAGACAGGATATTGGTAGGCAGGCCCAAACTAAAATACTACGAGGCAGGCATGGACTTGAATTTAAGCAACGATCCCTACGAGAGCTATAGAATTTTTCAAGGTAGGATAATTGACCAATATGATTCGATGGCAGATTCGGAGGGTTTTACCGTAATAGACGGCACACTAAGCATCGAGGAACAGCAACACACGGTTAGAAAAATGATAATGCCGCTACTTCCCCAGACACAATTAGGCAAAAGATGAGAAACATGAAACAGGATCAAAATGAAAACCATGGGAGACCCGTAGAATTTTATGGTCATGGAATAAAGAATCTTCAAGACATAGAAATTAAGGGAAGGTTGATTGTAATCGAGGGCCCTGATGCATCAGGAAGAAGCACTCAGATCGAGAGAATTACCGCAAGGCTTGAGGCAGACGGTCATGCCGTGTTGAATACCGGTCTGAAGAGATCAGAACTTGTAGGCAAAGGAATCTTGGAGGCAAAGCAGCACTATGATCTTGGCAGAAAAACCCTGGCGTTGTTCTATGCAGCTGACTTTGCGGATCAGTTCGAGTACAAGATAATCCCGGCGTTGCAGGCGGGATATATTGTGCTTGCGGACCGATACATATACACCCTGATAGCAAGAAACGTCGTCAGGGGGCTCGACAGAAGATGGTGCCACAATCTTTACGGATTTGCCATAAAACCTGACATGGTGTTTTATCTGGACGTGAAACCATCCGTTCTAATCCATCGCGTTTTCGAAAAAAATCTATCCCTTGATCACTATGAATCAGGGGCTGACATCGGACTATCAAATGACCTGTACGAATCATTCCTTATCTATCAGGAAAAGATTTCACGAGAATTCCACCTCATGCAAAAGAAATATGGCCTAACACCAATAAACGGCAACAGGACCATGGCGGAGATAAACTCCGATCTGCAGCATAGGATAGACCAATATCTTGAACGCGTGATGAAATAAGCCAGTCTTTGTTGCGATATGCTGTGGATACATGTTTTACATAGGTTTCATAAAGTAATGCTCCAAAATTTATCAATAAAACTACCTTAATTACAGCCATGGAACGCAACCAAGAACTCTTTTCATATGACCTAAAGTGTGTAAGGCTACTCAAGGATCCTGACATAACTTTTGCAGGGATTATCGATCATGCCGGAAAATTGGTAGCCGGGGGCTTTAAACACGGGGTTGTTCCTGTCGAGGACGAGGCGGAAAGGCGAAAATTGTATCTTGACGTGGTCTTGCGTACTTCTTTGAGGAAAGACTTTGATTACAGCATGGGTTCCGTACTTTATTCTGCCTCTAGAAGGGAAAGGGCCACCATGATAAGCATGCCACTTGGCAGAAAAGTCCTTCTTATTGCAGCCGATTCCGGCGTTGACATAGACAAAACCGCTCAGAAAATCATCAGGATAGTCCAAACCTATTGCTGAGCGCCAGTTTGTAGGCATGAGGATGCAATTCTAAAAAATTTTATGGCGTGTATCTTCCCCGATTTTTATTTCATTTCCATATTGATTTCATAAGTTATGGGTAACAATGGTTAGATATTAAAAATCATAGTAAATGCTTAGATAGAAAAACACCGTAGAAACCATGCGGTCTACCTGCTTGCTTCTTCCTAGTGTTCAGGCCAGAGTCCCCTTTTGGTAGACCGCCAATGGTTTTTTCGTAAAAAATTTTTTTAAAATCATCACTGGCTTGTCGACAAAAAGCGGCAGCTAAAATTTTTTCCTACATGGTCAAATAAAAATGATCCAAAAAATTATGCGGGGAGAAGGTCTACCTGATCTTAAATGGACAGGGTGATCACGGTAGACCCGTGTAACCACTCTTTTCTATCCAACTAAAGATTTCCTATATTGATCCCGTTGAAAACGTATTTTGAGAATTAAACAAATAGTCTACATGATCTTTGCCTGCTTTTCATACACTGACATTACACAAGTAGTAACACGAAATCTATTTGCAGAATTGACATATTGTTCGGTTGCCTTTTCGGCTCTTGATGACGAAGATTCTTGCAGCAACTCTAATAGGACTTCTTGCAACTTCGCTCGTTCTGAGCAGCTCAAGCTGGGCGCTCGGATCAGATCCACGCATGGAAACCAAGACACCTATCAAGCACGTGGTGGTAATATTCCAAGAAAACATTTCGTATGACCACTACTTTGGTACGTATCCTAATGCAGTGGCAAATTTCACCGCCAAACCTAATACACCATCCTCAAACAACTATCTCACACATCCGTCTCTCCTCACAAACAATCCAAACCTAGCACAGCCGTTCCTTCTCACCAAAAAACAGGCAATAACGTGTGACGAAGACCACGAATATCTTGCCGAACAGAAGGCATATGACGGCGGGCTGGTCGACAAATTCGTCCAGGAGACCGGAAATGGAGAAGTAGACCACGGCGTCCTGAATTGCGGTGCTGGCAATAACGGTAACCTCACAATGGGTTACTATGACGGCAGCACTGTCACGGGTATATGGAACATGGCCCAAAACTTTGCTATGAGTGACAACTCGTACGACACTACGTTTGGACCGTCGACTCCAGGTGCGCTAAACCTGATTTCAGGGCAGACCTTCGGCGCTACTGAGGATGCAGTAGGCGGCGGAGCCGCGATATCTGACACCGACGGAGCATACGATGACTGCTCCTCCACGTCTTTCCCCACAATAGCCATGAGCGGAAAGAACGTTGGTGACCTACTTAATGCAAAGGGCATTACGTGGGGTTGGTTCCAGGGCGGTTTTGCCCCAAGCACACCATGGGATGGAAATCCTGCCCACAAGGCAGTCTGCGGCGTCAAAACTCCGAGAACTGCTACTGACAATGCACTTGTTGCGGCCTACAGCGCCCATCATGAGCCATTCCAGTACTTTGCCTCGACTTCAAACCCGCACCACCTTCCACCCTCGTCCGATTCTATGATTGGCAAGACAGACCAGGCCAATCATCAGTATGACCTGGGTGTATTTTGGACTGCGGTAAAGACGGGCAACCTTCCAGCAGTATCTTTCCTCAAGGCTCCCCGTGCCGAGGACGGACATCCTGGCAATTCTGATCCGCTAGACGAGCAAGTATTCATAGCAAATGTCACAAATACATTGGAGAACAGCCAATACTGGCCAAGCACCGCCGAGGTCATCCTCTACGATGACTCTGACGGCTGGTACGACCATGTCATGCCTCCAATTGTGAACCACTCAAACGACCCGTTAAACGACTTTGCGCCCACATGTGGTGGCAAACCAGCGGGTCTGGGCGGTGCAGATGACAGATGCGGCCACGGTCCACGACAACCACTCCTAGTGGTTTCTCCGTATGCAAAATCAAACTACATCTCACACCAGATGACAGACCTCTCATCCCCCTTGAAATTCATCGAGGAGAACTGGGGTACTGGAGGCATTCCGGACACGCTCGGACAAAAGTCATATGATGACAAAGCGGGTTCCTTGAATGACATGTTTGATTTTGAAAACCATGGAAGCACTTCTAAGATTTGCCTGAGTCCTGTGAATGGGACGGTAGTTGCACCGGTAGGCGGGCTTTGCCCCACGGTGCCATAAAATACCTCCACCCTCTTCTTTCTTTTTAAATGTCTCCGACACAGAAGGCTTGACAATGATGGACTCGCACATGTTGATCCTGCTCGGCTTTCTCGGCCTTGCAATCGGTTTTGTGGGCGGACTTGTGGGATTGGTTTTAGGAGTGGTCAGATTTCCGTTGATTTTATCAGCTGATATTTCGGCTGGAATCACGGCTGGAACCAATATAGGAGTCAGCACAATGGGCGCACTCGCAGCGGCAGTAAGACACTACAGGCAGAACAACGTCCATCTTCGGATCTTTGTTACGATGGCCTCAACAGGCGCTGGGGGAGCCTTTCTAGGATCGCTTGTAACCAGGTTTGTATCCGTGAACCTGTTGCTTGTGACAATCGGTGTGATTGTTTCTTATGAGGCCTATTCCCTGATTTTAGGTTCCAAGAAGAAGGTTGTCAGGGGCGAGATCAATGAAAGAAAATCTGTCGTTTTTGAAAGCCTCGTTGGATTTGGAATAGGCTTTCTCGGAGGCCTTGTGGGCTTGGTACTTGGAAGCATCCGAATGCCTGCAATGATCTCTGTACTGAAAATGGAACCCAGAGTTGCAGTAGGAACTAATCTTGCCGCAGCTTCAGTGATGGGCTTCTTCGGTCTTTTAGGCCACGTCATAAACGGAGAGGTGGATTACCTCACAATGGCAGTCATGGGATCAATGGCTATGGTAGGGGGGGTTGCGGGAGCTAGGTTTACTGGCAGGTTTAGCGCAGAAAAATTAAAGATGTTGATCGGCTTTATACTGGTAATAGTCGCAATCTCTATGTTTTTGAGGGCAATATGGGTAAATGTCCTGTAAACATACTTGGAATCAGGCTTCGACGTGATTGCGAATCAATTCGACGATCCTTTGTTGTACGACCGTGGGGTCAAATAATGGCTTTGTTATCACAACCATGACGTGATCCTGTAGCTGAAATGAAAACAGCAGAACTTTTTCCCTGTGGATTATAAGGCCGTTGGCCTTGCCAAACTCGTTGTCATATTCCTTGTTCATTGATGCGAGAAGAACAAATTCCATGAACAGCATTTCCCTCTTGTTCGACGTCAGATCTTTATTTACTCCATCATCACGTGCAATCATTTCTTCAATTCGTCCCTTTTTATTGAGGATCGCCACAATCTCGATGTCATCATCCATCCCCCAAACCTGCCTACACAGTACCTCAGAAGATTGCATGAGTTCAAGAGCTTCTGTGACCACGCATAACAATCGGTTTTGTTCATAAAAAGGATTAGCCGTATAGAACGCATCTAGTCTATAGCAGTTACATAGGTCTATGAAGTATCCAAAAAACTATAGCATACCCTTAGATAATTTTGGTGTCAATTATCAGCAAGGGTCTACTGTGATCACCTTGTCCAAATATGATCAGTAGCCCTACTCCCCAATTTGTATTTAAAACCCATGATCACCTTTTTAGAGGACAAATTAGGCATGAAAATAGTGCGTTCTACCACAAAATCACTCGATCTTGGAAAGTTGTGCAAGACCATATTGAGCTCCAACCTCAACATCCAGGTAGTCGAGATAGTTTCCAAGTCCGGTTTCACTCTTGAAAAGGCAGAGGTGGTCAAGGCACCAAAAGCAAGGCAGGCATGGAAAAGCCTCGGACAATGCCTTTTTGAGATATCCTTGGGCGATGAGTTTGACGATCTCTATGGCCCCATCCAGTACAATTTCTCGGATGGTAATTTGGCAAGCCTCACCTTTCCGTTTAGGGAAAACCTTGTAGTTGTTACAACAACAAAGAACATCAGCCCGATATCTATGGCTACAAAGATTGCCCAAATCATATTCAGGCTTGGCTAGCAGGATTCTTGTTCTTCAAGTATAGTGCACAGTGAGTTTCTCATGCACATCAGAGTTACGACAGACAGGACATTCTCATTTCTGACGACCTTCCATCTGATGATTCTTCTCAAGGAATCCGAGTCTTCTGCTTCCATCTTTACTAGGACATCAAATTCCCCTATCGTTCTTTGT
>DATFCV010000025.1:0-78345 GCA_035252645.1 Nitrosotalea sp. | reverse complement strand
GATCAACCCGTATAGTTCTTGTATATCTGTGGGTGTATTTGGAACAGGGGGACAATTTTCTATTTTAGCAAAAGCAGAGCCAACAAGCCTAAAAAAATCTGCCCATTCAGGCGACCCTTCATTAGATTTGATTGCCTGTCTTGTAAAAAACCCTACAGTTTCAACAGCCGTTGCCCATAAGTGTTGTAACTTTGATCTAATCTGAACTTCTACCAATAACCCATCATATTTCTGTTTATTTGCCTTATCAGATTTATAACTGTAAATTAAATGGATGCTTCTATATCCATCTGATTTCGGTTTTACTATGTAGTCATCTTTTTTAACCAACTTGTGTTTCATGGAACTCTTTTCATATTTCTCTAAAGTCAGTTTTTGTACTAAAGCAACATTTGATAAAATAGCTCTAACACCTCCAATATCCTGCATTTGAGATAGTTGCATTGTTGGAGGACGACCATCGTATCTTCTATTTAGTTTAGCTATTACTGAGGAAGCTCGTTTTAACCGTCTTGCCACCAATGAATTGTTATCAACCGCCTTCGATGTTCTTCTTAATCTGACATAGAATATTTGCATTGGATAGCTGTGGGCTGCTCTCCAATTATCGAAAACCTTAAGGGCGTTCTCTTCAGACATTGTTCCTTCTTTCCTGAAAAAATCGCCTGCCTTATTTACAACGCTTTTTGAATAATTTGGTTCTGCCCAGCTCATGTCGTTTACTGATTCGAACAAAGTATCACCCTATTTTTATGGTTCGAGTCATCAACCGAAGGAAACAAAACAAAAAGTCAACAAAATCAACCTATAAGGAAACAGTTCCTTCAATCAACACATTTATAAGGTACTGGTACCGTACCATACGGTAAGATGGATGACTTAAGATTAGATAGTCTCGAGGGCGTAGGCCCTGTAACTTCCAAGAAGCTTAGTGATGCTGGAGTGCATAACATACTGGATCTCGTTATACGAGGGCCCGTAGATATCTCAGAGATTACTGGTATGGATATTGATACGGCTGTAAAACTGGTAAACAAGGCTAGGCAGCAGCTAGTTGAAAGCGGTCAGCTTCAGAAAGAATTTGTCAGTGCAACCGAGATCTACAAGAGGAGGCAAGATATTGGTAAGATTTCAACTGGAACCAACTCGCTTGATACCCTATTTGATGGGGGAATCGAGACGCAGGCAGTAACAGAAGTATATGGAGAATTCGGTTCAGGAAAGACACAACTTTGCCATACACTGTGTGTAACCGTCCAGAAACCAAAAGAGGAAGGCGGATTGGATGGCGGGGTCTTGTACATTGATACGGAAGGAACATTCAGACCAGAAAGAATTGTCTCAATTGCAAAGGCAAAGGGCATAGAACCGGAGAAAGCCCTCGACAGAATCATCGTGGCAAAAGCATACAACAGTTCTCACCAGGAACTAATAATGCAAGAAGTAGGGCCAGTAATCGAGGAAAACAAGATAAAACTAATCGTCGTAGACTCTGCAGTAGGACTGTTCCGATCGGAATATCTTGGCAGGGGAACTCTTTCTGTAAGACAGCAAAGGCTAAACAAATTCATGCATTTGCTTTCTAGAACTGCTGAGGCATACAACATAGCAATAATTGCTACCAACCAAGTCCAGTCATCTCCTGACACCTTCTTTGGCGATCCAACAAGGCCAATAGGTGGAAACGTTGTAGGTCACGCATCGACCTATCGTGTATACCTAAAGAAGTCTGGCAAGAAGAGAATTGCAAGAATGGTCGATAGCCCGCACCACCCAGAACAGGAAGTGCTATTCACTGTGACTGAAGGCGGTGTGTCGGACCCAGAAGAAGAGACGAAGAAGAAAAAGAAGGAAGAATCTGAGGAATAGGGTTCTATCCTCCAATTTTCCCCCACTTTCAAAATTTTGATGCCATTTTTCCTTTCTACCCCAGTAAATGTTAAATTAGGTTCGTTAGAAGTCCTAGCGTTATGACTACTAAGAAGCCGCGTGGCCGTTCTCATGGGTTCATGCACAAGGCACGTTCCGTGATGACCAAGGACGCGGAAAGGGGCGTCTCCTTCCTACTGAGGGAGTACAAGGTTGGTGACAAGGTCTTGGTAATCATAGACCCCTCACAGCACAAGGCCTTGCCTCATCGTAGGTACCATGGGAAGGTAGGAACAGTAAATGAGGTAGGCCGAAGGACGGTAAAACTAGCAGTCAAGTTGGGTAACAAGACAAAAACCTTAATCACTAGGTTAGACCATATCAAACCGTTTGGTGTGTAAATATGGAAGAAGTTAAGAAGAAACAACCCATCTCTATTCCGGAAGTTAAGGAAATTATGGAGAAGGTGGATCCTGAATCAATGGATCAAATCCAACGATGGACATATGACTATGTTACCAAGTTTGCAAGTATTGATTCAAAGGCCGCAAAGAAACTGAAACAACAACTCGTCAAGGAATGCAACATAACTGACGAAGAGGCAGTTGAAATTGTTAACAATCTGCCAACAACAGAGGCAGAACTACGAGCGTTCACTTTTGGCTGGAAGAAATTAATTCTTGCAGAGACGCTTGAAAAGATGCTAAAGATTATCAAGGAGAACGCCTGATCTTAGGAGCAGAGTTTTCTTGGAGAGAGCTCAAACTAGAAAGTATGAAGAGTACGCATACGTTTTAGATTTTGTAGTTAGAGGAAAATCTACTACAGTGCGTGGCAGGGATGGAATCATTGTGACCGCACTTGGGGAAGAAAGACTGACAATACTCGAACTACTCGCAATGCCCAATTCCTCTTTTGAGATAGGGGAGCGTGTCTACATAGGCAAGGAAGGACGAACGAAGATTCTCTCGGTACTGGGCAGACTCGAGTTTAATCAGATATCGTCTTCTGCACAGAGCGAACTTGCATCCGTTGTTGAAAAGATAGTTATGAACAATGAGCAAAGGTTTGTAGACTACCTTAATAACGCACAACCTCTGACGCCGAGAATCCATGCGCTGGAACTTATTCCAGGCATTGGCAAGACGTACATGAAGACAATGCTTGAGGAAAGGGAAAAAAGGAAATTCGCCGATTTCAAAGACCTTCAAGACAGGGTTGGTCTCAAGGAACCAGCAAAACAAATAGCAAAAAGAATAATCGAAGAGATCACTGGTGAGACTAGAATGAATCTCTTTGTCAGAAAATGAGCAAGCGACATTCGCTTGGGCAGCACTTTCTAACATCAAGCCAGATAGCCCACTCGATAGTTGACTTTGCAGGTATCAAGAAAAGCGATGTCGTGCTGGAGGTGGGAACTGGAAAAGGGATTCTTACTCCATACCTTTGCACTCAGGCAAGAACCGTGATCTCGATTGAAAAGGACTCCAATCTATACAGGGAAGCAAAAAAGAAGTTTAGGGGGATTAAAAACTTGGCACTTGAACACGGTGATGCCTTTGAGAGGGAAGATATAGACTTTGACATATTTGTCTCAAACCTTCCATACTCAGAGAGTCGTAACGCAATAGAGTGGCTGGTTCAGAGAAAGTTTTCCCGCGCAGTAATAATGGTTCAGAAGGAATTTGCCCAGAAGTTGTTCTCCAAAGGAGGAGGATATAGAAAGGCAGTCACAGTCATGGCATCGTACTGTATGGATATGGAAAAACTAATGGATGTGGCAAAAAACAATTTCCAGCCTCCACCAAAGGTAGATTCTGTAGTGATGGTGTTAAAACAGAGGAAAACACTGTCAAAAGATGTGCTTTCTGCAGTTAATACATTGTTTTCCTTCAGGCGAAAAACCATTAGAAACATAGCAAGAAAGTTCGGCATCCTGACGGAATCCGACAAAAGGCTAGAGGAACTGTCTGACTCGGAGATAATAGAATTTGCAAAGAAAATTATCAAGTGACTACTACCAGCCTGCAGAGGACACATTCTTTCTAGCAGACTTCGTCAAAAAGGAAAAGGGCGGGGCCGCTCTCGACATAGGAACGGGTTCAGGTTTCCTTGCAAGGGTACTATCTGAGGGCTTTGGGTTTGTGGTGGCGACTGACATCAGCCCTGTAGCCCTGAAAAAGGCTCGCGAGTCTGTACCTAACTGCATATGCTGCAAGTCTGCAGACGCCATAAATTACGCATTTGACCTTGTGGTGTGCAACTTGCCATATCTGCCATCTCAGGAAGTAGTGGACGAAGCGGTGGACGGCCTCCGGGAGGGTCTTGTGGTGCCTACTGAGATATTGCTATCTGCAAGTTGTGTGGTTCGTAAGCACGGGAAGCTGATCTACCTTACCTCATCTCTTGCGAACTTTGGGGAGCTGATGAGAAGGACTGAGAAGATGGGCTTTGAAGTGAAGGTTGCATCAAGGAAAAAGCTGTTTTTTGAGGAATTGGTAATTGTCGAATGCATAAAAATCTAAAAATTAATCCTAGGAGAATAAGGATTGCGCATGAGGAATGAGTTTGGTTTATGTCTGATTTTGAAATAAACTGCTTGATGAAGGCCGGAGATAGGGTATGCGCCATTGTGGCAGTGGCCTTTCTTGCCGCCATTGGCGGCTGTGCGTATGCATCGGACTCTCAGGTAGTGATTGTCAACGGCACTGCAAACCACTGCCTCCCATATCCGTCATGCTACAAACCCTACGAGATAGACATACGGCCGGGGGACACTGTTACCTGGATAAATAATGACACCAAAACGCATACGGTTACTGCGGGAACACCAAACTACGGCCCTGTAGGCATGTTTGACAGCGGGTCAATCCTGCCACAGCGCTCATACGCCCAGTTCTTTGGGTCGGTGGGCAAGTATCCATATTATGACAAGGTGGACATGTGGCCCTCAGGAGTGGTAGTTGTAAGCAACCAGAACCCGACCCGCGCCGAGATTTCATGGGTTAACGGCTCACTTTCAATCTCGACCGAAGGCTTCAATTCTAGCCAGAAACTCGTTGTTACAAAACAGGTACAAAATACTGGAAGTACCGACGCCAATTCTGTGAATTTTAGGCTCAGGATACACAATTCTACTGGATTTCTTTTCTATGACAAGTTGATAAGCGGCGGGGTGCCTGCAAGGCAGAATTCCTCTGTAAGTTTTACATGGGATGACCCGAAACCGGGCAAGTACAGCCTAAACTTTGACGCGGTAAACTTGGCAAAGCAACAAAATGAAAATGAGGAACTGTCATCCGACCTTATCTCGATCTCGCAGTCTCCCTCAAACGTACTCAGGCCCATAATAGCAAACAATTTTGAATTAAACAACACCAGTTCGGCTGTGCCTGAATTTGGACAAACCTCCGCCTCAGTACTTTTGATTTCTGCCGTATTGGCAGTAGTGGTTTTGGGCAGGTCAAAATTTATTTTCAGGACCTAGCTACCTTCTCAGCTTCTGCTTTGCTAGGTCCGAAATCGTTTCTGCCATTTTAGTAGTGGTGGCGTTCCCGCCAATGTCAAAGGTCACATGTTTTCCTTCGTTGATAACCTGGTCGGTTGCGGAAAAAATTGCATCTTTTATGTGTGGCTCGCCTAGGTACTCGACCATCCATGCCCCTGACAGGATTGCTGCCGTAGGATTTACCTTGTTCTGGCCTTTGAAGGAAGGAGCGCTCCCATGGGCTGCCTCAAACATGGCAAACTTGTCTCCCATGTTTGCAGAATAAACAAGCCCGATTGAGCCTATTATGCCTGAGGCAAGCTCTGATATTATGTCCATAAACAGGTTGGTACTTACAAGAACCGACCCGTTGAACTGCTCTGGCCTTATGACAAGCTGCTGGGTCATGTTGTCTATGTAAATCTCCTCAATTGAAATACCTGGATTTGCCTTGGATGCCCTTTCTACCTCTTCCCAGAATATGCCGTCTGTAACCTTCAGGATGTTACGCTTCGTTATCGCAACGACCTTGTTCATCTTGTATTTTTTTGCCCATGAAAACGCAGAGTTGATGAAGCGTGCTGATCCCTGCCTAGTAACCTTCCTAATTGCAATTGCCGCGTCATCTGATATCCTGAACTCGATGCCGGTATACAGCCCCTCGGTTGCCTCTCTAAAGCAGACAAAGTCAAGATCCCTGTCTGGGGTTATCCTTCTGTATGTCTTTATGGGCCTGATGTTGGAGTAAAGCTCAAACTTTTGTCGTAGTGTCACTGCCACACTTCTTGGAGCGTTTGGTTTCGGGATTGTTGTTGTCGGTCCCTTGAAGCACGCGTCAGATTCCTCAAGTATCCTCATGGTAGAGTCTGGAATATAGGTCTCGCCGCCGTTTTTCTCCCACTGTTCAGATCCAGCCTCGCACAAAACCAGCTCAGTCTGGGTGTTACACGCCCTCAATACGTGCAACATGGCATCGACAATTTCAGGACCTATGCCATCTCCCCTTATCACCGCAGCTTTTTTACCCAAAACAGGCGAGCTTTCCGATCCAGTAATTTAACTCTAACTGGGGTCATCCCAGAATTTTTCCGAGATTCCTAAAGCCTTAAACAAATCCGAGTTGAAGAAATTTGTATGAAGATAGTGCAAATTTCCGACATTCACGTTGGCGCGCAATTCCGGGAGGAGATATTCGATCAGGTGGTATCCGAGGTAAACGAACTTGGGCCCTCGGCAATAGTGGTTACTGGAGACCTGACAAACGAGGGTCTCCTCAAGGAATATGAAAAATGCAAGAAAAAATTTGCAGAGTTTGAAACTGATAAGATAATCGCAATCAGCGGAAACCACGATTACAGGAATACCGGATATCTATTGTTCAAGAAATTCTTTCCAATAGATTCGGTAAATGAGCTTGGCGAAAACACTGTACTTGTAACCATAGGCACCGCAAGGCCTGACAGGGACGAGGGTGAGGTAGGGTATAGGCAGAACTTGTGGCTTGAGCGTACTATGAAAAAATACGAAAACTGGACAAAGATACTAGCGATGCATCATCACCTAATAGGGGTTCCAGATACTGGAACCGACAGGGTTACGGTCATAGATTCGGGCGACGTGCTCCGAACCGCTCTGGCAAGCAAGATTGACCTTGTCATCTGCGGGCACAAGCACAGGCCTTGGTTTTGGCACTTTGGCCACCTTACAATCGCAAATGCGGGGACTGCATCTTCAGAAAGGGTGAGGGGACTCTTTGAGAATACCTATAACATCATCACAGTAGAAAAGGGCAAGATAAGGGTAGACTTGAAGATTGTAGGCGGTGAAACGATGCCGCTAAAGGATCTCGTTGAAAACTACAAGCGGTTTGACGAGCTGTAGGCAAACTCCCTAAATGCTGGCAAAAATCTATTAACAGTCCAACTTTGAGCAACATCTATGCGGGGGTCGCCTAGCCTGGTAGGGCGTGGGATTGCTAATCCCATGTCCGTAAGGACCCGTGGGTTCAAATCCCACTCCCCGCGCCTTCTGCGATCTGCCTTTGAAACCCTCTTCTGCCTTCATCAAAACCCATAATCTTGATCGGACAGCCGAAACTGATCCCTTAGACTTAATAAACCGAATTTGAGATTCTTTCCAATAATGGTAAGGCGAAAAACTGTAAAACCAAGAGCAAGCGGACCTAAGAACATTACAACAGGCTTGTGTCCAAAATGCGGCACAATAGGTAAGATTCTGATTATAGGCGTGATTGGTAGTGAGAAGGGCAAATGCCAAGCATGCAATGGCGAGTTCGACCTGTAGCAAAATACTGACAAAACCCTCAACAAAATAAACCATAAATTTTTAAGGTCAGATCTAGCGCAGATTGGGTATATGGCCGAGGGCGCTGAAGAATCCATCTATGAAAGGGTAGCAAGGCTTGAAGACGAGGTTGCCATGCTCCGACACGAGGTGGACATAATGAAAGGTACCATGCGAAATAAGATTGTAAGGTACGAGCACAAACTAATCAAGAAAGGAACAGACGTTAAATCGATTATTGATTAGCCCTCTCTTTTATGCTTCTTATCAATTCAAGGACATAATCCACATCCTCAGCATCGGGGGCAAGCTCTAGGTACCGCTCAAGAGAGCGCAGTGCCCGTTCATTCTGAAGCATGCGTGACTGCACTATCCCAATATCCCTTATCTCCTCCGGTTCGTTCGGCGCTAGCCCAAGTACCATGTTTATGCAGTGTGTTGCCTTTTTGTAATTGAAGGATTGCAGGTAGGAGTTTTTCAGATTTTTTGCAAGCCGGATGAGGATCTTTTCAGGCTCGATCTCATCTAGATATTCTGGCCTGAATGGAAAACCCGCTCCATATGTGTTCCGGAGAATCTCCTCCAAATCCCTTATCTGCAACAACCTACCGCCGTTGAAGGGGTCAAGAATCAGTTCTTCGGAATGCTTTACCAAGAAATGCCCAGGGAAGCCGACGGGCCTCAGGTCCAACCCAAGATAGGCTCCAAGCTGGATGTAAATTATTGAAAGCGTGATGGGGATTCCTTGTCTCGTATCTATCACCTTGTTCAAAAAATTGTTTTGCGGATTGTAATAGTCGTCACGGTTGCCCTCAAACCCCAGGGTGTCAAACATGTACTCGTTGAGCATCGATATCAGGTACGTGGGGTTCTTGACGTCTGATACTGCGTTGCGGAGGTCGTTGCCCATGGAGTTTAGTTTTTCAATGTACTGGGCAAAGTCAAGATCTGGAAACTCGAGGGCTTGGGCAAGCTTGAGGCATTTTTCTACAAGCGTGTACCGGGGATTCTTTGCATACGCAATCCACTCCTCTACAAATGGATCAAAGTCGCTCATATCCTCTTCAGATAGGCTTCAGGATTTTTGAGCTCCCTCGTTGTCGGAGGGTTCTCTATCATTGTGCGGTATGCAGTGCTTCCGATCTTGTTGGCAATGAACTCTGTAAAGTCCATCCCCATGCTTTTCCTCACCTGGTAGGAGGAAATATCGGTGTTTGCAAATGTCACGAGGTAATTGTGAAAGTCTTTGTCAGAATTCAGTATGTTTCTGACCGCAAACTCTGCCATGCCCTCCATTGTGGTAAAGGCAGCATGGTGAGCCTGGATGGGCTTTAGCCACCTTTGGTATATGTCAAGCAATTCGGGGATGAATTCTAGGATCTTTGGATCCACGGAAACCTTGGTAAAAGTCATCACGTCTGGGCCAAGGACTCTAACAATAAAGTTGTCAGGATTTAGGGTAAAGAAGAGGTTTGCCCTCTGTGCGGTAGGATATTCGTCAGGGACTGGAGGAAGCTGCAAGTACTCGTAAAGGCCCTTCACTTTGGAGCCGTCTAGCCCTATGATGATGTTTGCAAGCTCTTCGTTTATCTCGTTTACCTGGTTGACTGCGCTCTTGTTCATCTCATAGAGGCTTTTTTGTATGGAGTGGACCTGTTCCTCCAAGATGGTCATTTTGAGCGCTCCAAGATACCCTGAATTCACCCTTTCAAAGTTGGCTTCGTAAGGTGCGCCATACTTGTGCAGAATTATTTTGGGATAGCTTGAAAGGACGAATTTGTTGAGGTAAATTGTAGATTCGTAAAAGTCGCCATACGTAGTAGATATCTGTGAGATGTATCCTTTTGCATATGTAGAGTATACCAGAAATTGGGGCACGCTTTTTGCAAGAAGGGCTATCTTTGCAGCATCCTCTTGGGATATTGCATCGAAGAGATCCTCAACATAGGAAGATGAATTTTTTGAGGGAAACACCTTGCGGCCCTTGAGACGCTTGAATTCGACCAGGTCTGGAAACTCCATCTTGCTTGGGGGGACTTCGATCCCTGTGAACTGGGACACCTTTTTTGCGCTATCTGGAGCAAGTCTTGCAGATATCGTTTCAATGTCCTCAAATGATACCGCGTTGGCAAACGCCTCTGAAGCCTTTGCCTGGGATTCTTTTATCGTCTTCTCCTCTCCCAATTCCACTGAGATCTGGTCTAAGAGCGCTAGGGCGAACTCTTCAAACTCGTCCATTTCAAGTTAGAGTGCCGGAACCAATTTAATAGTTGAGTTGGGCGCACCCCTGTCTTGGGGATGATGCATTTTCCTCCCTTTCGGGAGAAAGGCGACAAATTTGATGAGTTTGTCTGTGAAAATTACTTACTCCATCTTATCTTTGAATTCACGTAACACTAAGCAGAAGCTGTAGGGTGCTAATTTCCAGTCGACCAAACCCAGACCTATCGCACTCATTGGCTCGATTCCCTACGGCTTCGGTCCTTTTTCAGAGTCTGGCTCCACTTCTATGCAATTTGTGCTAAACCATTAAAAATCGTGCTGAAAGTGGAAAAAATCCTGAAAAATTGAGGTTAACTTGGGGTTTCTTATTCAACACCTACGCCGTCAATTATTGTCCAAAAACTATGCGGTTGAATTATTTTGAAAACAACCCAGTCCTTGTACAATTATTTTTCTTCAGGGGAATTCAGGGGTCATTTAATTTCGGCAAGTGATGTCAAATCTGCAAAAAATCGTGCCCAAAACTACGGGTTGAGAAGATTTTAGTTGGCTGTAAGAAGAGTCTTTTCGTCTATGTAGAAATAGACACCAGCAGATGTCACAAAACGTTGGAATCAGTTTCGTCGAACAAGGCAAAATCTTTACAATTTTACGGCGTACTTGCAGTTTGCTCCCTTTTCTTGGTAGTTGGCGTACACTCAGCCTATGCCCAGACAGATGGCTCTGCTGACAGGTTTTATGAGCCTGAAGCAGCGGCAATTACGACCTTTGCAACCTCTGTGGCGACGGCCGCCCCAAAAATAATTGCTGCAGGAGTGCTCCTTGCAGTGGGACTCGTTGCAGGCAAGGTTGTGGGCAGGGTTGTGGAAAAGACCGCGCGTAAAATACTGCAGAAGGCAAACGTGGAAAACATTCCAGAGGTGCACATGGTAGAGGAGACTGTAGGAAAGTTTGACTCGGTGCGCCTAATAGGATCCACCATAAAGTGGTTCGTTTATCTCTTTTTCATAGTAGCAGCAATAAACGCACTGGAACTGCAACAGCTGACAAGCGCCATGACCTCGCTGTGGCTTTGGGTTCCAAATCTTCTCGCCTTTGTGATAATAGTCTTGATAGGATCTATAATTGCAAATTATGTGATCAAGTGGGTAAACCACGAGCTTATGGTGAGACATTATGGCGGAACTAGGTATGTCGGAGTGGGTGTAAAAACAGTTGTTTACAGCATTGTGTTCGCAGTAGGACTGACACAGATAGGGATAGGACAGTCCGTGATACCTACTCTGGTCTCAGCATTTTCATGGAGCATCGCAATTGCAGTGGGGGCAGCGATTGCCATAGGTCTTGGGTTCACTCTCAAGGACGTGTTGCCGTCTGCTATCGCAGGTGCGTCTACCCAGAGAGCGGTCTTCAAGATAGGCCAAAAGATAAGGGTCGGGGAAATTTCAGGAACAATCACGGCTGTGGAGTTGCTCCATATAATAGTGGCAAATGAGAAGAACGAAAGCACGGTGATTCCAACAAAGGAGCTAATGAACAAGCAGGTTACAATACTGCCAAAGCCAAATAACGACGTGTTCACAGTCTAGGGCTGCAAAAGAATATCTTTCTGTACCGGGAATTAAAGACAATGCAGGAAGCATGCACGGGCCTTGACTTTGATGCAATCAGGACTTCCTTTCTGTTCTATAAAACCATAACAAGCCAGTACGAGGATCCTAGGGTTCTTGAAACGGTAAGGGAAATAGTGCCGCGGGAGGTGCTGGAAGGGGAAAAGCTGCCGTCACTTCTACGGTGGTATAAGGGATTCATGACCTGGATTCCAAACCAGATTGCTTGCAGCAATTGCGGCACGGAGGCCGAGCCCGTCTTCATGCAGGCAAGTATTGAAAAAGGCAATTCGTGGGAGGTCCGCAAAACTGAGGTGCACACTTGCAACAGATGTGGTGCTCAAAAAGTGATCCCGCGATATAGTGACGTCTTGAAAATTGCGGAAACCAAGCATGGCAGGTGCGGAGAGTGGTCCATCCTATTTGGCGCAATCCTGAATTCTTTATCTGTTAGATCGCGCATCGCGTATGACTATTTAGATCACTGCTGGAATGAGGCCCTGCTGGAAGGAAAGTGGTATCATGTCGACTCGACATTCCAGTTTCCGCACTCCTTTGACAATCCACAATTTTACGAGCGCAATTGGAACAAGAAATACGTCTACGTCATTGCCTTTTCAGGGGAAGCAATAGAGGACGTGACACAGCGTTATACGGAAAAGTGGGATGTTGTGCTCTCAAGGCGAAAGGCACTAGGAAAGTTTGGAAATTTGGACATGCGGTCGATTTCTGATTTGAAGGACTATTACAATTCAGTGCCATCATTGTATGTGCCACAGTGAAGTTACTACTCACTGCATTGGAACAGTGAGAGAGCTTTGCCTTCCTGGTTTTACAAAGAATGCAAGTCCAATGATTGCACCTGCACATGTCTCTATTGCAGTAAAGCTTAGGAAAGGCATTGTATAGTTCAGTGTGAAAAATACTGCTCCAATCATCGTACCTGCTGATGTCGCGAGGCTTTTTAGCACGTCATACACCGCAAACAATGCGGGCCTCTTCTCCCTCGGAGTGATCTCGATTTGCAGCGCTTCATGTGTCGGAGTGTAATTTATTCCTGTAACCACCATGGCAAGCAGTATTGCAAGTGTGCTAAAAAACGAGTGCTCAAACACAAGGAATGTTGAGAGCGGTGCGGTAGTAATGACGGATGCAAACAGTACCTTTCGTTTATCAAATCTATCGGAAATAATGCCCAAGGGAGTTCGTATCAAATTTGCAAGGACAATCTGCAGGCTGAGTATGATTCCCCATTGGAAGGTGTCAAGCCTGGCTACCTCTGTGCTGTAAAATATGAGGTAGGGATTCATGACCGAGTTTGCGAAGATTACCAATACGTAGGCCGACAACAACGGAACCAGTGCCTTTGGAAGGCTCGTCAAGTTGAGCCAGAATCCCTTGGAATGCATTACCACACCGGGGGGTGCCCTAGGAGTGGATGCCTGTTTGTCCTTACCAGTAAGTTTCAAATCATGTTCACGCAGGAACTTGACAAGAAGTATTGTAGAAAGGGGAGATAATGCAAGAGCTAAAACAATCCCTGCCCGGAAGCCGTCGGCTATTCCTAACGTGTGAATCAGGTAGCCTCCCACAAGGGGGGCAAGCATTGACGGTACCGCAGTCAGCGTCTGATAGACGGAAAGCTGTGCGGTCCTAAACTTCTGGACTGTAGCATCGGCCACTAATTGTCGCCATGCAATAGATCCAAGGGAGCCTGAAGCGCCTATGAGTATTGGAATCGAAAGGGCGGTCCAGCTGTTGGATATGTAATATCCTATTAACACGCTGGGGCCGATCCATGATGTAAGTATTGCAATCATTTTTACACTGTACCTACCAGTCAGTGCTCCGCCGACGATAGTCGAAGGAATGCCAATTAGCGTTGCAAAGGTAGTGATAACGCCGTACTGCAGGACTGTGCCTCCAAGTGAGGTAAAATAGACTGGCAGGAATGCAAGCGCTACATTACTTGCCCCTGAAATCGAAGTTGCGATAATCAGTATGGCAATGTTGCCTCTTGGTACGATCTCTCTCGTGTCAAAAATACATGCACAAATCTCCTCTTTAACTTGTCTCATCAGAGATTCTGCTATTGAAGAAAGAGGGAAAAGAGGCTATTTTATTATGAGGACTGGGCACGTAGAGTGTTGTATTACGCCACTTGCGACACTGCCTAGAAGTAATTTTTTGAAGCCACCTAAACCCCTTGAGCCCATGACGATTAGGTCTACCTTGTGCGAGTCAGAGTAGGAAATCAGCTTATCCGTAATAGAGAGGCCCTCTAGCACGTCGGTTTTGCATGCTATTCCCATGTCCTTCAGTCTAGACTCTAATTTTGCAAGTGACTCTGAGGCAGCATTTCGCATCAATATCAGTGTCTCTCCGTAAGCCGTTGCAAAGGTTGGGTCCATTGGGGACTGTGGCACAATGACCGATACGATGCTTATCTTCGAACCATACTTTTTTGCAAGATCTATCGCATGGTCAAGTGCCCGATTGGCGGGATCGGACTGGTCATAAGGCACCATTATGTGGCTTATCATTGGTTCTTACCCTGTTCTAATTACTTTAAAACCCTCGCACTGCTTTATGCGAAATGGGTGTCCTTTTTGATGAGGCGGAAGTGCGTTTCAACCTCAGAATATGCCTTTACGATATCGGTAGAACTTACTATGCCCTCAAGCGACCCCTTTCTGTCAACTACTGGGATTCCGCTTACCTTGTAATCCGTCATGAGCTTTGCGGCCGTTGCAAGATCGTCCTCCATCTCCACCGTGAGCAGCTCGTTTGCAATAAGGTCTCCTACCTTCATGTCCTTTGCATTTCTGCTGGGAAGGAGGTAATCGCGAGTGCTCTTGTTTGCCTTGAAAAAGCCACTGTTTCTTAGGAATGTGTCATACGTGATGACGCCTATGGGGTTGCCTTCATGATCAGTCACAACGAGGCGTGAGACCTTGTTCTTGTTTAGCATGTCTAGCGCAAAGTAGAGGGAGTCTGACTTGCGGCACGTGATTATCCTCTTTGACATATAGTCCTCAACTCTGTAAACCCTGCCGTACAGGCTGGCAAAGTTTCTGGTAAGGTCAGACTTGGTAATTATTCCCACCAGCTTCCCGTCATTGTCGACTACGATTACTGAGCTTATTTGAAATGTATCCATCCTTATTGCAGACTGGGTAGGAACGTCCTCATCGTCTGCAGGTATGGTTACGAGGTTTATAGTCATTACATTCTGGATTGGTATTTTATCAAGGGGCTTGGTAGTCTTGTCCTTTTCGAGGAATCTGCCTATGTCTCGCTCTGTCACGATACCGATGGGAAAGTTGTCCTTTACTACGACTATGCGCTTGATGTCATTTTTCTGCATTAAAAAGAGCGCATCGTTGATGGTCCCATCAGCGCCGAGCGTTAGTACGGGTGTGGTAAACCTGTGAATTTTAGCAATCATGATAACTCTTGGCCCTTGTGTGATTTAAAGACGGGATTCTTTTTCCAACCATGATTATCATCTTTGTATTGAAAAATTTTCGTAGTTCCTAATTCTCAAGAGTTGAATTAGGAACAATCTCCACCTCAACTGCGCCGTGGTTGAAGCAAGTCATTATGGACTTCACCTTGGACTTGTACAAAAAGTACTTCTTGCCATCTTGGCTTATGGAGCCTGAAATCCCAAGCAACTTGTGGCTGTGAAGCCTCTGCACGCGGCGGTACGCCGTGCTTATTGGTATTCCGCACTCATTGCTGAGGTCTATTGCCGACTTGGGCATGTCAATTGTGGACTCTAGTATCATGCGTGAGTATTTGTCCGCCAATATCTCAAGCAGGGTATCTTTTGTGGTCTCTTCTTGGACCTGTTTTCCATGTTGTAATACTTGCATGCGATAATATGGGTCCGTTTTGATTTAACCGGTAGGACTGCATTGCCATGCAATGCATACAAAACAGGCACAAAGGCTTGATTTTTTGCCAGCGGTGATAATGCTATCTTCGTTTTAAATGTGATTTTTGGCTATTTTTTGGCATGTCACAAAGCGTCGAAACGCAATACGACAGTTTTCTAAACCAACTTCTGGGCAAGCTGGGCAAGATTGATCTCAAACTTGCAACTGATGTAATGTATTATGAGAGAGCCTTCCCAGACGTGGAGCCAAAAGTCGAGCTGGAAATCCACTACAAGAGTGGGGCAGACTTGGACAGGAAGAAGTATGCTCTGGAGGCCCACTACATGGTGGCCAAAGAAGGGGAGCATGGAATACGGGCCGTAGGCCTGGCATCCATGGCTGACGTGGTCGAACTGTCAAGAGATCCGGACATCGAAAGTATCCGCGGATTTGCAACCTGCGCATCCTATTAGGTTGCACAGCCTATTTTTTTTGAATTTTTTAATAATCGTGTTCGCTAAATTCGGATCCCAGGGCACTGCTGACTATTGCGGTATTTGGGGTGGTTCGTGACTTGACTGCAAGGTTGGGAAGGAACTGGTAAAAGATTTGCTTTAGTAGCATCTCGGTAAATAGGGACCACTTTATGCCAAGGTTGTGCTGAACAATAAAGTGGTGTATGTCTCCCTCAATTCTGTGATCTGAAGTCATTCCAGACGCCCTCATATAGTCTTCAAAAGCCTCGATTGCACGCTTGAGGTCATAGCTACCCTTCATGAACATGACCCAGTCCTTCACCAACGGTATCATCACCTCTATTATCCTGTTGATTGTGTCTCCCTCCATCTCCTCGCCAAGAGTTTTGAGTATGTCCTTTGGAACAGGGATCATGCCTATGTTTTCTGCAAACCTGTCCCAGTTCACATACTTTTCAAGAATTTGTTTGACTAGGACGTTTTGGGAAATCTTTCTCTGCATTGCCTCTGTTTCAAGTTCTGCTACTATGTGGGAAGGCAGCCTGTAGCTGATGCTTCTTGTATCCTCATGTTTCGGAGGATGAGGTTTTCTCTTTACGACCATCCGATATGTAATTCGCTAGAATAGACTATTTAACTATGCGGTGTCCTTCACTTGTTTTTTATATGCACTTGGTCGATGTGCTCGCAGACCATCTTTGTGTCCTTGAATTGCTCGGAGCAGTAGGGGCAAAAGGTCTTGTCTCCTGTCTCAAGCTCTGGAAGGAGCAGATTATGTCCTTCTAGGTTCCCACAAACCATTTTTTGGGTGATAAGGCCAATTGGACGCTTATCCATAACAACCAGTCTGCGGATGTCATGCGTTTTCATCAGTTCGAGTGCCTGTCGTACGGGGGCTGTCTTTTGAATCGTTATCAGCGGGCTCTTGGTAATTTGCTTTAGTGTGGTTCTTGTAGGGTCTAGACCCTTTGCGACCACGTCATAGAGTATGTCCTTCTCAGTGACGATGCCGATTATCTTGTTATTTTCAAACACCAGGATGCTGTCCACTTTGGATTCAACCATGGCCTGCGCGGTGTCCTGTATGGTGAGATTGCTCTCAACGGTGGTCATCTTGGGGTTGGTAAACCTAGAGACTGGTTCGTTGAGCAATTCTAGTGCCATGACTGGTGATAAGTGTTGTCGGATTTAATTTTAGGGGTGTTTCTCAGGATTGATATCGTCAAAAGCGCTCGGAAAATATGGGTTGATAATTGCACATGTGTTGGTATCAACTTTGGAATTTAGGACTGGTTTTAAGTAATCTCAAGGTCAATTGTTGTCATGAGCAGGGATTCAACCTTTGAGAAAATCTTGGTTCCTACGGACGGTTCGAAATTTGCAAGGAAGGCCCTCTTCCAAGCAGTAAAAATAGCGAAGAATTTGGGATCAAAAATTCACGTAATTATAGTGGTAGACCCGGAAGAATTTCCACCTGGGATGCTTCTTGGCCTGCTAAAAAAGGACAAGACGCTAGAGGAATCCATAGCAAAATTCATGGCGGCTGTAAAAACACAAGCCAGAAGGGAAGTGTTGGCTGAAGTAGCAATTTGCAAGTCTAAAGGCGTGGATGCAAGCTACGACATTCTTTCAGGCAAGCCAGTAGAAATGATTCTGAAATACGCCAAGGGCAAAAAAGTAGGTCTGATAGTCATAGGAAGCCAAGGGCTGCGAGGCCTTGGAAGGCTGAAAGTACTGGGCAGCACGAGCAGGAAGGTATCAGAATTGGCCCCTTGCGCAGTCATGATAGTTCACTAGTTTCTTAAGATTATCTAAGGGTCTATGTAATCCAAACTGAAAAGCATTCTCAACCGTGATAATCTTGCCCCTCCTTAATATCAGAAAAACTAGAAAACTGTGATAACTTGAAAGCAGCTAGACTTCATAAATATAATGAGCCTCTGCAACTAGACGAGGTGACTCTTGCCAAGCCCAAGGGCGAGGGAGTGATAGTAAAGGTAGGCGCTGCAGGTGTCTGTCACAGCGATATTCATTTCATGCATGGTGAATGGAAGAATACGCTTCCAGTAGAACTACCACTTACGATAGGACATGAAACGGCGGGTTATGTCGAGGATGTTGGCGAGTCTGTTGAAGGACTTCAAAAAGGCGACGTGGTTGCCGTGTTTGGCGGATGGGGCTGCGGAATCTGCGACGCCTGCAAGGGAGGGGACGAACAGCTTTGCATAAGAGCAAGGTGGCCCGGGCTATCACAATTTGACGGCGGATATGCCGAATACATGTATGTGCCATCCCAAAGATTCATTGTGAGGGCAACCGGAATGGACCCTAAAAATATCGCGCCGCTGACTGACGCAGGTCTTACCCCATACCGGGCAGTAAAGAAGGTCAGGCATATGCTGAACCCTGGTAGCTTTACGCTATTGTTCGGGGTGGGAGGTCTTGGGTGCTATGCTATACAATACCTCAAGCTGTTGTCCCCAACAAGTGTGATAACAGTTGTTCGAAGCGAGGAAAAAGCAAGACTCGCAAAGGAGATGGGGGCAGACTATGTCATTAATTCGAGAGAAATGGATGTGTTGTCTTCGATAAAGAAGATAACTGACAACCGAGGCATAGATGTATGTCTAGATATAGTGGCATCTAAAGAAACACTGGACATTGGTTTGGCAAGCCTGAGGAAGAAGGGCACTCTTGTACTTGTCGGCTTGATGGGGGAATCCTTTACCGTCCCCATAATGCCCTCCGTGATAAATGAATACAAGGTCATTGGATCATTGTGGGGAAACTTTAACGAGCTTGCGGAGGTACTGAGCTTGGCTCGAACCCACAAGCTAAAGACTCCAATCACGCAATTTAGGTTAAGTGAGGTAAACAAAGCAACCAAAAGCCTTGAAGAAGGAACTATTCAGGGCAGGGCCATCTTGGTGCCTTGAAAGGGACCAATCTTTGTGGTAGGACCAGCCCACGTGCTACCATGGATACATCCGACATGATTTATGCATAAAATAAATCTGCATGTCATTTGCCCAAAAGAAAATATACGATTTGCATCAGTTAAGCTTGTTTTACAGATTTTATGTTTTTAGATATTTTAATGGTAAAAAGACGGAAACGTGTTAACGTCACATACCTACGTACATCACGTCGTCCGGGTTATTACCCCGCGTTTCCGTCCGCATTATCTTCATCATCAAATCTTATAAAAATGGGAGACGATTACCATCGTTGATAACTGGCCTTCACATTCTTTATTTCATTTCTGACCAGGCCATACAAAATTTTCTCCAGGGGTAACTGTGGGTCTCCCATCCATGTTTTGTGATGGCACTGGGAAATTCACTAGTGGTAATCACCTCCTGTCTAAATATACTCTGGTTGTAAAAACAATGGCTGATGTGACAGAAAAGGTACAACTAAGGGGGTCAGGATAAGATTACCATTTTACAATATCAGCTGAGAATGCTCCTGCGAGAATCTTTGCTTTCCTCGCCCGCAGTCAGCGTAGGTGAGGATGACTTTGTCAGGGAGGCAGCAAACCTACTTCCACACCATCTGGAAACCTTTACGGATTCGCTTGTGGTGGTACGCAATGAAAAACCCGTAGGACTAATCGGCGGCTCGGAGGTCCTCGAGGGACTGATGAAAAACCCGACTGCCGACTTTTTTGATAATACCAAGATTGGTGAGATCATGAGTAAAAATCTGGTAATTCTGGACGAAAAATGCACCTTGGGGGAGATACTGGATCTGTGGCTGAAAACACGACGTGCTTTTGCCCTGCTGCCAAACGTATACCATGGGTTTTCCGCAATTTCGGCAAGAAAGATTCTCGAGGTTGGGATGTCATGCAAGTCAAAGACGAAGCTTGGGGACATTCCTAAAAGAGAGATGCTCACCTTCACAAAGAATCAAAAAATTAAGGATATCATAGGATCAATGCAGAAAAACAAGACTAGGAAACTGGTGCTGGAAGGGACATCGGAATTCATAAGTGATAGAATAATCATTCAAAAAATCGCAAGAGACCTCAACTGCCTGAAAAATGAGAGTGATTTCCTGCAGACAAGTGCGGCTGATTTCAAACTAGACCTAGCTAGGAGGGTTTCTGGGGATGTCCCTTTAGAAGAGGGCTGTAAATTACTATATGGCATGCAGTCTCCCTACATATTGCTTCCACATGGCGTCGTGACACCATGGGATGCCGTGATGGCTCTTCGTTCAAAGGACGTTTCAATTCCGCAGCCAGTCTAGGGCTGGTTCAGCCTTTTCAGGATTTGCTGACAGACACTTCTGATTTCTGCGTCCGACCCTATGCTACATAAACGAGTGATGTCGGTAGTCGTGACGATCCCGACAAGCTTGTTTTTGTCAATTATCGGCATCTTGTGAATTTTCTTCAATTTCATCTCCTCGGCTAATTCCCATACTGTCGCGTCTGGGCTTACGGAAACAAGTGGGGACGACATTATTTCTCGCACGGGAGTTGTAATCGGCCTTTCATTGCGAGCAACCAATGAAACAATGTCTCTCTCGGTAACAATTCCAACAGGATTACCCCTTTCAGTTACTATGATGCAGCCGATGTTTCTTTCGTTCATCTTTTTTGCCGCCTCAATTATCTGAGTAGATTGCTCTACTGTCAATACGTCATGACTCATTATCTGACTTGCAAAATATTCATCCATACCACCTTTAGTTGGAGGATGAATAAAAAGCGGATTTCAATTATCACGTATGGTAATCCACATGATGATTCTCAAACGTGGTAAACGAGATCCCCGTTAAAGTATAAACGGATGCATATTTTATTCATGAAATCCAAGGTGTTTCTCTTGCTGGCCTTGCTGCCACTAGTGGCCTTTTCAGCCGCCTATGCGGTTACTGGCTCAAGCGAATGGGATATAGACAACCAATACGCGCATGTGCATGCCTCGACCGGCCATCCAGTTGAGAAGATCTGCGGTTCGCACATTTGCAAGCCCGGAGAAAAATATACCCCATAATTGGCAGTTTGCCTGAAGAGACATTATTAGTATTCTGAACAACAATTTGTCAGGAAGCTTCTGTTTTGCGTAAGTCTGCATTACGTGTTTCAGGGTTTATCCGAAGTCCTGCCAATACAAGTATTGATCCTATCATGAGGTTCGCGGCAAAAAATATTGGCTGAAAACCACTTGATACGGATTGACTTACTGCTATGAGTGGAGCCCACGCTCCAATTATTAATCCGCCATTAAATGCAAAACCTGCAGCGGTATTTCGTATCGCTGTCGAGAACCGCTCTGACAAAAATGCCGGAATTGGGCCAAAACCGCTTGTTGCCACCATGATGAGAATGGATGAATAAAGACCCCTCTCAAAAAGACCTTGGGCATGAAACAATCCTAGAAGCAAAGGGATGGCAAGTATTGTTGTTGCGGATGCAAATATCCCGATTGCGCGGATTCTTCCTATCCTTTGGCTGAGCCAGCCGCAAAAGATGTAACCAACCATGGATGAAAAAGTTCCAGCGGCCATCACAGATGCGGTCTGTGTCTCTGTAAGTCGAATATACTGGGAAAGTAAGGTGGGCATGAAGCCTATTGATGCATAGTAGGAGTACATGAGGCCGGTTGTTATTGCAAGGGTCAGAAAAAGCGGCTTTCTGTTTGAGCCGGACACAATTTTTCTGAGCGGTGCTTTCTCCAACTCTTGAGCCCTTAGTTTCTCATTCCAGATCTCGGATTCATTCATCTTGAGGCGAAGTATTAGAGCTAACAAGCTTGGGACAATGCCAGTAAAAAACATCACACGCCATCCAACCTCTAGGAATGCCCCGCCGGGGAAAATGGTGGAAACTGCCCAGTAGGCCAACGATGCAATAAGAAAACCAAATGGGAAACCACTCTGTAAGAACCCAGATACAAAACCCCTCGAATGTTTTGGTACGGATTCCATCGATATTACGGCACCACTTCCCCACTCTCCTCCAGCAAATAGCCCTTGGAAGATTCGCAATGCTACAAGTAACAGGGGCGAGATGATTCCGATTGCCTGCCATGTGGGCAGCATTCCAGTCGCAAATGTAGCCGAAGAAAATCCCACTATGGTAATTATCATCGCCCTTTTTCTGCCCACCCTGTCGCCAAACGCCCCAAAAATGGCTCCGCCCAAGGGTCTGACAACTAGGGTGGCAGCATAAGTGGCAAAGGTGGCAAGAATGGCTAATCTCTGATCTCCTGTGGGGAAAAAAAGCTGGCTTACGGAGGAAATAACAAACAACATTAAAACCAGGTCGTATCCATCAAGCGCCCATCCAAACCATGATCCTAGCACAATGGTCTTTGCCGCCGTGCTTAGGTTGTCAAGTTTGGACATTATGAAACCACGCCTTCAATCCTCTAATCATCTAAAGAACTTCAAAAAAGGGGCCAAACCTTGCCGTGAGACATGAAAAAATTACCTGATGACCATTACTGGGCATCCGGCATGGGTAACCACGGCTGAGGCGACGCTTCCAAGCAAGACCTTCTTGAAACCAGTTCTTCCCCTAGTTCCCATTACTATGAGGTCCGATTTTCTGTCCTTGGCATACTTGATTATCTCCTCGGGCACGTTGGTTCTTGTTTTGATGACCTTGGATTCGAATCGCACGTTGCTTTTATCAGCCTCAGATCTTACCGCGTCAAGCCAATTTTGCGCAATATCAGCTTGTTTTCTAACAAACTTCTCAAGAGTTGAGGATGAGCCCCTAAAGGCATCTGTCTGATGGAACTTTACGACCGCGACCGCAGACACCTTGGCATTTTGTTCCTTTGCCAAAGATACCGCATAGTCTGCAGCCTTCTTTGAAAGGTCCGATCCGTCTATCGCAACTACGATATTTGTGAATTTTTCATTTGTCATTACGATTCTATGGAATTTATTTTATTAAAGCCGGATGCTGAATATCACTTTTGATATCTAGTTACCAAAGTAAAATACCAAGTTCTGAAAACATATCTATGAACCTAAACACAAAGGGCTTGCTTGTTGGGAACTACATGTCTGATTATCCCATCTCGGTAAAACCTGATGTTTCGCTTTCAGACGCAATTGATTTTATGGCAGATAGCAGGTTTGCAACGCTCATAGTCATGGAAGAGGAAAGCCCGACTCCGATGGGAATTTTGACCGAAAGGGAGATAGTTCACCACGTAGCCGTGGGTGAGAAAATCGAGGGTAAAAAAGTACGAGACATTCAGCTACGTCAGTATGTTACCGTTACGCCAGATACTTCGGTTGTCGAGGCTGCAAGGCTGATGATATCTGCGAAATCGAGGATATTGGTATTTGCTGATGGTGATAAGCTGGTTGGCACAATAACGGCATCTGACATGCTAAAGGCATTCGGTGAGACAAAGAAATCACCTGGTCTTGAGAACGTTATAAGCAAAAAGGTATACCACTGTCCCTATGACACAACAATATTGGATGCCGCCAAGTTGCTGGATGAAAAAAACATTGGAAGCATACTGGTGGAAAACGAGACTGGATTTGGCATATTCACACAAAGAGACCTTGTCAGAGCAATATCCAAAGGAGTAAGCATGACAGAAAAGGTTGGAAGGTACTCATCATTCCCCCTTGTTACGGCAAGAAGGGGCATAATGGCAAATGAAGCGGCGAGTATAATGGCTACTAATAATATCAAACGATTGGGATTGGCAGAAAACGACTCCATCGTAGGAATCGTCACAGCGCGAGATGTTGTAGATGCATATCAGGCGGAGGCCCATTGGGATGTCTAAACCTCCCAAGCCTGTACGCAAGAAATAGTTGATTCCATGTCTGTTCAGATAGGGCATGTCAAGGGAATCAGCATACGGCTGCATTTCACGCTGATAATTACATTTCTTCTCATAGACTGGACACTTTCGACATATTTCATGCCTGATTACGTGAAAGGGCTCACACAGGTGGATTACTGGGTGATGGGATCGCTTGGCACAGGCCTTTTGTTTTTCTCGATTCTTTTGCACGAGCTATCCCACTCGGTAGTAGCCAAGAGGTTCAACATACCAGTCAAAAGCATCACTCTTTTTATTTTTGGAGGGGTTTCTGACATTGCAAAAGAGCCTGAAGATTTTCACCAAGAATTCAAAATGGCCATTGCAGGGCCCCTTTCAAGCTTTGGAATTGGTGCAGCGCTAGCGCTATTTTTGTTGATCACAACAGTCCTTGCACAAGGAAGTCCAGTATACTTGCAGGCAAAAGGGATACTGTATTATGGGATGATTGCCAATTTTGCCCTTGGTGTATTCAACCTCATCCCTGCATTCCCGCTTGACGGGGGAAGGGTTCTCAGGGCCGCGTTGGTGAGGTGGAAAAAAGATTATCATGAGGCTACAAGGATTGCTACAAGCATCGGGATCATAATCTCTTATGGCTTCATGGGTGTGGGTTTTCTGATATTGGTAGGGGGTGACTTTGTGGGAGGCATATGGATAGTCCTAATTGGATGGTTTTTGCACGCTGGAGCCCAGTCATACATGTCACAGTTTGACCTCATGAGTGCACTCCGAGGGATTGTCGCAGGTAGGGCAATGAACACACAAATAATATCGGTGAACCGGGAGATGACTCTAGATTTTGTTTTAAAAAACTACTTTGCGGCCAGCATGAAAAGTGAGTTTCCTGTTGTAGACGAAGACGGACGACTAATCGGGATGGTTGTCCTGAAGGAGATCCTAAAGGTCCCAGAAAGCCAACGCAAGACCGTTAGCGTGGGAAACATAATGTTCCCCACCAATGTTCTTGCAACAGTCTTGCCAAATGTAGACTTGGAGAAGGCTCTTTTAGAGATGGTCAAAAAAAGGGTGGGGAAGATATTTGTCTGCAGCAGCGATGGGAAGCTTTTAGGAGTGATAAGCAAGACCGACATTTTTGAATTAGCGGGAGAGCAGCGGAAGTATGTTCAAACTATGCAAGAAAATATGAACTCCTAGCCGGTGTTTTGGGCTACAAATGTGATAGGATCGGCTTCAAACGTTGCCGAACAAAGCTTGCATTGCAGCGAGAGATTAAGTCCTCGTTCTATTTTCTCATTTAAGGACTCCATTCTTGGAAGTATTTCGGAAAATTCCTTGTTACACGAGGGGCATGTGGACTTGAAGGAAGTAATGGGGTTCCCTCCCTTTGAAAAAAATCCTAGGACTTCTGAAACTATTTGACGTATGTTGAGCCTGAAGTTTGCCCTTTGGAAAACCAGATGTTGACTTCCCTCAAGGAAGCCCTTTACATCAATCCCCCTCTCTACAACGGAAATCACGGGAATGTTTTTTGCACTGGCATACCCGACTTCTTGATTTAACCATATTGTATTAGTGCTGTTGAATGTTATGAGAAAAACCGCAAGGTCTGCATGTTCAAGCCCATCCCTTATTTTTCTTGAAAACACTTTGTTAATACTATCGTCCCATTCCGGAATATATGCCTCAACTCCTTCTAGTCTTGATAATGCGCCGTAAAGTTCTCTCACGTTATCCTCATCGCCTGTGGCATAACCGATGAATATTCTTCGCGCCATTCTTCTATCTGAAGGCGTCGCTATAACCTTCTAAATGCATCTACCACATCTCGCGCTGTTATGATGCCCTTTATTTTGTCGTTCTCGACGAGGGGTAGTCGCTTTATCTTGTGCGTGGCCATGATCTCGGCAGCCTCGTTCCCTTTTATCCCAATCTTGGCAGTGACAAGCGGAAACGAGGAATAACCTTCAAGACGATCCTTTGGGTCAATACCTTTGTCAAGGACCTTTGTAAGCAAGTCTCTCTCAGTGAAGATACCTTGGTACTTTTCATCCTTTGAAACGAGCACACTTCCGACCTTTTTTGAGTACATTATCTTAGTTGCCTTGAAAATGGAGTCGTGGTTGGAGCAGCCGTAAACTTTTCCTCTCATTACGCCATCTAGTTTGGGATTTCCTCCTGTTGTCCGCAGACCCCTCAACATGTCTGAAACAGTTATGATGCCTAGGGGCTTTCCATCTTCAAAAACAAGGAGTCTTTTCTTGTTCTCTAGCATTATCCTTGCAGCTTCAATGACCAAATCATTTGGAGAAACAGTTGCGAACCTCTTTGTCGGAACATCCTTCATCCTTATCTCGGGAATCCCTCCCTCTTTCACAACATATGACAAAATTTCACGTTCTGTCAGGATCGTTGAGGGCTTTCCATCCTTCTCTATTACGAGGTGCCCAATGTTCTTCCTTGCCATGATGGAGATTGCATCAGAAAGACTGGTCTCACTGTCCACAGATATCGCGTCTGGAGTCATGTAGTCTCCGACCTTTAGCTTGATTGTGTCTAGCACCATGTGGTTACTTGTCCTAAACTACTATTTTACTATGAAAACAGAATATCACAGATGAGAATGAGGCAAATCCCTCGCCCATTATAAAATCGACCCCAGTCCATGATTTCCTTTGATTGTAAAGAACTTCTAGAGCACTCCGCCCTTGGCTTGTTCTGCACCAAACCGGGGCTTGCCAAACATCTCAGCCACTCTCTTGTACCACTCGAGTTCCTGCGGAGATAGAGGTCTAATCTTCTTCATTGCCTCCTGGATGTGGCGCATTCCAACCTTCAATTCTTGGGCGTTTTTCTCTGCCTTGTTCGCATCCTTGTACTTTGAAACATGTTCTCGCATAGCAAGCATCACAGCAGAGGATGTGATGGACGCTATATCTGCACCAGTGTACCCTTCTGTTATGTCGGCAATTTTCTCTACGCTGACCTCTTTATCAAGCGGAAGTTTTTTTGTGTGGATTTTGATTATCTGAATCCTAGAGTCCCTGTCTGGGGGTGGGAGATAAATCAGCCTGTCAAACCTGCCAGGTCTTAAGAGAGCATGATCTACTATGTCGGGTCTGTTTGTCGCGGCAATTACTACTACATTTCTCAAGACCTCAAGACCATCGAGTTCTGTAAGAAGTTGGCTAATTACACGTTCCGTGACGTGCGAATCGCCAAAATCTCCTCCACGTATGGGGGCAATAGCATCTATCTCATCGAAGAAAATTATACACGGCGCGGCCTGTCGTGCCTTTCGGAAAATCTCCCTCACGCCTTTTTCGGATTCCCCTACCCATTTCGATAGAAGTTCAGGACCCTTTATGCTGATAAAGTTGGCCTCGCTTTCGTTCGCCACGGCCTTTGCAATTAACGTCTTACCAGTGCCAGGAGGACCATATAGGAAGATTCCTTTGGGGGGTGTTGCTCCAGAGTATGCAAAGAGGCCGCGGTACTTTAGGGGCCATTCCACCGCTTCCAAAAGTTCGCACTTGACATCTTCAAGACCTCCAACATCATCCCATTTTACGTTTGGAATTTCCACAAAAACCTCTCTCATTGCAGAAGGTTCCATCTCATTTAGGACCGAGGTGAAGTCCTCCATAGTAACCTGGATTTTGTTTAAAATTTCTCTGGGTATGCTTTCTTGTGATAAGTCAATCGATGGCAAAACCCTCCTCAATGCACTCATTGCTGCCTCTTTTGCCAGGGCCTGCAGGTCAGAACCAACATACCCATGTGTCACATCAGCCAATTTTTCTAGGTTGACGTCATCAGTGAGTGGCATCCCGCGTGTATGAATTTGCAGAATCTCTAATCTTCCATCCCTATCGGGAATCCCAAGCTCGATTTCTCTATCGAATCTCCCAGTTCGCCTTAGGGCAGGATCAATTGCGTTGATCCTGTTTGTTGCGCCTATTACAACCACCTTGCCCCTTGTGGATAATCCGTCCATCAATGACAACAGCTGAGCAACTACTCTTCTCTCCACCTCCCCTGAAACTTCCTCACGCTTGGGAGCTATGGAATCTAATTCGTCGATGAATATTATTGCCGGAGCATTTGTTTCCGCCTCCTTGAATATCTCGCGTAACCTTTCCTCACTTTCACCATAAAACTTGCTCATTATTTCGGGACCTCCTATGGCGTAAAAGTTAGCGCTTGACTCGTTTGCTATTGCCTTTGCAAGGAGAGTCTTACCAGTGCCTGGAGCCCCATAAAGAAGGACTCCTTTGGGTGCCTCCACACCCAGCCTCTTGAATAATTCGGGATGTCTAAGCGGGAGATCTACCATCTCGCGAACCTTTGCCACCTCGTCTCTCAATCCTCCGATGTCCTCATACGTGACAGATGGAATTCCTCCCTCCGCGGTCGCTTTTGCAACCATTTCTGAGATGACAACTTTGGTGTTGTTTTTGACTATCACGGCACCGGTAGGGGCCGTGGTTACTATTACCAAATCGATTCGCTGACCCATGATGGAAATTGGAACAGTGTCGCCCTTGCTTACAAGTTGGCCATTTAGAATCTCCTCCGCTAGATATTCCTCCACTCCGCTAATTCGTAGTGGTTCGGTTGGTGCGAGTGTGATGGAGGTTGCATCGCTTACCTTTGCCTTTTTCACGGAAACTCTGTCGCCTATTCCAACATCCAATTTGTTGCGAATGTAGCCGTCAATTCTGATGAGTCCTTTGCCATGATCACTTGAATAAGCTGGCCAGTTGAGGACAGTTGTCTTGTTTTTTCCGGCAGTGATTTCTACAGCATCACCCCCTGAAAAGCTCAGTTTTTCTGCAATTTTGGGATCTATTCTGGCAATCCTGCGGCCTACGTCGTTTTTATTTGCCTCGGCAACAATAAGTGAGTCCGATTCCTTCAACGATTGGGTTTCTTTCATCTTGTGAGATGATGACTATCCGATTCCTTATTACCATAGGCGTAAATTATCAGGATTGAAAATATGGGGGTATGAGGTTTGTTTACTCAATCGACCTTAATCTGCTTACCCTGAGGTTTTGTCTTCTTTTGAAAAACGACTTCCAAGATGCCATTTTTGTAACTTGATTTTACTGACTCCATGTCGGCATCTGCGGGAACCTCCACCTCCTTTCGGTATTTTCGAGATGGGGTATCGGCTGATATTTCCACGATGTGGTCATGGGAATTTACCTTGACATTTTCCTTTTCCACGCCGGGCATTTCTATCACCACCTTGATCTCCTTCTCGGAAGTAATTACATCTGCAAGGGGCTCCCTCTCTGCAGTAAGTTTGGGCCCTTCCATGCTGTATGGCTTTACATTTCCGAACTGGCGAATCTTGGGTTTGCCATCTGGACCTATTGTCATCGAGTAGCCATAGACTATAGGGCCCACTTCACGGATTTTTGCGCCCTCTGGAGTCTCGTATTCCCGAATCAATTCTTTTGGAGTTTTTGGCAGTTTTTTGAATTGCTCGCCAACAATCTTCTCCATCTCCTTTCTCATTTCATCTATGTCGCCAAACATCGTAGGTCCAAAACCGAATCTTGGTCTTCCCCAGAATTTTTTAAACCATTCATTGAAGTTTTCATCCCATTCGTCCATGGCTATCATTTGTATTGCAATTATTTTAATAAATCACCGATTATCAAAGCTGGAAATCGCTTTTTGTTAATACGCTAGGGATGGCACGTCAGATGACCCTTCCACCGAGTTTCCACCGCTGATAATGATGTAGATTGTTTTTATCATATGATGCAATCAAATTTGCATGAATGACACAGTGGAAATGACGTATGTAGCCATTATGATGAATAAACAATCACAACGATATGACACGGTGGGTCGAATTTCCTTCCTTTTCAACCTGAAATGAGCAAATCTAGGATATTTTTAGAACCATCGAAGGATATTCCTACCTTTGAAAAGAGGTTTGAGATCGTGGAGAGGAAGGGAATCGGCCATCCTGACACGATATGTGACCTTGTTATGGAAAAAATTGAAGTAGCTCTGTCAGAATCATACATCCAAGCAACGGGTTCAATTCAACATCACAACATGGATAAGGCACTGCTGGTCGCAGGACAGAGTCAAAACAAGTTTGGTGGGGGTAAAATAACTAGACCTCTCAAGCTCATACTTGGAGATAGGGCTACGTTTGGGAACCATATCTCACGGGAGCAAATTGAGGATGTTGTTAGAAAGACTGCAAAATCTTGGTTCAAGAATAACATGAGAATGGTCAAAGAGGAACATCTCGAATTTCAGCTTGAAATAGGCCAAGCGTCGCAGGAACTCCGGTCCCTATTTGGTGAGCCTGATGCATTTCTGGCAAACGATACTTCGGCGTTGGTAGGGTATGCTCCTTTGACTGGTACAGAAAATGCTGTACTTCAAACGGAAACATTCATCAATTCCAAAGAATTCAAGTCGGAGTTTACGGAATCGGGAGAAGACGTTAAGGTAATGGGGTTTAGGAACGGCAATACGCTTGAACTTACGGTAGCAATGGCTTTCGTTGATGCGTATGTTTCTTCCGAAAAAAGCTATTTTGCAAGAAAAGATGAGATGATTCAAGCAATAGATGAATTTCATAAAAAAACAGGAGAGTTTGGAGATGTTAAGATAGTGTTTAACAATTTGGATAGGGAAGGATCTGGTCTTGACGGTCTTTATTTGACAGTTCTTGGGACCTCGGCTGACAGTTCTGACTCTGGCCAGGTTGGTAGGGGAAATCGCGCGAACCAGCTTATTTCTTTGAGCAGACCATCGGGCTCTGAAGCTATCGCCGGTAAGAACCCTGTCAGCCACATAGGGAAGATCTACAACTTGTTATGCTTTAAAATGGCAGATGATATATGCAAAAGGGTATCCGACATCGACGAGGTTTTTGTTTGGATGTATAATATCATAGGGCAACCAGTCAATCAGCCAAAGGCTGTTGTGGTCCAGCCCATATCTGACAAGGGCAAGTTTCAGGCAAAAGAGATCAACGATGTCATAGAAGAACACCTAGCAAAAATAGACGAATTCTGCAAATACCTGAGATCTGGCAAGGTTCTTGTTGCATAAATTATTCCTAAAAAACAAACTCGAAGCGTCTTTCTTTATACCCTTTTTCTAGATTTCCCACGATTGGAATTTTGTTGCCACAATACTTACACCTATTTTCTAGGTCCAGATCCCACTTTAGGATGTCAAAGTTGAACCTGTGTATGACTATCTTGCCGCATTCGGAACAATATGTGTTTTCAAGCGGATGCCCTGGTACATTTCCTATGTATGCGTACTTCAAACCAACCTTCTTTGCCACTGAATGATGATTCTCAAGCGTCCTAATGGGAGTTGGTGGAAATTCCATCATCTTGTAATGCGGAAAAAATCTCAAAAAATGGATTGGCATTTCAGGCCCAAAAAGGTCATACACAAACCTGCACACCTTTTCCGCATGCTCTAGGTTATCACCCACCCGTGGGACAACAAGATCCGTGATTTCCACATGGATAGATGTCTTGTCGTGCAACTCTACTAGCGTGTCAAAAACCGGCTGGGAGCTTGGTATTCCGACATATTGCCTGACGAATTTCTCCTCGCCATTTCCCTTGAAATCGACAGTTATGCAGTCTAAAAATTCGCTCATCATCTTTACAGACTGAGGCGTCCCGTATCCGTTTGAAACAAAGATGTTGAACAATCCCTTCTTTCTTGCCAAGATGCCACAATCCCTTGCGAACTCTAGGAAAATGCTGGGTTCGTTGTAGGTATATGCGATTCCCTGTGCCTCACACTCTAAGGCCAAATTTACGACCTGCTCGGGGGAGATGTCCGTACCTTCGATTTTCCTTCTCTGGCTGAGGTCATAATTCTGGCAATACTTGCACAACCAGTTGCAGCCAGTGGTTCCTATGGAAAATATCTTGGATCCAGGCCTGTAATGCGTAACCGGTTTTTTTTCTATTGGGTCCACATGGCAAGCAGCCACCTTGCCGTATACGAAAAGGACTAGTTTCCCATCCTTATTTCCACGAATTCCGCAAAGACCTACCTGGTCTTTGCCGAGTTCGCAGTACCTCCCGCATGCTAGGCATCTCACCTTATCATTTGGCAACCTTTCATACAGGACGGCTTCTTTGTACAACACATTGGTTCCATTATCGAGCGATATTAACTTGGTAAACGGTTATCATGAGTGGGAATGACGTAGGGCCAAGGATGACCTCCCATATCCATTCTGTCTTGCGGCTGTAAGGTGGCTGAAAAATAAAATGTGGTGTCCTAATTTGCTGGAAAGCCAGTATTAGGTACAATCTCTACTTGGACTGAGCTGCCGTCGAAAAATGATACAATCGCTCTTATCTTGCTCTTATAAAGGAAGAACTTTTTCCCATCTTCATTTATTGTTCCTGAGATGGACAAGAGTTTGTGATCGTGCATCTGCTGGATTCTCCTATATGCGGTGCTTATTGGTACGTTGCATCCTTGGCTGAGTTGCTTTGCTGACTTGGGTAGGTCACTTGCAGACTCGAGTATTGCACGACAATACCTGTCTGCCTGAATCTCGAGGAGAAAGTCCTTTGTTGCTTGTTCTTCAACTGGTTTTCCATATTGTAACACTTGCATGTATCATGATAATTTTTGCATGATATAACCGGCAGGATTGCGTTGCACGGCAGTGCAGACAAGCTAGATTATAGAAAATCAAAGATAGTAATCAAGAAGGGCCTTTTATAGGCTGGAGTACAACATATGATGGACGTAAGCGAACCCAGAAAAAACAGAACCTTTGGGGTCTGGTTTTCAAGACAACGGGTGACCAAAGGATCACTACGGTCTGAATCTAGGAGCGTTTGCGTCCTTTTTACAAAATTCCATCCGTCCGATTCTGTATTGAAAACTTTCAGGCTGTATCACAAATCAGCAAATCATTATAGTCACTTTATTCGTTAAAACTATGTTGAAGGTAATGGTATGTGGTCCAATAGGGAGAACAGGCATAGGCAAAATTAAGAGCATGTCTGATTTTCTGGCGAGGAATGGTTTTGAGATGACAAACCAGTTTGAACTAAAGATGATGGATTATTCGGACGTTCTAGATTTTAGAACCAAGAAAAAACTTTCTCGGTCGATTGTTAGGCACGACTTGAGGCTTGTCAGGGAGTGTGACGTGATGGTAGTGCTGGCAACCCCTAGTTTTGGCGCTGCTATGGAGATGTTCTTCGCAAAAAACCTTGGAAAAAGGACGGTTCTATTGTCGGATGGGCCCATTCCGAGTCCTTGGCCTGTCAACTTTGCTGATTTTATAGTAAACGACAAAGATTCCCTCCTCAGAATCCTCAGGCGAATAAAAGGCAAAGCGTAGAACATTATATTCATGCTACAGGATGTTCGTTCAATTCCTAGATTGAGTTTTTTTAAGAAGTCGTATTATTTCTCTAGTTTTGAGGATTTTTGCACCATAATTTCGTCTCATATAGTCCAAACCAAACCTATGGTCCTTGTCCGTAAAGGCAGTCACTCCATCCTCCGCCACTAGTACATCGAATCCCCTTACGAAGGCATCGTAGGCCGTATGCTTCGCACAGATGTTAGTGTGAATTCCATATATTATCACGCCGTCTGGACCCTTTTTGCCGAAATTCTTCCTGAGGAGGCTTTCAAGATTTGTTTTATAAAAGGCGCTATAGGTCCGCTTGGGAACAACGCAATCGATTTGGGAGGGTTTGATCTCTTTTATCAATTTGGCGCCTCTCGTTCCCTCAATTGCATGGGGTCCCCATAATCTAAATTCATACCTATCCTCTTTCTTGTGCGCATCGTTGCAAAAGAATACGGGAATCCCGATGCTTTCTGTGGTTTCAAGTACTGATTGAATTTTTGGAATTATCTTCTTTGCATTGGCGCATTTCAACTTTCCGTAAACAAAGTCGTTTAACATGTCAACAACTAGGACCGCATACCTCCTTTCTCGGCTCCTTTCGGAATGTAGTTTTTGCTTCCTCATTGTCATAGTTATCCAATGCCATTAGATAAAATGTGTCAAGGGGTGCCATGATTTGTCACTGAGCTCTAAATGAGCGTGTAATCTGTTCTAATTTATCACTATATCTTACTGGGAAGGTAGTAGGAACGTAATCGATCCTTCTGAAGTCGGGAGGTAGCGTTTCCCTTTGTGTGCCATGAAAATCTCTAGCTTCTTCGAGACTGGGCAATCTAGTCTTTATCTTTCCATTCTCCATTGCTTTGTAAAGTAATTTCGTGCTGTTTTCAAAAGTTTCCTCCTCAAGGCCGATGATATCCTCTTGTATCAACCCGTCCTTGTAAAAACGAAAGACCTGCTTTGGACCTGGATAAGTCTTCTTCCCAGGACTTGTCTTTAGTTTGTAAATGAGGTGATACATTCCGCCCTCTGTTGGTTCCTTGACCCCGACCATCTTGTAAACGCCGTTCATTGCCGGGTCATCCCTTGAGGTTGCAAGCTCCGTACCGACTCCAAAGACATCGATAGGGGCACCTCGCTGCATCAAGCCATGGATTATGTATTCGTTAAGATCGCCGCTCGCCATTATTTTGGTATCCTTGTATCCTGCCCCGTCTAAGATTTCGCGTGATTTGACACTTAGGAGATAAAGGTCCCCGCTGTCCAGTCTTATTCCGCTGGTCCTCAAACCGGATTTTACGATTTTTCTTACCGCCTCCAATGTATCGTACGTGTCCACCAGTAGCATTCCGTCTGGAAAGACCTTGGCAAATTCCCTAAAGGCGTCCATTTCTTTTTCAAAATTCATAACATAGGAATGTGCCATTGTTCCAAAGATTGGTATTCCCATTTTAAGACCTGCAAGGGTATTAGACGTGCCGATGCATCCGCCAATATAGCTTGCACGTGCTCCAAGAAGTGCAGCTTGTGGTCCATGAGCTCTTCTAAATCCAAATTCAATGACGCTCCTACTCCCAGAAACGTTGGTTATTCTGGAGGATTTTGTTGCGATGAGGCTCTGGAAATTAATCATGGATAATAAGAACGTCTCAACAATCTGGGCCTCAATTATAGGGCCTTCAACGCGAAGAAGTGGTTCGTTTGGGAATAACACGGAACCCTCTGGGACAGCCCATACATCTCCCGTGAACCTGAAATCTCGAAGGTATTCGAAAAAATTGTCCCCAACCGCCTCGAAAGACCTGTCAGCCTCCAGAAAGGAAATCATGTCATCGCCAAATTTTATGTCGTTAAGATAAGATAGAGCTTGCTCCAAACCTGCAGCCACCATGTATGACCTGTTTCGTGGCAGCTTTCTTACAAACAGTTCAAAAATGCCTCTTCTATCCGTCTGTTTTGAATTAAAATATGCTGCCGCCATTGTTAGTTCGTAATAGTCAGTTGCCAATCCAAATTCTAGAGGAGATATCAGAAGATTTTTGTCAGCGCGGGGATTCATTTCCGACTCCTCTCCTTTTCCGTGCATCCCAAATAGACTGGGCATGTGGTATTCTTTAACTCTATTAATCTTAAAGCATGGATGCCTATGGGACGGTTATCTCCAAACAAGAACCATTGTGCATGGGTTTTCAAAGACTGGTCAAAATCAATACTATTTGGTGATATTAGCCGGGTGCCCATTATCAAAAATGATATTCTTCGTAGACGTATTTAACAAGGAGATACAGAGATAAACCAATGCGGTTTGAACGCCCAATCCTATTAACATCAATTCTAAAAAAAGCAATTACGGTAACCCCTAGGACCAGTCTTGTGGACGCGCTAGGTCTACTGTTACAGTACAAGATAAAACGATTGGTAGTGGTGAAGAATGCAAATATTCCAGTGGGTATAATTACTGAAAAAGACATAGCAAGGGCTTCCTCAGTTTTCAACGCACGAGACATTGGGGACCTAAGGGTAAGTGATCTGATGTCTGACAGGCTTGTTACTATAAAGAAAAACGGCTCGATCGAACAATGTGCCAAACTGATGACATCAAACAATATTAGCTCCATAGTGGTACTAAACGAGGACAAATCCCTCACAGGAATTGTCACAAAAACAGACCTGGTGGGCGCTTTTTTGATAAACGGTGTGGCAGACGAAGAGGTTTCAAAGTTTATGACTCGCAAAGTAGTCACTGTTGCTCCAAAGGAACTCCTATTTGTTGTACAGAGCGTACTTGTAAATTCCAAGGTTTCAAGGGTGGTTGTTGCAAAGAACAAGAGACCTGTGGGCATAATCACGTATCGGGACTTTTTGCCAGCAAAAACCGCAAACTGGATGCAGGAATATTACGAGGTAGATGACCTAGAAGAACTGAGAAACCATCCCAGACCAAACGAGTTTAATGCGAACAGCCTTGACCATGGGCTCACTTTCAGGGCAGAGGATATCATGACACCAAATCCCATAGTGATCAACAAGAATGAATTCCTGTTCAAGGCTGCACTACTAATGATACGTAACCAGGTAAGCGGCATACCCGTCGTCCACAATAAGCTTTTGGTAGGAGTAATTACCAAATCGGATATCGTAAGAGGCATGGCAGAATCATAGGTGTAAAGGTGAGCCATAAAGATGGGATTCCATGTCATATGCGATACTTCAAAACAAGACAATCCTTATGAAGGATGCTTGGAATTTTTGGGCTAGGTATACCATGACTGTAAAATGTCAATGTACTGAATGCGCATGTACCTCACAACTTTTTAAGGTTGACAAGGACGGCAAATACATCTGTTCCAGCTGCAGGCTTGGCAAACACCTACATTCCGACTGACTTTTCTTGATTTTATCACTCGAAAAATCCTACCCCTTTGTGAAGTTGCGACCCAAAATTTCTGAGAGGCAGATTCAAAATTTTCAGGATATTTCTCAGAGATGAAAATCAGGCTTGGAAATCTACCTTTTGCATTAAATATGTCATTTGAAAGATAAGGATTGTTTCAGAAATATTGGAAATTGGGCGTATCAATCCATTGCCCAAACGATCCAGTGCTTCTGAAAAATTAATTTTTATTCAAATTTGATTTCAATTGGTCCTATGCAAATTTTGGGTGACAGCATTCTAATGTTTAGTGGGGGCAGATTATCCCTTCGCACCCTCCACCGAATTCGGAATCAGCCACTACTCTCTTCTCATCCAATCCTTTCTCAGGGATCTCTATTGTCAGGACTTGGTTTGGTTTGCTGTTATACCTGTAAACAGTGACCCCCTTTGACTTGAGGCGATATGCTAGCATATAGGCAGCCTTGACGTCTTCAGGCGTGGCGTTTTGTGGTAAGTTCACCGTCTTGCTTACTGCGTTGTCAGTATATTTCTGAAAGGCAGCCTGCATTCGTATGTGAAATTCGGGTTTGATATCAAGAGCGGTAACAAACACCCTTTTGATGTGAGCGGGAACCGTGCTGATATTTTGCAGTGAACCAGTCTTTGCTACTTCCTGCAATAGTTGGTAGGAATAGACTCCGGCGTGTTTCGCATATTTGACAAAATCTTGATTTGATTCGTGTAGTCTCGTTCCCTCCATGACATTTCTTAGATATGATACCGCAAAGAGAGGTTCTATGCCTGATGAGCACCCGGCAATGATGGAGATCGTCCCCGTGGGGGCAATCGTAGTGACTGTTGCATTTCGCATGTTTCTATATTTCTTGTTCCAAATGCTCTGAGGAAAGTTCGGAAAGTCTCCCCTTTCCCTTCCTAACTTCTGAGACATTGCATGACCCTCAATCTGGATGAACCTCATGATCTTTCCAGCCATTTCCAAAGATTTTTTGGAATTGTACGGAACGTTCATCTTGATTAAAGCGTCTGCATAGCCCATAACTCCTATTCCTATCTTCCTGTTAGCTAGTGTGATCTGTTCGATCTGCGAGGAAGGATACTTGTTTATGTCAATGACATTGTCAAGGAACCTTACACCAAGACGAACAAGATGTCCAAGCTTTTTCCAGTTAATCCTTCCATTTTTTACAACCTTTGCAAGGTTTATTGATCCTAAATTACATGACTCCCATGGGAGAAGCGGTTGCTCACCACATGGGTTTGTGGCCTCGATAGAACCTAGAGCCGGAGTTGGGTTTTTGCGGTTTATCTCATCTATAAAAATAATTCCAGGATCCCCCGTCTTCCACGAGTTGGTAACTATCATGTCAAAAACTTTCCGTGAGCCAATTCTTTTCACCACCTGTTTGTTCCTAGGGTTAACGAGCGCATAGTCGCCATTTTCTCTCACTGACCTCATGAAATCATCGGTCACGGCAACGGAAATGTTGAAGTTGGAAAGGAATCCCTCTTTTGACTTGCAAGCAATAAACTCCAGTATGTCTGGATGGTCAACCCGTAGGATTCCCATGTTTGCACCCCTTCTCTTGCCTCCCTGCTTTATGACCTCCGTAGTTTGGTCGAAAATTGTCATGAACTTGACAGGACCTGAGGCAACGCCGCCCGTAGACTTGACCGGGTCGCCCTGTGGGCGAAGGTGACTAAAGTCAAAACCCGTTCCTCCGCCGCTTTGGTGAATTATCGCTGTCCACTTTACAGCATCGAAAATTCCCGACAATGAATCTGCAACGGGTATTACAAAGCACGCAGAAAGTTGACCAATCTTGGTGCCGGCATTCATCAGTGTAGGAGTATTTGGAAGAAACTCCAGCCTTGACATGGCCCTGTAGAATTCATCTTCTATTTTTTTGGCCTCGCTTCTCTTGACATATTTTGTTTCAACCAAGGCAACCGCACGCGCAACCCTCCTGAAAAGCTGTAGGGGAGTTTCCTGTATCTCGCCCTTTTCATTCTGTAGTAGGTATCTTCTCTGTAAAACCTTGACAGCATTCAATCCTAGGCCCAGATCATTTTTCACACCAAAAACTTTCGCTCTGGACATTTGAGATCTGGTCCCTAATAGCCTAGATAAGTATCTGGTAACTCTTGTTCGTCAACCCATCTATGTTTGTCATTGCAGGTTTTGCAAATAAGGATGGCTCTCCAGCTCCGACCTGTCTCTTCTGTACTGCTAGCCCATAACCCTACCTTAAACAAGGCAGGTTTGCCGCAGTAATAACATAAGCCCCTGTCGGCCTCGTCAATGTGGACAGTTCGATGTTTTTCGGTATTAGCCATACGATTCGTTCACCTATGGCATCATTTCACTTGTCGTTTTAATAAACATGCCAAGAGATTATCATGTTTGATACTGGCATATTCTATCGGTCCTGCTTTGGAATAAAAAAAGAAAGGCTTAGAGTTTTCTGTTTTGTACCTCGGAAATAAGCAAATCTCGCAGGATGCCGGCATGCTTCTCCTCGTCTGCACGGATGGTCACCCATGCAGATTCCGCAACTGTGTCACCGGCCTTTTTTGCATCTTCGATGTATTTGCCAACGTGAGACAGGAACTCTAACTTCTTCGCAAGCTGCTTTGTTATGTTGTAGCAGTTGTCAGTGAGACAAAGTTTTTGCATTGTTGATTGGTGGTAAAATTCATACTTTAATGGCTGAGTCGATTATCACTTGTGGTATTCGTGACTGGAGATTATAATCGCAGGAACCTGTTTTTTCTCATGATTCGACGATATCTGGTTGTAGGTCTGATTGCCGGTGCTTTCTTGGCAGGCGTCGGTATAGGGTACGCTGTTTTTAGCAACACCTACAGTCCATACCAAATGATGTACCAAAACCCGCAAACGTTCAACCAAATGTTTGCAAGAAATCCACAGTTTGCAAACCAGTACATGGGTTACATGATGCAGAATCCACAGTTGAGAGAACAGATGTATGGATTCATGCTACAAAACAAGGATTTCATGTATGGCATGATGCAGAATCCGGACTTTCAAAATCAATACATGGGTCCTTGGATGATGCAAAACAACTTTACCTATCATGGCATGATGTGGCGTAGGTAGGATTTTGCCTGTTAATCATTTAAAACCGTTATCGAATCCAGCACTGATAATTTCATCCTAAATATAATATCGACGCCGTAATATTGGTGTCAGTTGATAAAAATTCGTAATCTCTCAAAGAGGTATGGGCGTCTGGTTGCTGTAGATAGCATCAACCTAGAGATAGGAAAGAATGAGGTTTTTGGACTGCTTGGGCAAAACGGGGCAGGCAAGACCACTGTCATCCACATGCTGGCCACCCTTCTCAAGCCAAGCTCAGGCACTGCAATAGTAAATGGATACGACATAATTGCCGAGCCTGCAAAGGTGCGATCCTCGATAGGTATTGTCTTCCAAACCCCCAGTAGCGATGACATGCTTTCCGGCTATGAAAACCTCAAAGTACATGCATTTCTCTACGGCGTGCCATCAAACGAAAGGGAAAACAGGATACAATCTGTTTTGGACCTGGTGGGGCTTTCAGAACGACAGCACGACCAGGTCAAGAAATACTCGGGAGGGATGAGGAGACGTCTTGAGATTGCGAGGGGGATACTTCATGAACCTACCGTAATGTTTCTTGACGAGCCTACTCTAGGCCTTGACCCGAGCAGCAGGGAAATGATGTGGGCGTACATCAAGAAACTTGTCAAGGAAAAGGAGGTGACCCTAATTCTAACTACTCATTATATGGAGGAGGCAGATCACCTTTGCAACAGGATCGGGATCATCGACGAGGGAAAAATAATAGCGCTTGACACTCCGTCAAACTTGAAGAAGTCCATAGGTGGGGACATTGTTAGGCTAAGGCCAAAATCTTATCCTGACCTTGAGAAGTTGCGAAAACTAATCTATATTAGAAAAATCGAGCTCGTCGATGGATATGTGATCATGTACGTTGATAACGCCAGAGAAAATATTCCTGACATACTCAAGCACATAGAGGCAGAGTACGTGGAATTCCGGTCGCCTGATCTTAACGATGTATTTCTGAAGCTTGCCTCAAAACCCATCAAAGAGAGGGGGGAGGGCGGCTATATGGAGAGGTATGCACAGTATGGCAAGTAGCATGAAAGTTTTTGAAAAAGTATACGCACTATGGTTAAGGGAATTCAAAGTCTTCTTGCGCGAAAGGAGCAGGCTTGTCGCGTCGACGTTCACGCCGCTGCTATGGCTGTTTGTAGTAGGGATAGGTTTTGGCTCAGTAGCTGCCCTTCCAGGTGGGGGATCACTAGGATATCAAAAATTCATCTTTCCTGGAATCGTATGCATGTCAGTCATCTTTACTTCCGTATTTTTTGGCTCGTATGTGATCTGGGATAGGAGGTTCGACTTTCTAAAAAGTGTCATGGTGGCGCCGGTAAGCCGAGGTACCATATTTGTTGGCAAGGCGTTGGGCGGAATGACAAGCTCGCTTATTCAGGCCGCAATTCTCTTGTTTGTTGGAATGTTGATAGGCATCCCTTACTCACCAGTTGGGATAATAGAGGCAGCAGCCATCGTCCTTCTGCTTTCCTTCATCCTCACAGCTCTCGGTTTGGTCATTGGAAGCTACATGCAGAGCCTTGAGGGCTTTCAGATGATAGCAAGCTTCGTGGTGTTCCCATTGTTTTTCTTAAGCGGCGCGTTATTTCCTCTTGACAAGCTGCCTCCATGGCTTTCAGTCCTCACCTCTATTGACCCTGCTACTTATGGTGTAAGTGCTATGAGGTCGGCAGTTTTGGGCATGGGCGACAGGCCATTTGAGCTTGACATTGGAATCCTGACCGGTTTTGCCCTTCTGCTGGGGGTTGTCGGCATCTACTCATTTAAGAGAATGAAAGCGGTCTGATCGGTGCAAAATTTTGCGAATTTAGGCCTTAACGTAAAGTTACGTCTTTCCTTCCAAAATGCCTCTTGATTAGGACAAAATACAACAACAATCCGATGAGGAACCAGATTGCCGAAGCCATCTTTGCAGTATTGCTGAGGTAGTACATCAGCGCTATGCAGCTTGCGGCACCGATTATGGGTAAGACAGGATAGAGCGGCACCTTGAAAAGCCTCGTAGCGCCGGGTTCTTTTTTTCTCAATTTTATGAGGGAGAGGTGAATGAAAAGATAGGTAAAGAGCGTCCCGAAATTGAATATGGATGCAATGGCACCTATGTTGTTATAAAAAATTCCAGCCAGTCCTGATATTACAAGCCCGCAAATTATGATCGAGGTATAAGGGGTTCCGTATTTTTTGTGGATTTTGACAAAGCATTTCGGAAACATGCCGTCTCTTGCCATGGCAAGGCTGGATCGTGAGGCAGCCGTGATGGAACTTAGAACGACGGAACCGGTTGCGATCAAGGCCGAGAATGAAACAAAATCGATTATGGCAGCGTTTTGGGATAGAGCTCTGACTAGGGTTTCTAAAGGTGACGCAACAGAACCTAATTTGTGCCAGTCTAGCACACCAACTTCAACCAAGGCAATTCCAACGTAGAGGACAAAGGTAATCGCAAAGGCAAGCAACAATGCCTTTGGGATCGTCTTCTGGGGATTTCTGACCTCTTCTGAGAGCATTGAAACAGTGTTGAATCCTGCAAAAGCAAAAAAGATTATGGCTGCACCATTGAGGGTACCGCCAAAACCATTTGCAAAAAATGGTGTATAGTGTCTCTGGTCATAGTGGGAGTAAAGAAAGAACCCTCCAAGGAATATGACTAGGACGATAGCGAAAATTTTGATGATGACCATTACTGATGCGGCTCCAGCGGCCTGTCGTATGCCAAAAAAGTTGAGTGCGAGCATTACTAATGGTAGACCCACAGCTGCTAGGATCAAGGTTGTTGTGGTCTGTAGTCCTAAAAGGACCGAGAAATAGGCTGCAAATCCTATGGAAACAGCTGCCGCCCCAACAATTGCATCAAAATATACAAACCAGCCTACTAGGAAGCTAGGAAACCTTCCAAACGCCCTTTTCGTAAAGGAATATGATGCCCCCGTTTCAGTGATAAAGGAGGTCAGTTCCGACGATGAGACAGCTGTTAGAAAAGCTACAAAGCCGGCTATCAGAAATGAGAGAATTACCGATGGTCCTGCAAGGCCCGCAGCAACCCCGCTGAGCACAAAAATTCCAGCTCCTATGATGTTGGCTATGCCCACGGAAGCTGCACCGAATAATCCGACGTCTCTCTTAAGGGGTGAAGCCAAATCAGATCATCTTCTCAGTTTTTGCCACTTCATCATACGCTAGATTTTGCAATTATGGTGTTATTGATAAACTCCCTAAAATCAGGACTGAATCGACTGTCTACGTTGAATTTTTTCCAGTACTCACCTATTGTCCCGTCCCGGAAGCTATTCCTCATGATTTGCATCCAACCGGACCATATGCCCTCGTTTAGAATCTTCCGCCTGTACATGTTATAGGCCTGGCTGTATACCGACAGAATGTAAATTGCAAATACCTGTTCCGGCGGGTCTACTTGGTTAACTATTTTGGAAAGCTCGGGATGTTCAATTATTATCTCGCCTATGCGGTGCATCTTCTCGGTGAGCTCGCTTATTACCTGTGTTCGGAATTCTCTGGAAGAGTGGTTTATTTCCCTTGTGGAGAAATAGAAGGCAATTACAAGGGAGCCCACGATGCCTATCGTTTGCGCAAGGCTCAAAACATCTGAGAATCCGAGTGCCAATTTGTCATCTCCTAGAATTCTTAGGAGACTGGTAAGTATAAGCGGAATTTAGAATTCCATCTCTGATAATCAGGTTTGATATTAGATTGGTGAGAAAGCTTTGGGTTTGAAGGTATGTGAGTGATTACGAACTTTATCGAGGGTCGGGCTATCTATCGTATTATCATTACGGGGCAGTCAGACAGCTCGGATATCTTTCTACTGACACTCCCCAAGGCTTTCAGACGAGAGAGGCCAGAAAGGCCCATGCTTCCAATCACGACCAAATCTATACTGTTCCCCTTGATTAGCTTCAACAATTCGGAGGCTGTAGAACCTTCTATAACCCATCCTTTGGTTGCAACCTCTTCTTGGCTGCATTCTTCCTCGATCTTTCGAATCCTTTCCTTTGCGGATTGTTTTATTGAGGATCTTATGCTTTCCAAGGCCTTTTTCTCCTCAGACCTTATCAGACCCGGTGGCGCCACGCTGCTGATATCTACAACGGTCGCAACGTGCAAGGTAGCGTCAAAAGACCTGGCAAGGGTCCTTGCAATCCGTAAGGCCTTTTGGGAATGGGACGAGTTGTCAAATGGAACAAGTATGTTCTTGAAGGCGCCTGCCATTGAATTTAATGGGCGCAATACGTAATTAAGTCAGTTCTTGAATCTCAAGGATGATAATTCAACAACCACGCGTCTAGATTATCAGCCTTGATAATTGCCTTTGGCATTAAAATAATTTGGGAAGGATTTTTCTACATGTCACAGTCTGGCTTCATCACGAGGCCCTTCAATAATAAATCTGATTCTAACTACTTTCAGAGAAGCAGGGTTTGATGGGTTTGCCCGAAAGCCCAACCGAAATGTCAAGGGACACTGCATGCACGTGCAAGGGATGCGACCATGGACTGGCAAGAGATTGCTTAAAGCTGCGTTGCCTCTGTTGCAAAAAGCAGGATCATGAAATGATTTTGGATGGAATGATAGGATATGGAGACATACACAAAAAGAAAGAAATCACAGGATAATGTGAGAATAAAGGCTGGGAATGTGGAACTGGAGGGAAATATCTGCATTCCTGAGAATGCAATCGGCATAGTACTATTCGCACACGGGAGCGGCAGCAGTAGAAACAGTCCGCGAAACCGGTATGTTGCAGAGGAGCTCAACAAGAGAGGCGTTGCTACGCTTTTGTTTGACCTCCTTACTTTGGAGGAGGAGGCCATTGATTTCAGGACAGCGCATTTAAGATTTGACATTGAACTTTTGGCACGAAGGTTGGTCGATGCTACAGAGTGGGTTTTGAAGAATCCTCGTTTGGCAAGACTGGGAATTGGGTATTTTGGAGCAAGCACAGGAGGAGGAGCAGCCCTAGTTGCAGCAGCCGAGAGGCCAAAAATTGTAAAGGCGGTGGTATCACGTGGAGGCAGGCCTGATCTTGCTGGTCAGAACCTGACGGAGGTAAGATGCCCAACCTTACTAATTGTGGGCGGATGCGATGAGCCAGTCATAGAACTCAACAAGAACGCGCTTTCGATTCTAAGGTCGGAAAAGAAACTGGTCATCGTCCCGGGGGCTACGCACCTCTTCGAAGAACCGGGAAAGCTTGAGGAGGTGGCCAGTCATGCATGCGAGTGGTTCCTGAAGTATCTGGGAGGGGGGAAGTGATATTCAAGGACAGGGCTGACGCAGCCCGGATGCTTGCAAAAAAACTTGAATATTTGCGCGATGAGAATCCAGTAATTCTTGCTATCCCTAGAGGGGGAGTGGTTACAGGGGATGTGATAGCTAAGGAACTTGGGGTGAAACTGGACATAATCGTGTCACGGAAGATAGGGGCACCAGAAAACCGAGAACTTGCAATTGGAGCTGTAATGCATGATGGCAGTTTTTATCCAAATACGGACATTATCACTGCTCTAAACGTGCCGCGCGAATACGTAGAGTCAGAAATCAAGTCTGAACTCAAGGAGATAGAGCGTCGTCTTGTGAAATTCCGGGGGAATATCAAATATGACCTGCAAGACAAGACGGTGGTAATAGTTGACGATGGAATAGCCACAGGTGCGACAATGTTTGCCGCTATTTGGTGGCTAAAAAAGCAGCATCCAAAAAGACTTGTCGCTGCGATTCCCGTGGGCCCTAAGGATACAATTGAAAGATTGTCGCAATTAGCAGAGGTCGTTGTCTTGGAGGCTCCGGAATTTTTCAGCGCGGTGGGTGAGTTTTATTACAAATTTGATCAGGTAGAGGATTCTGAAGTACTGGAAATACTCAAGAGACACGGACACAAGCCTTAGCCTTGGAAATGTGATATTGAGTAAACCATGAAATTTCGAGATCGACTTGCAAAAATTCTGGGGCCGGGCCTCATAAGTGGAGCTGCGGACGACGACCCTTCAGGAATTGGGACCTATGCCCAGGGTGGGGCACAGTTTGGCCTTGGTCTATCATGGCTTGCACTGTTCCAGTTTCCTCTGATGACTGCAATCCAAGAGATGTGTGCCAGAATTGGCATGACTACCGGAAGTGGCATAGTCGGGGTCATACGAAAGAGATACTCAAAAAATGCAGTGTTACCTGTAGTGGGTCTACTCCTTGTGGCAAATACCATTACCATCGGGGCAGACATGGGAGCGATGAGTTCATCAGTCCAGATTCTAATCCCCACGGTTCCAATAATCTATGTCACTATCGCATTTGCGGTCTTCATCATACTGACTGAGATTCTGCTGTCCTATGGAGCATATGCTAAGCTTCTAAAGTATACGACGATTGCCTTGTTTGCCTATGTAGGTGCGGCATTTGCGGTAAATACTGACTGGAATCAGGTTGCACTCTCCACATTCATTCCTCACTTTGAGATGAATCAACAGTATCTCCTGATGTTCATAGCCTTTTTTGGTGCTACCATCTCACCATATGCCTTTTTTTGGCAAGCCTCGGAAGAAGCAGAGGAAGACATTCTCAAAAAGAAAATCAAGGAGTTCGGCACTGGCAAGCCTAGAATAACAAGAAGGGAGATAAGAACAATGAGAACAGACAGCATACTTGGGATGGCTTTTTCACAGATAATCATGTGGTTCATAATAATTGTCACTGCAAATACCTTGCATGTAAACAACATAACCGACATACAGACTGCTGACCAGGCAGCTAAGTCCTTGGAGCCACTTGTCCATAACTTTCCTTACGCGGGCAAAATAGCGGCAATGCTTTTCTCCATTGGGATAGTAGGCACGGGTTTGCTGGCAATACCGGTTCTTGCAGGCTCATCAGCATATGCTCTGTCAGAAGGCTTGGGATGGAGGCAAGGACTGGGGAAAAAATTTGGCCAGGCAAGGGGTTTTTATGCAATCATAATAGCGTCAACCCTCATAGGGTTGTGGATCAACTTTATTCATGTAGACCCAATTCACGCTCTGGTGTATGCCTCCATAATAAGTGGAATAATAACGGTGCCTTTACTTGTAATCATATTAAAAATATCAAATGACAAGGAAATTTTAGGCAATAAAACAAACGGGATGCTTTCAAACATGCTGGGATCGGTTACCATAGTAGTCATGACTGCCTCGATAGTCATAATGTTTGCCCTGTCATACCTTCAAAAAGCTGTTATGTAATTTGGTCACACTACACAACTCATTTTTTTGGGTTGATTATCATCCTTGATATTTGCAATAGCTTTCTTATTCTCGCGCGAGTTTAGTATAACGGTTGAAGCTTCGTAACTATAATCTGGATCAGGTAATAAAAAAGACAATAACAGTACCTAAAAAGACAACACTCCTTGATGCCAGATCAATCCTTCTGCGCTATAAAATTAGCAGGATCATAATTTCTGAAAACGAAAAACCGCTTGGCATATTGACTGAAAAGGACATGGTCAAGGCAATATACAACCTAGGAAACAAATCGATCGAAAGCGTCAGCGTGTCTGAGGTGATGACCAATCGCCTCATAACTGCAAGGGAAGACGCCACCCTTTACGAATGTGCCAGACTTATGCTTGACAACAGGGTAAGCTCAGTAATCATACTCAAAAAAGATGGGACCCTTGCGGGAATCGTTACGAAAACCGACCTTTCATCAGTCTTCCTAACGCAAGCAAGCACTCCGTTACAGGTATCAAAAATCATGACAAGAAATGTAATAACTGTAAAGCCTGCTGACTCGCTTTTGTACGTTGAGGACGTTTTGATTAAAAACAAGATATCAAGGGTGGTCGTGGAAAGAAATCAAAAGCCTGTAGGCATCATCACTCACCGCGATTTTATACCGGCCAAGGTACCTCTTTGGCTTCGACAATCTGGGGACTTGAAGGAAATAGAGAGGTACAGGATGGCGGAAAGACCCACTGAGCTTGGCCTGAACCAACTGAGCTATCTGAGCACATTTATTGCAGCTGACATAATGACTCCAAACCCCGTAACAGTTGCCCCAGGTGATGATGTTTCCGAGGCATCCCTACTTATGATACGAAATGGTATAAGCGGGCTGCCAGTTGTGAAAAACTCCCTGCTTGTTGGCATAATAACAAAGACAGACATAGTCAAGGCGATTGCAGAGGGAAATCCCTAGCGTATCTTGAAAGAAAGCCTAAACATTGGAATTTTCTTGTGGGTTAATCCTTTTCGCTGTCAAAATAAGTGCCACCTTCTGAAAACCTCTTGATGCGGTCAATCTGTAATGTGCCAAATACCAACGCTGTTATCACTATGGCTGTAAGGTACTCGCCTATACCTACTACAAGGCCTAGTCCGGCTACCACCCATAGCGTTGCAGCACTAGTAATTCCCCTGACCCTTCCTCCCTGGGCAATTATGGCCCCTGCTCCAAGAAATCCTATGCCGGTTACTATGGCTTCAGCAATCCTTGATGTATTTGGCTCAAGTGAGAGGCCGGTTATTGTGAATATTGCAGAGCCTACGCTTACTAGCATGTGAGTTCGCAGGCCAGCGGGTCTTTTTTTTAACTGGCGTTCAAGACCTATAACTGCACCAAGTGACAAGGCCAGAAGTAAACGAGCGACTTTCTCGGGATCCAGCGCGAAAATAAGGTCCGTGCTCAACTTAGGAGGCCCAGTATTCCCAATCCTCTATCATGTCCTGGTAGAGGCCTTTGTTGTACTCTTCTTCAGAAACTAGCAGTGCATGGAGGTGTTTAACAAAGTCTGTCACCGTTATGATGCCCAATGCCTGCTTGTCGTCTGATACTACTATGCGCCTAACCTTGTTTTGGATCATCTTTTCTGCGACCTCCTCTGCGGGTGTTAGAGGGCTTACAATCAGAAGCGGGTGCGACATGAGATCTGTTGTTTTTATCTCTGCTGGCCTCTTGTTCTGGGCTACGACCTTTGATACCATGTCCCTTTCAGATATTATGCCGTAAGGTTTGCTGTCCTTTGTTACGATTATGCTACTCACCTTGTTTTTGTCCATCAACTTTGCAATGTCTGAGGCAGGAACATCTGATTCAATGGTAATTACTTTCTTTGACATTATGTCGCGAGCGGTTGTCATATGTGAGGTTACCCAAGTTGATATAAAATATACTGGGAGAATTATCACACATGATAATTAGACCAAAACCAAGTCTGAGAATTGGCTTATTCTTTAAAAGAGTTATTCTTTATCTTGTATGTATGGCGGATAACTTCATCATACACGATATTTACGTGCCAAACCACAAGACTTCATTGCAATCTGTAACATCTCCTCTTAAATGTCACGTTTGCAAAAAGGAGCTAGATGGGGTTTCAATTACCGCCAGAGTTGTTGACGGAAAGGCAGTTTTCTTGTGTCCGGTACACCTAAAGGTAAGTTCCCGGCTGGAGGTTTCTGTGAGCTGATGAAATATGGAGCCAGAAATTAGAGAAATTATAGAGAAAAACATGGACCTCATGCTAAAGCAGACCAAGGTCTACATGCCGTTCTTGAGGGTCGCCTTTCCAGCTGCACCCAACCTGCAAGATTTGTGCTACAATCTAATGGTGGGCAATGCGCTGACCACCTTCCTTTCTCAATATGCTCTGCGTATGACGAGTCCGACGGAAAAGGACTTTGCAGAATTTGGCTTGGTGGTAGAGCAGTACAGGGAAAAAATAAAGGGCCTGTTCTAGATGATGATAAAAAAAATACTACTCCCATTTGACGGGTCAGCACTCTCAAAGAAGGCACTCGAGCTCGCAAAGGATATTGCCCGCAATTTTAACGCAGATCTCTCCCTTTTCATGGTAATCCCAATCTATTATCCCATAAGCGACTCATTTTTCTCCGGGGTCTCGGCTGCAAACTACAGAAAAATGGAAAGGGTTCTGCAAGATGAGGGAAAGAAAAAAATCTCCAAGGTCGTCGAAAAATGTAGACAGGAAGGCGTCAAGGCCGGTTTCAAGATTGTCAGCGACGATGTTTCCCAAGCCATCATGAAGGAGGCGAGGAGATCCAGGCCCGACCTGATAATAATGGGCAGCAGGAGGATGACCGGAATCTCGTCTATCAAGAGGCTTGGGAGCACTGCAAGATACGTCTCGGAACACTCTACGTGCCCTGTTACCATTGTACACTAGGATATTATTTGTCTGGTCAGGTCCTGCAGGTTTCTTATGCGCCTCAGTGGGATGCCCGTGGTACGGGAGATCTGGTCAGGGTCCTTCAATAACAGATCTTTTGCTATTTCTATGCCACTATTAAAGAGGGAGAAAGTTTCTCTTCTGGAAATTGGAAGGATTGTGAGTGGATAGAGCCCATGGGTTTCGATCAAGCTCTCAAGGCTCCGTCCCTGTGGATATCTCCAAGAGATGATTTCTTGTCCTATGCAAGAGGCATAGGTCATCACATCGGTTGAGACCTTGGTGTTTGTAACCAGCATCTCAGATTCAAAGTGCATACCAAGGTCCAAAAACCTTGCATGGGTGTATAGGGACTCCTTTATGCCTGTAAAGATTCCAGGCAAGTTGTGATACTTGCATTCCACCATGCATCTCTTGTCTGTAGCCTTCGAGTAGACAGAGATGTCGACCTCATGCCTTACGCATCTTCCATCCAATTTTGCCCTGAGCGAGTTGATCTGATAACCCGTATTTTCAAGAAGCCTCGCAACATAGTCCTCAAACTTGAAACCTGCTGGCCCCATGCGTAAAAGTGATTCTTTCAGACGGTACCGGTGCCTTACAATCTGGCCCTCCTCTTCGGATGCTAGGGCTTGGAGGACCATTTTGTATATCATATTCGTGCGCATGTTTGGTCGAACTTTGTTTGCCACCATGCTTGCTATTGTATTCGCTGTTTTCTTTGAGGCTCCCGCTCTGATGCAGGTCTTTCTGACCTTGTTCAAATCAAAAGGAGTCCTCGTGCCGTCCGATTTTATCACGTATATCTTGTTAGTGTGATTCAACTATGGTTCATCCTGCATTTGATAAATTTACCCCATCTTCTAAAAGAGGATAGCGTTACAACCACCAAGGGTTTATCCTATGGGTATTTTCTTGCCAGATTCTACCCTTGGAACTGTAACTGTAAGTATTCCATCCTTGAACTTGGCTGAAATCCTCTTGGCATTGGCATGGGGAGGTATCGTAACAACCTTCTTGAAGGTCTCGAACTTGATAAAGTGCCCATGGTTTGATACCGTATAAGCCTCCTCTAGCTTTGCCTTTATCACAAGGTGACCGTCAGTTATGTTGACTGAGATGTTTTTCTTCTCTACCCCGGGAAGATCTATTTGGAGCACCCACTTGGAGCTTCTCTCATGCAGGAAGGAAAGGGGGACAAGCTCTCTTAGGGTGAAATCATCCCGTGTGTGGTTCCCCAAGACCGGCTTGGAACCCTTTTTGAATGAGGGAACAAAGTTTGTGGCCATTTCTCTACTTGTAAATCTGTGGCGGAGTTTGCGGCTCGCGCTCCTGCTGTAAGATGTTTAGGGTGTCTTCCATGAGCTGCCTTCCCTGCAGCCTTAGGTAGTTCATCTGGGTCTTAAATTCAGTAAGATCGACATCGCGCTTTATGATGCTGGCTATGGTTTTAATGGAATGCATTGCAGATTCTGGGTCTGGGAAGAAGAAGTTACACTGGGTAAGCAGTATCAACGCAGGGATTGAGGAGTTTTTAAGATGTGTGAGTATGGTGGCATCTGGACCTGCTATCATGCCGGTGAGAAATTTTGGGATTTCATTTTCATACATGACTGCATCGAGTCTTTCATCGGTACTGAGTCCGAATGTCTTTATGCTGTCTTGGTCCTTGCTAACAGTCTGGATGCCGTTGGGCATTAGTATCATATCGATTCCATTCTTCTGGGAAAATTCAATAAGCGATTGGGAAAAATTTGGTGCCATCTCAAAATCGATTGGTAGATCTGAAAGTACTGCATAGATTGAACCGCTCTTATAGATCCTTATTGGGCCAAAAATCTCTCCACCATCGATGAATACCACGGGGGTGGCATCGAGATTTTCCACCTCGCCTACGATTTCCATGTCTAGGGCATGGACAAGATAGGAGACGGAAAGTGTTCCAATCAGGCTGGGGCCTGGTATGCCTACGATGAGAACCGAGGGCCTGTTGGGTATTTTTTTCGTGCTTTTGATTTTGCTCTTGCTCATCATGATACCTTCATCATCCTCTTACTAGAAATAACCTGATGCAAATTACTATCCTTGATTATCAACTGTGGTATTCGTCCACATGTTAAAAAATCTGACAGGTAAACTTGTCAAAATTATTCTTAGGATGGAAAATGTTGTGGAGACAGAGGGAACCAGGTTGCTTCTGTTTTGCTACGATTTAGAAGATTTCGTGCTTGTCAATCTTTCTGATTGAGGTCTTCCAACGTTTCTTGCTTCGCTTTGCCAAGTTGCGGATAATCCTGCTCCCAAGCGTGTCGAACACTTTGGAGAGGTCCCATCCAAGCTCTATGTAGCTATGACTGTGGTACGGTGTGACTATTCTTGCCATGACTTGGTAGTGGTTTCTGTTGCTTGTAGGGTTGTGCACTGTCTTGATTGATGCTTTGACCTCTTGGACCTCTGGGTACACCTTCCTGAGGTTTTGGATTATTTTTGTGAACTTTGTCCTTACAATGTTGGCGTTTGATATATCCTCGGGCATTCCGATGATGTACATGGGAACCTCATTCTCAAGGCGTGTCTCAAGGAGGTTAACCAAGTCCTTGTATGTTATGATTCCGTGTAGGTCGTCCCAAAGGGTAAGAAGGCAGCAGGTAGAATCGGCCTTCAACATGCTGGAAATGACCGTGCTAAGCGGTACATTTGTGAGGCAATTTGGTACGCGGGTGCTACCCATGTTTCCTATTGGTGACTCGAGTCTCTTCAGACTGTTCAGTCCCCTGAGTCCCATTCCTATCCTTTCTTCCGGTCTAAGTGACTGGAGGAGGTGCATTGAGGTCAATACCTGGGCAACCTTCCCGGATCGTATTACTGGGAGATGGTCAATCCGCATGGACATCATTGTTTTCCTAGCAGCTGCAAGAGGCTCGGAGCTTTTTATTGTGACGGGATTGGGAACCAGGATCTGGTTTGCTGTCATCCAGTAAAGGTTTTGTTGGTCCAGAAGAGCCACGATATCTTTGGCGTGGACCTGACCCACCAACTCGCCATCTTCCACAACTGGAGCCGAACGGGTCCTATAATGCGATATGAATGTGGCGGCATCCCCTACTGTCGCATCCCTCGTAATCTTCCTAGTCTTGTAAAGCATCGCGGAGACGGGATTCGAAACATTCCTGGTGTTTAACATGTCCCTTGCATTAGCGGTCAAGATGTCCCTTCCCACCATGCTGAAGATATCGTAGGAATCTTTATCAAGCATCATTTTTACGGCTTTCGATATTGAAGTGGATGGATCAATGGGGATGACAGGCTTTAGTATAGAACCCACTTTAGCATCTCTTACTTTTTTTAGCTTCTGGTACATGATTTGACTGGAACTCATTTTAGTTGCACATCTCTGATACCCATAATCTTCATCACTATAAAAGACAATCCGTGGTTTTTACTGCTGATAATTACGTCTACACTTAATTAGTAAAAACAGAACCTGCAAAAAACGCGTTATCACTGATGAGATTGTTGACGCATTTTAAATTATGCGGACTGCCAGAATTATTTATGGTGAAGTTGAAAATAAGAAAAATACTCGTCCCGCTTGACGGGTCCAAATCATCGCTTAGAGGGCTTGACCATGCCATTTACCTTGCAAGACAATGTAACGCCATCATTACAGGCGTGCATGTCATCTCAATCTATCCAACAAACCTGGCAGATTTGGTGAACCCTATAAAAGCACGGCTATTCAAGTATGCCGAGGAATTGATGGATAGGTCGGAGATTACCTGCGCTCAAAAAGGAATCGTATTTCGCAAGAGGATCCTCTATGGAGATCCCAAGTCTGAAATCAGCGATTTTATCAAGCAGAACCGGTTTGACCTTGTTGTTATTGGAGCGCGCGGACTTGGGCCTGTAAAGGAAGTGGTCCTTGGCAGCGTCTCAAACGCAGTACTACATAGGTCCAAAATCCCAGTCTTGGTGGCAAAATAGGCGCCATTTACCTACCTCTATCCAGCAAGTGATACGTTTTGCATGCACTGCCGTGCAACGCAGTCCTACTCATTATATCAACTGCAACTCTTACTAAGGCATGCAAGTCTTACTACAGACAAGACCCGTACAAGAAGAGGCGACAAAAGATGCCTTGTTGGAGGTTCTAGCAGACAAGTATTCGCGTGCCATACTAGAGTCAACACTTGAGATGCCAAAATCGACCATAGATCTTAGCGCGGAATGCGGAATACCAATTAGCACCACCTACAGAAGGGTTCAGTTTCTACACCAGAACAAACTGCTTGGGATTTCAGGTTCCATCAGCCAAGAGGGTAAAAAGCACTTTTTGTACAAATCAAAGGTCAAATCCATTGTGACATGCTTTGTCAATGGCTCACTTGACATAGAAATTGTTCCTAATTCTGAACAAAAGAATTAGGAACACACCTTTTTTGTCCCAAAATATTATCATGCTTGGCAAACAGGCATCCTTCTTTAATATGTGCAAAGCCAGAATATAGCCGTGTCAACTCCGGCATCTAAGAAAAATGAAAAACCTTCGTCAGACAAAGACTTCCTAAAGAGGCAGATAGCGGTAATAAAGGAAACCGTAAACGTGATGCTCAAAAACGCCAAGTATGGAAATCACGAAGACTTTCTAAAAAACGCCAGAAGAATATACGACGCAGCGTCAAAGCTAGAACTTCATCTTGATATTGACTAGGTGTCACTATCTGTTACTCAATCTCGTACAGTTGTGATCTTCCCACCCATGTACTTGATGTACTGAAAGTCATTGGGGTCTTATGTGACCCCACTTGTCCAAAGCCGCCCTCAACTCCTTGCGAGTCCGGGAATATTCTCCTAGGGAAATGCCGTTCATTGTTGCCTCTATGGCCTGCATTGCAGCAGTTGCGCCTTGCCGTGTGCCAAAGGGATGCCCGTGAATTCCCCCACTTATTAGCAACACTGTGTCGTTACCCATTATTTCAAGGACCTGTGGTATGATTCCTGGATGCAACCCGCCGGACGAGACTGGAAAAACGGGTCTTATTTTGGCCCAGTCTTGGGGTAAAACGCTGAAACCCTTCCCCGATACCACGGGTTTGGTGACCTCGTCCCTTATGTCGAGGACTTCAGTGCGGCTGCCTACGAGTTTTCCAACTACCGTGCCTACATGAAGCTGGTCTACCCCAATCATCCTGCAAATTTTGGCAAGCATCAGCATGGAAATGCCATGCCTTGGGTTTCTATCAAAGGCTGCGTGCATTGCCCTGTGTGCATGTATTGCAAGTTTGTAATCATGGCAGACATCGCGCATGGTTTGCAGGGAGGAAAACCCCGACGTGACTACGTCTATCATGGCATACTCAAAACCGAACTCGCGCAGAAGTCTAGCACGGCTTATCATTTGCCGGGTCTCGCCAGTGATGTTAATGAGGGCGGATTTCCTTTCGCCGGTTTCCTTCTCGGCCCTGTCGCGCATCGCGGAGCATAGCTTTACCCGTTTTTCAAATTTGTTAAATTGCGTGGAGGTTAGATTTTCATCGTCTTTTACCAAATCAAATCCCCCAAGCCAAGTCTCATACGCAATTTTTGCGTGTTCCTCGGCACTCCATCCTATCTTGGGCTTGGCCACCGCTCCAGTAATTGGCCTTTTTCTGACTTTGAGCAGCTTCCTTATCCCGTCGATCCCAAATTTTGGGCCTTCGAAATAACACAGATAGGAAGATGGGAGGGAGACATCAATCAGCCTTAAGTTCTTCAATGCCTTCATGCCAAAAATATTGCCTGCTATCCCGCTTAGTAACTGTGGTACGTTTCCAGGCTCCCAGAGGTCAATCGGGTATGCCACCTTGAGAAATTTTCCGCTTATCTCAAAGGATTTGGCCTTTACGGACTCGATCTTGTCTGGCAATTTGGCAAGGGTGGTCCACGTCCCGGCCGAACTCTCAGAAGCTATTCTGCCTGCAGCCTCTGCGCGCGACATGTTGAATGGCTCAAATCTAAAAAGGCAGACCAAGTCCGTTTTGCTTGGCTTGTACTTTAGGTCCACAAATTCGTGGTACCAATCTATTCCTTTCATAGCAACTTCACAAACTGTCTCCCTGAGAAAATCCCGTCCTCGTTTATTACTCCGGTAACGTGCCTCCACGGCGTTATGTCAAAGGCCGGGTTCCGTATGGTTATTCCCCGTGGGATCCCTTTTGGGACTTTCAACTCGCGGGGCGGCCTTTCCTCGATTGAAAACTTTGTCCTCCTATCAATCTTGAGAGAATTAGCAATGACATAGAATGGCTTGGAGGCCCCCGCGGCCGCTTGTGCAAGAAGGCTTGTTCCAACCTTGTTGACAATTCCCTCCTTTCTGATGGCGTCAGCGCCCACGACAGCAATGTCAGCGTGGCCTATGAAAAACCCTATTGCATTGTCATCAACTAGGGTGATGGGGATGCCGTCCTTTGCAAGCTCTCTTGCAGTGGAAATTCCCTGTCCCAAAGGTTCTGTCTTGCAGGCGATGACTGATATCCTTTTCCTGTGAGTGATTCTGGCATGCTTGATAAAAGACATTGCCTCCCCCGAGTGGCAGTAGGTGATTATCTTTGAACGGTGGCCTATGATTTGGTCGGAGTATATTGACTCCCGTTTTCCAACGGTCTTCAGATCTTCGGTCAGAGAGTCTATCGTAGATATGCTTGGATTGGCCTTTATAATTTGGATGCAGTTGTGTAACACCACTGCGGTGGGCCTTGCTTGTTCCAGTCTCCTTGAGGTCGCGTTGAATTCGCGACCAAATCCACTTCTGAGTGCGGTTTTCCTTAGAAATGACAATCCATACAATGCAATCTGGTTTGCACCCTGGACCTTGAATTCCTTTATTTCTCTTGTTGCATGTTCTACGGATTTCAAACGTCGCTACCTGTCCATTACAAAGGATCTTTTCACAGCGGCGGGCTCTCTTATTTTGTGGATGAACATCTCGTGGATCTCGCCTATGCCAAAGGGCTCCACCGTGCCGACCACCTCGATTGCCCTTGATAGCTTTCTAGACTTTTCTGCATATACTGTGTACAAGGGATCTCCCACCCTGACCTTGTCCCCCACCTTCTTGCTAAATGTGATTCCAGCTCCCATGTCCTTTGGGGCTCCAGCAGCACGTGCAATCTCGATTAGCGTGACATTGTCCATCCACAACACTTGACCTGCCTTTTTGGCCCTAACCTCTATCCTTTCTTGGCCTATTGTGAGGTCGTTTAATGTAATCTTGGGATTGCCCCCTTGGAGGCCTATGATCTCCCTCATTTTCTGCTCCGCCTTGCCACTTCGGAGAATCTCTCTAGCCATCTGGTATCCATTTCTTTTTCCTACCATTTCAAATACGCTACCTGCAATGTGACATACCTTGTCCACTAGGTCTGGCACCCTTGCACTGTTCATTAAGACGGAGAGTGCCTCTCTTGCCTCAAGCGAAGGGCCCATCGCAAAACCGATAGGTTTTTCTCCGTTGGTCAACACGCAATGGGTTCGTATTCCTAACCTTCTTCCCAATTCAATCAGTTCCTTGGCAAGAAAATCAGACTCGCCAACGGTCTGCATCTTTGATCCTCTCCCTGTTGGGATGTCGATGACGAGATGTTTGGCATTGACTGCTTTTTTCTTGCTCATGATTGAAGGCAGTAGCAAAGGATCAATGTAAAGAGAATACTCGCTTCTGACAAAAACGTCATCAGCAGGTGCAAGGTCAAGCGATCCTCCCCAGACTATACATCCGTTGCTTTTTCGGACTACGTTCTCCAACTCGGGAATCTTAAGATCCACAGGCATCAGAGCCTCTGCCCTGTCCGCCGTTCCGCCCGCTGAGGTTATTGCCCTTGATGAAACTTTCGGGATTGTCAAGCCCATTGCAGCAACAATGGGTACCACAAGAAGCGTAGTCTTATCACCGGGTACTCCACCTATGCTGTGCTTGTCTACGATTGTCTTCTTCCTGATGTCTAGCCGTTTTCCAGTCTCGACCATGGATAGTGCCAAACTCGTCGCCTCGTCAAGGTCTACGCCCTGCATGCTTAGCGCAGTAACAAATGCGGAGATTTCATTCTCGTTTAGGTTGCCCTGCACTACGTCTTTGACAATTTCAAAGATTTCGTTATAGCCCAATCGTCTACCTGTCAGCTTGCTGTGTATGTATTGGAGTGATTTTGGAAAGGCCGCAATTTCGAGATCTACAGATGAGTTTTGCTTCAAGCCAAGCGTCTTTCTTACTTCCTCATTTATCCCCACGAATCCACGATTGACGGACGTTGTGGTGTTTACAATAGTGGTGAGCAGTTTTTTCTTGTAGTTGAGCGTTATTCTTCCGGAGGCCCGTATGCCAATCTCATCGGCGTCAGTTTTATTGAGAAACACGATGGGCTTGCCACCGGATTCTATTCCCAAAATATCTGCCTTGAGGAACAACGTCCCTACTACCAAATCCATTGCATATATTAAGTCAAGTTAATTTTCAGTGATGAAACCCAAGGAATTTGTTAATTAAAAAATTGGAAGAGGCATCGTCTATCTCTGGAGATGTTTTGGTAAGTAAATTCTCAGGAGACCGTTACTACGCCCGTTCTCCATGGGTGAATTGTGCAAAAGTAGTAGTAGGTCCCAGGTTTTACGAACTTGTAGCTGAATGTATCGCCCGTATGCAATATGCCGCTGTTATAGAGCGACACTAGGTTTCCGTGCCCATCCTGGCTCTGTATTACATGACCTATGTTGTCCTCGTTTTCCCACGTTACTGTGGTTCCTCTCATCACCTCCAAGTTAAGCGGTAGGTAGAATGCCTTGTTGGCAATAGCCGAGTTGCCATTTGGGATGATTATGGTGGCATTCTGGGAAAGGTTCACAGTGGGACTGGGGTCTGTGCCCGTTACCAAGTAATTGAGAATCATGTCGCTGTTGGAGCCTTGCATGTCGGCACTAACCCTCCAAAGGGAGCCAGTGTTGGTAGCATAAACTCGGTTTCCATCAAGAGTCATGTTAAATGACTGTCCCTGAACGGTCTGCACCGGTCCAGTGCCATGGAATGAGCCATCACTGTCATAAGAAAAGGACCACATCTTCGGCACGATATATGCGTGCAGAAACAAGTCGTTCCCATACACAAGAAAAGTTCCTTTGGAAAGGGTAGACGTGTCTTGAATGGACATTTTTAGAACAGTTTGAAAAATTTTAGGACTGTTTCCATTCGCTACTGCCGCACCGCTCCCAGTAATGTCATAGGCTGCATTTGCATAGGACACGCTGCATAAAATGGTCATGAGAGCAACCACTGTGATTGCTAAAAAGATGACCTTCATATCAGTCGAAGCGAATTTATCTTATATAACGAAAATGGAGATTATCAACAAAGATAATCACGCAACATGTTTTAATTAAAAGGGTTGCAATAAGGCTCATGGTAACAATTCCCGAAGAGCTCCGCAAGATGTTGAAAGATCAAAAGTTCATAGTTGTGGGCTCTGTCGATCCAAACGGCGTAGCCAACTTATCGCCAAGAACAGCATTCTATTTCGCAGACGATGTCGTATACTGGCTTGATTTTTTCAAGCACAAGTCTCAGGGAAATTTCCAAGTAATTCCTTGGATAAGCGTTGCTGTATTTGACAAGGAGAAGCTTAAAGGCTTTCAGATGAAAGGAAAGGTAACCTACTTAAAAGACGAGACGACTAGGAAAAAAATTACTGAGACAATCTCGCGCTCAGTAACAGGCAAGACCTCATCCAAGGTCTTTGAAAGGATTAGTCAGAACAAGAGACCCGATGTCTTGGCATTCCATCCTAGGGTCATATACTCGCTGAGCCCGGAGGAAGAATCGGGCAAGCCCATAGGGTGTGACCAGGATGGGGAGACCGTGGCATTTTTTGGAAGGGTAAAATGCTGAGATGAGCAGAAAGCAGATCCAAAAAATCCTCGTTCCACTTGACGGTTCTAGTAACTCACAGCGAAGCTTAGCAACGGCACTTCATCTGGCAACGGAGCATGAGGCTTCCATCAGTGCGGTTTACGTAATCCACAAGCTCCAAAAAGGTGTAGGTAGAAAAAAGATGGGAGAAGCAGACCCGTCGTTTATCGTGGAGGCAAAAAAACTTGCTGAAAAAAACGGCATTCCATTCCACAGTAGAATCCTAGAAGGGGATCCTGGACATGCCATCGTGGAATATTCCAACACGCGAGACATTGATTTGATTGTAATAGGGGCAAGGGGGCTGGGTACCTTCAAGAAGATATTCCTTGGGAGCGTCTCGAGCTACGTGCTGCACAAGTCAAAGGTAGCCGTGATGCTAGTCCGTTGATTCAAGTTTGTGGTAGGTTTCTCGTTCCACCCTTCCGTCTCTTATGAATATGGACCGGTCAGTCATCTCAGCAAGGCTTGGATCATGTGTTACTATTATCACGGTTCTTCCAAACTCTCGCGTAAGCCTTTTGAGCATGTCGAAAACTTCGCCTCCTGTCTTCGTGTCGAGGTTCCCAGTAGGCTCATCTGCAAGTATGATGGATGGGTTGTTGACAAGTGCCCTTGCTATTGCTACCCTCTGCTGCTGACCTCCGCTTAGGTTTACGGCCTTTTGCCTTGCCTTCTCATCTATGCCGAGCGCCCTCATTATTCTCGATGCCCTGGAATCTGCCTCGTCATGGCTCATGCCGGCTATTATTTCGGGCAGCTCCACATTCTTGAGAACGGATGATCTGTTTATCAGGTTGTAGGACTGGAAAACATATCCAATCATTTTGTTTCTAACCTTTGCAATTTCCGAATCGTTGAGAGAAAAGACGTCAACACCGTTGATGTAGACCTTGCCGCTGGTGGGCCTATCGAGGGCTCCTATCATGTAAAGCAGGGTGGACTTGCCACTTCCTGACGGACCTAGAATCGAAACAAACTCCCCTTTTTTTACAAGCAGATTTATGTTTGACAACGCAACGACCCGTCCTGAGGCCGAGTCGTAGATCTTTGTCAGGTTCTCGACCCTGAGTATGACCTCCTTGGTAAATGGAGACACCTCGGCCTTGTAGTTACCAGAACCGGCCGAGTTTCTGATTGGCATGAATAAATATGCCACTAGGGCGATTTATGAGCTCCTGAAGAATATCAATAATGATAACCAATCAAAAAAGGATTGGCCTCAAAAGGTTATTTGACTATCAAGACACCACATCTGGCGTGCTGCACTACGCCGCTTGCAGTACTGCCAAGTAGCAATTTTTTAAACCCTCCTAGCCCGCGGGAGCCCATGACAATAAGGTCTACATGATGCAGGTCTGAATAGGACAGGAGGGACTCGGTCGTGGAAACCCCCTCGACCACCTTAAGCTCGCATGGAATGCCCTTTTCCAGCAATCCTGTCTCCAATTTGGAAAGAGAATATGTCGCTGTTTGTTTCAGAAGTTTTACTGTTTCGGCATAGGTTGCGCCTTCTTCACAATAATCGACTCTTAACGGTACGTGTGTTACTACGCTTAATTTTGAGCTGTACCTTTTGGCCAAATCCATTGCAGTCTCGAGTGCCCTTTTGGCAGGTTCTGAACTGTCATAAGGAACCATTATGTGTTCAAACATGCTCAAGATTCCGTATCAATCGATTTAAAGCGCCCCTAGAATCCCATGTTTGATAACGGAATGTGAGTTTTTAAGTAAAAGTGTGCGAGATATCACATGACAAATTTAAAAGGCTCGGACAAGACCGTCATAGGAGGAGTTAATGATGCAGCCAAAGATTAAAAAAATTCTCGTACCCCTTGACGGCTCGAAGAATTCATTCAGGGGACTGAACGAGGCGATTTACCTTGCCAGGCAATGCAATGCCACGATTACGGGGCTTTGTGTGGTTCCGCTTTACACTGTAAACTTGGGGAGGTTGCTTACCTCACTTAAGAAGGAAAGCGAAAAGGAGGCCAAAAAATTTATGCGCAGGGCAAAGACCATTGCGGCCCAAAACGGTGTGGTATTTTATGAAAAAATACTATACGGTAACGAGGCTTGGGAGATAACCGAATTCGCATCATACAAAAAATTCGACATCATAGTAATGAGCTCGCGAGGACTGGGAGCTCTAAAGGAGGCGTTCCTTGGAAGTGTCACTAACATGGTAGTCCACCGATCAAAGGTTCCAGTCTTGGTTGTCAAATAGGGCTACTTCGGCCCAAAAAACGCAATTCCTTTCGTCACTGCCAGAAATCCGCCTATTACTCCTAAGACTCCGCCTATTATGAAACCGCCACTTCCAAAGAAACTCAAACCGGAAAAAATCCAGATCAAAGCTCCAAGCTTCCTGATGTGTTGTGGTTGTTCGTACATGACAATTGCACAAACTATGACCAGTGCGCCACTGACTAGTCCTATCAATGTCATGGCGAACAGCTGGCCCAAAAGCTGCTGCCCAGCCATCCATCGCATTTCTGGGAGAAAGTTAATGTGCTGAAATGAGAGCAATGCTCCGATGAATATGAGGCAGCCTGCAACAAGGGAGATCTCAGAGGCAAATCTGTATTCGAGGCGTTTTGATATTGACATCTGGCTTACTATGGGCATGCAAAGATAAGAGCAAAACCATGATTACCAAACCTGATAATTTGCTTTTTACTAGTCCTAAACCGAGGGAGTTGTTTCTATTGCGCAGGCCAATGTGAGAAAACCCATGACCTCGTGGGGATGTATTTAATGTAGGAACTAGTTCTCAACCGTGATTTTTATGCCTGAAATTTTGAATGCGGTGCTAAATATGATCCCGTCGATAAGCATACATGTCAAAATCCCAGGAAAGGGAAAAGCATGGATGGACTCGATTGTTTGGGAAGGAAAGCATTCTGCCCTTCTTGCATGGAGGTCTCAGGCAACACAGAAAAATTCGAACCGACAAGGCTGGAATGGGATTTGGGATTAAAAGCACGCCTCTTGGCGTAGGGATGACCCAGATCTTTCGACTGGTCTGAATGTGGACTGTTTGTCCTTCGTCGTTTTATGATAAAAAAATGTATACCGGGGGTGGGTTTCGAACCCACGACCTCCAGATTATGAGTATTACCCTTTATGTGGACTGGCACTCTAGGCCAGGCTGAGCTACCCCGGCATAAGTTACGCCTAATTTCCACATGCAATTAAATGTAGCTTGTAACTGAAGTTTACAAAAATTTCAAGCAGGAAAATTATCAATAAAAAAGACCGGAAAAACCAGACAGTGCATTATGGGAGTATTGGGTTAGACTTGTGATTGCTTAACCATGTATCAGGTCGGCCCACATCTTTCGTTCTTCCATTGGAATGTAGTGGGGTCTGCCTTCTGCCTGCTCCTTGATCAAGTCTACTGCAAACTCTGCTTCCATGTGGAGCTCATCTGTCACCCTTCCTGGAAAGAAGCGAGCGGGTCCTGATATTTTATAATTCATGCTTATCTCAAGAAGCGTTCCGTTGCCAAGCGGCATCAGGGCAAAATCCTTGACACCCTGTATTACTCCCTTTGTCCAGTGCACGTGAATCGCCTCTCTTGGTATCAAACTTATGGTCTGGCTGCATTTTTCAGTCTTCCCAAGTGTAACCTCGCGGGAAATCTCGTTGTCGTTCTTCGAGATGTTTCGAATGGCCTTCATCAAGGTCCAAAACTTGGGATCATCGTCAACTCTTGAAATTACATCCCAGACTTTTTCAACAGGGGCCTCGATCTGCACCTTGACTTTTATCTCTACCATGCTTTTCAATAGTGGAACTAGCATAAATGGTATGGGTACACAATGTGGACAACTAGGCGCACATTGTTCATCATTTCTTAAATATTGAAAAACCCAGATGTAAACATGGCAGAGGCCGATGTTCCCCGAAGAAAGACAGCCACAATCACCTTCAGGTTTGATGAGGAACTTATTGAAAAACTTCAACACGCGGCAAAAGAGCATCAGGTAAGCACAAACACCCTCGCAACCCAAGCCATGCGGAGATTTTTGGAATGGGACATTTATCAACCAAGGATAGGGATGGTGGGCCTCAACAAGGCCGTTTTCGTGAAAATTTTTGAAAATTTGAAGGAGAAGGAGGTTGTAGATCTTGCAAGGACCATTGGCAAAGACGAGATGCGTGACGTGGCCCTGTTTATGAAGGGGGCTATTGACACTACTTCATTCATGTCCTGGTTCGAAGTCCAGATGGTAAACTCATCAGTACAGGTAAGTCACATGTCGGATAATGGAACCCACACCTATGTTATGAAGCACGAATTGGGTAAAAATTGGTCGATTTATAACAAGACCGTTCTGGAACTGATTTTTGAAGAATTATTTCATAAAAAGATAGACGTGAAATATAACAAAAACACGTTTGTTCTGCGGTTTTCTGATTGAAAAAACTTGGCCCAAAAACGTTCTTGGGCCAAACTACTGCTCTTGCATTTTTTCAACTAACCAAAGGTATTCATTCGGTTTTTGATCTTGACATCATAGGTTCCCATGATGTGTTGACCTGGCTGGACGTTGTGATATGTGCCTGAAAGCTTCACTAGGTAGTTGTCCTGGGTATCTGCCCAGACTCCACTTTGGTCCACCGAGACCACTTTTACTTGCTCAGTCACGTATTGTGGAAAGAGGTTCCAGATGGGCCAGACCATGGTTGACATTACGGCCACTATCGCAACCATTCCCAACACGAATGCAAACGGCAAGAGATCCTTTGGTTCTTGGTCCTCATGTCTTAGGTTTGTCATGATGTATTTTGTATTTGGCAAAATATAATCAGGGGGTATTCAATGTAAGACAAAGTAAGACGCTGCTAGGCTTGCGCTTCCGCATATCGTTTGGCAAGGTCTTTCCAGTTTAGCTGTTCCTTTGCGACCCACTGGAACTTCTTCTGAAGTGCACTCGTGTAGAGCTTCTCCCAGTCCAGTTTGACATGGTCGCACCACGCCTTGACAACACGTGGATCGATGTAGTTTCGAAGGGACGTACCAAGGTTGTAATCCCGCGTCTTCTCTGTCAGTTCTATGTTGAGGCGCATCTTTTCCTCTCGCAATGCTTTCCTTTTTTCTTGCTTTTCGGTCTTTGTTACAGATTCTCTGAGCTTTTTCAAAGCATCCTTCTTTTTTTGTAGGGATTCCTCAAAATTTTTGGGTATTGTACGCTTGTGGTTGCATGTTATCGCGGCCTCTAGGTTTGCTAGCCTTGCATGGTATATCTTGTAATTCTCTGACTTGGAGTCAAGTTTCTCGTCTTTCTTGAGGTAGTTTAGGACTACTGTAGTGGCAAGGTATGTCCTGAAGACCTTTGCTGTGAGGCCTTTGGCAAGGGTTCCAAGGAATTCATTGACATGCCTTGAATTGATATCGTGGAAAATTTGATCTCCTGGCTTCTTCTTTTCCAGTAGCTTCTTCACGTTCTCATAAAATACCCTGTCCTGCTCTCCTACTGGCAGGGGCTTTTGCCACCTTACGCTGTCCTTGCCAAGAAAGTCAAACTCTATGACATTTGGCTTTAGCTTTACATGTTCCGCACGAAGGGTAGTGGCACCTACGGTATCTGCCTCATCCTTGTCCTTTTCGTCTCCCACCCTCATTGCGGTCTTGTAAATGAGATAACTCACCGTGGCAATCCTTCTCACCTTCTCATCCTTGTCGGACAATTTTGTCCGCAATTTGTTGATTACAGTGTTAATGTCTGACAAGACCTTGTTTGCCTTCTCATACTTCATTTTGTCACGCGCCTGCTTTAGATCTGAGGTGTCTGAGAGCCAGACGTATTTCCTCTTTCCTGTAAGCTTGTCCTCCCAGCTTGCAAGCCACATAAAGTCCTGCTCATGGATTATCTCTCCCCACTTGCCCGGGGGAACCTTTGCATCCTTCCCTAGATTCAACGTAACATCTTTCTCAGTTATTCTCGGTTTCCAGCTACCCCTAAGCGGGTGGTCGCCTCGGCCTATGAAAAGGCCAGGCGGCTCGGCCATCCAGTTTGCAACATCCACCTCCTTGCCATCCATTATTGCCTTTCCGTATGTCGCCTTCATCTTCTCTTTGATTTCTTTCCTTGAAGCTGCGATCTTTTTCTTCTGTTCCTTTGTAACAATTAGCTTCGAGTCATTTTCCTTGTCTACTATCTTGAACGCGTCGGAAAAATCGATGTCGGAAAAACTTGTCTTTCTGTATTTGTCTGGAAGGACCTTGCTGAAAGCCTGGTAGAAGTTCTTCTGAAATACGGCGTCCTTAACGTAGGGCGTGTCCTTCTTCTTCGCCCACTGGTATGCCATTTCTTCGGCATCCAAGTTAAGCGGTACTTTCTCTCCCTTTATCCTGACCGTTATGCCCCTTGATTCAAACGGCGGGGGGAACGCAATCCCGTTATGTTGTAATGTCTTCCATTTCATTTTTCAATTTCACTGCTTTTTTGCCTAAATCTGTTGACTTTGACAAAAATTGACTTTCTGACGTATATCAATCTATTCAAAAATAATATGGAATTTTTAGGGAATTTTTAAATTATTGATATAAGAACAGTCTGAAATTTCCTATAATTGGAAAGGATTTAGTCGTAGAGCTCCTTTTTCATGTAATTTTCAAACTCTATGTCTGTCTTGTTCTTTTTGGCCTCGAGGAACATCATGGCATCATTGCCCACTGGATACCTAGGGAGTGGGTTTTCGGATCTTATTGCGGAGACTATTGTTCTTGCCACTTCCTGTGGAGGCGTTCCCATCTCGCACATCAAGTTCAGTCCCTGGAGCACCTTTTCAGTTATGTTCTTGTAAACAGAATCGGGCTTGGTAGTTTTTTTCAGGGAGGTGAAAAGGTTGGTCTTGACCACGCCAGGCTCTATTATTATGGTCTTTATTCCAAAAGGGGCAAGTTCGTACCGCATTGACTCGCTTAGTCCCTCTAGGGCAAACTTGGAGCTTATGTATGCCGGAGTCACTGGAAACCCAATCCTTCCGGCAACCGAGCTTATGTTTACAATAATGCCGGACTTTTGAGTTCTCATGGTGGGCAGGACATGTTGGATCATCCTTATTATGCCGAAAAAGTTGGTCTCAAATTGGGCCTTTACCTCCTCTATTGTGACGTCCTCCAGGCAGCCCACCAAGAAATAACCTGCGTTGTTGACAAGCACGTCGATTCTCTTCTTGTCGTCGAGAATTTTTTTTATGCATGCCTTGACGTCTTCCTCCTTGTCTACATCTAGTCCGAGCACCTCGACCTTCAGGTTCTCTTTTTTTGCCTCCTCGAGAAGATTTCCCCCTTTTTTGGTGTCTCGCATGGTGGCATATGTGAAATATCCTTCCCTTGCCAATGCAAGCGCGGTTTCAAACCCTATGCCACTTGAGCTGCCTGTGACAACTGCAACCTTTTCCATGGATACATTCCAGTCTTCATATCAGATATTTCTACTTATTTGCCGTCGTTGGTAAAAACAGTCCGAGGTTGTTATACGAGCGGCCTGTCTCCCTCCGCTGGGGCGGTAATCTCCGTTTTCTCGCCATCGGTTATGCGCTGTAGGATCTCTGTAGAGGAAAGTTTGTGCAGATACTCGTTGTTGTTTCCGCATCTGTAGGAAAAAGTGCACCGGGGGCATCCTGCCTCGTTTTTACACGGACATTCCTTAACAATGTGGAGGCTACGCTCAAAGGCCCTCTCAAGCCTGTCATAAAGGGCCTTGCTTGCTCCGTTTCCACCTATTGCAGAGTCATACACGAAAATAAGGCCTGAAATTCCAAGTGAGATGCCTCCGAGATCCTGCGATGCCCCTCCGGTAATCATGTTGCTGCCCTCGATAACGATGTGTTCGGTTGCATGATAGCCGCTGGCCTCTGTATATTCTTCATTTTCAGACCTTGAGATTTCGCCAAGAGGTCTTGGTGCCTTGAAGACTATGCCTTTTGTGACAAAATCATAGTCCAGAGGTTCCTCAAGCATGATCTTTTGTCCTTGGCCCACCTCCTGACCAAGCTCCATGTTGACATACCCGTAGACACGCTTCTGTATGTGCAGTTTGCAGAAGGCTACTTCCACGCCGTTTGCTATGCGTTTTTCATAAATGGTCTCTATTGTGGGCCATTCTTCTGTCAATGCCTTTGTGTAATACGGGTAGTTTCTGGGCAAGGCTTCGAGCTTTGCCGACATGCTTTTTGGGTAGCCAAGTTCCCTGACTCGGTACCGCGTGCCGGCAAGGAAATAGATTGCCGAAGGGTGAAGCTCCTCGAGGGCTATTGGAAGGATTCTGTCCCCCACCTTTTTTCCGTTGAGGAAGATGTCGATTGATCTTCCTATTCCCCTTATGCTGTAATCCTCAAGAAGAGCCTTGATCTGTTCCAGGTTGGGCACGTATCTGTTATCAACGATGGCAAGGTTTCCTACGGCGAGATGTTTTTTGATGACATCTGTGTGCTCCAAAAGCTCGTGTTTTGCAATCGGTTTGTCGCATGCCATGGCAAGGACTTGGAACTCCTCGACGAATGGATTTTTTGGATCGATGTATATCTTCTCCACATCTTCAAAGTAATCCATGGGGTGGTTCTTGTAATATTGTGATATCGGGTCATTTCCCAGCACCAGAAACGCAAAACCGTCCTGGCCCTTTCTTGCGGCTCGACCTATCCTCTGGAGCAGGCGGTTTACAGGTATGGTGGACGAAATCACCCCGTCAACGTTTCCCACATCGATTCCAAGCTCAAGTGTTGGAGTTGCAGAGATTGAAAGCAGCTTGTCGTTTTTGAAAAGGGTTTCAACCGACTTTCTGTAGTTTGCCATCAGGCCAGCCCTGTGTACCTTGATGTCAACTTTCTGCCTCCTTGCCTGGAGGGCTAAAAGCTCTGAGTTGAGGTGGGAATTGCTGAAGACCAAGGTCTTGTGCTTTTTTGCTGCGAGCTTCCTGAGTACGTCTATCATGAGGGCTCTCTGCGTAGTAAGCGATGGAAACAGCATGCAAAATTCTATCCTGCCCTTTTTGCCTGATCCTGAAACATGTACCATCTGGGCCCCGAAGAGGTCCTGGCAGAAAGTAAGGGCATTCTCAAGCGTTGCCGACGAGGCTACAAACTGGACCCTTGGGCATATCCTCTTCAACCTCTTGATGATATAGTGTACGTTGGAACCGAAAATTCCGGAATAGACATGAGCCTCGTCTACTGCAAGGAACCTGACAGAAGTCAGCAGCGAAGCAAACTTGGTCCTGTGCCAAAGATGGTAATGCAACACGTCAAAGTTTGTAACGAGTACTTCTGGCGGGGACTCGAGCACTGTCCTTCTGTCTGCCTCAGCCGTGTCCCCATCAAACACGGCAATTCTCAGCCCAACTCGCTCAGCCAAGTCCTTGATCTTGGGAAACTGGTCTCTTGAAAGTGACTTTGTGGGGTAAACAAAAAGTGCTTGAACCCCCTGCTTTGGCGGCAAGGATGAAATTTTTTGCAATATGGGAATTACGAAAGCCTCGGTCTTACCCGATGCGGTAGGGGCTGTTATGACCACGTTTTTCCCAATCATTATGTCGCGAATGGCATCCTCTTGAAACTTGTAGAAACTCACAATTCCCTTGGCCTTGAGGGCGTCTACGGTCCTCTCATCCAATCCCGAGTCTTCGACCAAGGAGCCCATTTCTGGCTCCGGTTCGATGATGTGCCTAAAATATGACACATAATGCTTCTTTGAAAAAAGGACCGACTTGGTAATCTCGTCTATCTTTGCATCTCCTATCATTTTCTTAATGGACTGCTCGTCCTGGACAAGCCCCTCTCTTTCAAGAGAATTTTGAGATTCCTTGCCAGAGGGAATTGTGCCGCTGTCAAACCTTAGTAGGAACTCTAGGTAGGCCTCATCGATGTTTCTTTTATGGTCTACGACATCTTCTATCTTGCATTTGCTACACGTAAATAGGATCTTTTGGTTGAATGTTTTCTGGACCTCAATCTTGGACTTGCACTTTGGACATGTTTGCAACATGGGACAAAAGGACCGTGGATGATTTAATTTTTGGTTGGCGGTAAAACGCCTCTTTTGGTCAACCCTTTAAGCAAGAGACTCCCATGGCTTGTATTGGCTGTACTTGTCACGGGAGCGACAGGATTTGTGGGATCGAGGTTGGTCGACAGGCTTGTTTCGAGGGGTGAACAGGTAACCTCGCTTGTCCGGCAGGGGAAAACGGCGGGCTCAAAGGTGGTTACAGGGGACCTTTCGTATCCTGATTTTGATTTTGATGACTCCTACGACGTGGTTTATCATCTGGCTGCGGTGTGGCCCGGTGAGAAGGACAGGAAACTCCAACGTAGGGTGAACTTTGACGGCACGGTGAATCTTTTCAGCAAGGTACGGGATAAGGCCAAATTTTTCATTTACATCTCAGGCTTGGGCGTGTTTGGTGATACGAAAGGTAATTTGATTGACGAGAATACCAAGCCAAGCCCTCACACGGAATACGCCAAGATTAGGTTAGAAGCCCAGGAGTACCTTGAGGAAAACTGCAGGCAGTATGGAATCCCTTTTTCGGTAGCGTACTTGGGGGATGTCTACGGAAACGGAGGATGGTTCAAGTCTATGATGGTGGAGAGGCTCAGGAGGAACTCGTTTAAGATCCTCGGGTCGGGAAGGTATTACAGGACCTTGATACATGTGGACGACGCCGTTTCTGCACTGGTGGCAATGGCGGAAAAAAACCAGACCAACCAATCGTTTATCGTGACTGATTCCAGCCCCGTCCTTTTCTCGGAATTTGTAAACTACACGTGCTCCAAACTCGGGGTGGCAAAGCCAGGAACCATTCCTGCCTTCCTTGCAAAGGCGGCTCTGGGTTCGGATTTTGTGACGCTGCTTACCACATCCACCAAGACGTCGAACGCAAAGGTCTTGAATATTTGCAAGATGTCGTATCCATCATACCAAGAAGGGGTGACTGCAGTGATTTCTGAAATGAAATCCTGATTGACATATAATAAGCAACATTTTTTGGATAAGCGTGGGTCTTGGAAGCAACTGGGGGCAGGTACTTGAAATTCTAGAGCAGATAATTCCTGTATATGATAGGGTAAACTCGTTCATCTCGCTTGGAAAAGACCGTGAATTCAGGGAGCAAGGAATCCGCGGGAGGGTAAACAAAGGGGATGCGGTTCTTGATGCAGGGTCTGGCTTTGGTAACATGTCCAAAACGGCGATGCAACTATGCGATGACCAAGTCCGAATCTCGCTTTATGATCCCTTGAGGCCTATGTTGAAAAACACAGGGAGGCTTTTCTCCAAGCCGCCCTCTCTCACCTGCGGTGTGTTTGAGCACATACCGTTTCGGGACGAAAACTTTGACGCCGTACTCTGCGGGTACTCCCTGCGTGATGCCATCAGCCTGCGCACTGCAATTTCGGAAATACACAGGGTGTTAAAAAACGGCGGAAGATTCGTAATAGTTGATCTTGGCAAGCCAGACAACACTCTGATAAGGGCCGGCGTAACTTTCTACCTCAGGGCCATACTTCCGATTCTTGCACTGCTAGTCGGGGGGAGGCTGGGGCTGAAATTTGCCGCACTTTATGACACCTACAAGGTATGGCCCCAGAACAAGGTTCTCAAGTCCCTCCTTCTTGAAAAGTTTGCAAGGGTGGAATTTGACACAGGTATGATGGGCGGGGCGGTAATAATTGCCGCCTACAAGTAATCTGTGCCCTTGCTATGGATTTTGGCTGGTCTAAACCTTTAATTTTGGAAATTGCACAAATTTGCCTGTGATAGACTTTGCCCTTACTATCATGGGCAACGACTGGATAGTAATAGCCTTTGTTGCATTGGTCATGCTGCTTGGGACAAAACGCATGCCTGAAGCATCAAGAAAACTTGGTAAAATAGTCGGAGAATTCAATAAGACAAAAAGCACGGTACAGGATGAGATTCGAAAGGCAAAGGGAGATTTTAACCCGCTTCCAATAGAGGGTCCTGCAGCCTCGGAAAGGCAGAAACTAGAAATCATGGCAAAGACTCTTGGCATCGACTCTGCCAACAAGACTGATGAAGATCTTCGAACTCAAATTTTCTCAAAACTTGGGGCGCAAGGAAACAGTGGCGGATCGGAAAAACAGGAAAAATAAGACCCGATCTTTCTCAACAAATTTAAATACAATACCTATTGAGACATATGAGTAGGGTTTGACCAAGATAGATCCATGGCAGAATGCACTCAAGCAACTTGCATCTGCTGCAAAAATTTTGAAGCTTGATCCCGGCGTGCATGAGATGCTTGCAAGTCCAAAAAAAGTATTGACAGTATCACTGCCGGTTAAAATGGATGATGGAAGAATCAAGGTTTTCACAGGCTTTAGATCACAACACAACGATTTCAGGGGTCCTTTCAAGGGAGGAATAAGGTATCATCCTGACGTTACAATAGAGGAGGTCAAGGCACTATCGATGTGGATGACCTGGAAGTGTTCCATAGTGGACGTTCCATTTGGTGGTGGCAAGGGAGGAATAATCTGTGATCCAAAAAGGCTCTCAGCAGGTGAAAAAGAGAGACTCACTAGGAGATATGCTTACGCTATTTCGGAAATAATCGGCCCGGGGAAGGATATTCCTGCCCCTGATGTTTACACAACAGGCAAGGAGATGGCCCAGATAATGGATGTTTATAGTATGATGCATGGTCAGGCGGAGCCTGCAGTGATAACAGGCAAGCCCATTCCAATCGGTGGCTCGCAGGCAAGAAACGTTGCAACGGGACTAGGAGTTTCATACTGTGTAAGAGAAGGCGCAAAGAAACTTGGACTGAAGCTAAAGGGTGCAAGAGTCGTAATTCAGGGATACGGGAATGCGGGAACATTTGCGGCGGAATACGTTGAGAAGATGGGGGCAAAAATAATTGCAGTTAGCGATTCAAAGGGTTCTATTATCAACACGAAGGGCCTTGACTCCAAAAAAGTATTGGAATACAAGAACAAGACGGGAAGCGTGGTTGGCTATCCTGGGACCAAGAAGATTTCAACTGAGGATCTTCTCACTACCCCGTGTGACGTGCTCATACCGGCGGCCCTTGAGAACCAGATTACGCCGCAGATTGCAAAGGATATTGACTGTAAAATTATAGGCGAGGCTGCAAACGGGCCAACTACTCCTGAAGCCGATGAAATCTTGTACAAAAACAAGGTAATGGTAATACCTGATATCTTGGCAAACTCTGGCGGTGTATGCATATCGTATTTGGAGTGGGTGCAGAACCTTCAGAGATACTACTGGTCATTTGACGAGGTTGCGGGAAAGATGGAACACCACATCGTCAAGGGGTTCAACGACACGTATGCACTGTCAAAGAAACACAACGTTGACATGAGAAAGGCAAGCATGATACTCGCCGTGGGTAGGGTGCTGGAAGCATACGACGCAAGGGGCCTCTGGCCGTAAGCAGAAAATTTCTACGCGATATGACTAAGGCTTTCGTAGCTATTCACTGCGAGACCGGGAAAGAATCCCAGATAATAAAAAAACTTCTCGAGGTACCGGGAATAAAAGGTGTCACGGGTGTGCTTGGCCTTTATGACATCATAGTTGAGATTGAAAGTCCGGACTCTACAATTCTTGAAAAAATAATAACAGGAAACATACGAAAGGTGCCAAACGTACTCTCTACCATGACGCTCATTACCGTCTAGACTTTACCGTACCGGCTAGAAAATAAAAATTAAAGAATCGGAATCTAGGATGTGCTAAACGAGTGACCGCATGAACACGACTTGGTCACGTTAGGATTGTTTATCTTAAATCCCGCGCCCATTAGGCTTTCGATGTAGTCTATACTTGCGCCTTTTAGATAGTCGGCACTATAGCTGTCAACTAGCATCTTTACGCCATTTTCTTCGATTACGAGATCGTCCTCTTCGGCCTTCTTTTCAAAGCCCATTCCATAAGACAATCCTGAGCATCCGCCGCCCTGCACGTAAACTCTCAGAAATTCTGGCTTTTCAGCCTCTTCTTTCATGAAAGCAGACACCTTCTCTGCAGCTTTTGGCGTGATTGTTATCGGTTTTGTTGCCTGAGTGTTGCTCATAAGGGATAGTCGGCCTTTAAATTATAATAATCTTTTCATACCGACCATATTAGGAATAGACTGCGAAGGGCGGCAGAATGGATCTATTTCTTTGACTTGTTTACAAACGCCGTCATTCTCTCGGATCTGTCTGGGTGTGTAAAGCACAAGCCCCAAGTGTACAGTTCCAAGGCAAGCCCTGTGTCGATGTCCGAGTTCCTGCCCTTGTTTATGGCCACCTTTGACATCCTTACCGCCATGGCGGAATTCTGGGCAATCATCTTTGCAAAGTTTGTAGTCTCTTCCATCAGCTTGGCAAGCTCGACAACCTTGTTCACAAGGCCCAACTCCTTTGCCTCGTCTGATTTCACCATCCTGCCAGTGTATATCAGATCCTTTGCCTGTGATATTCCAATTATCCTCTGAAGCCTTTGTGTCCCGCCCCATCCTGGACAAACGCCGATTGTTACCTCTGGCTGTCCTAGCTTTGCGGTATCGGCAGCTATTCTTATGTCGCATGCAAGCGCAAGCTCGCATCCCCCTCCTAACGCAAAGCCGTTTATTGCCGCAATGGTGGGTCTGCTACAGTTTTCCACAGTTGATGTTAGGAGGTGTCCTACCTTTGCGTAAGATTCGGCCTCGATTGGGGAAATCGTGGACATGTAGGCAATGTCAGCTCCTGCCGAAAAAGCCTTGTCTCCCTCACCTGTAAGCACAACGACCTTTACCGAGTCGTCGGTCTCTATGTCCTTGAATACCTTGATTATCTCAGTTGCAACCTCGGAGTTCATGGCGTTTAGCTTATCTGGGCGATTTATCTTGACGGTGCATATCCCGTCAGATTTTGAGACGTTAACAAGAGACATGTAGAAACTCCAAAACTCTGCGGAAATTAAACCTTGTCTGGCCTATGCTTTCCCCATTGATGGAGAGCAGAAGCCGTGGCGACCCAGTTCCTGATGTCGTCATATACCGGTACTTGGTTCTTCTCGATGAGCGCGGATACTTTTTGTGTATATGGCCCACCGTTTCCTCCTACAAGCAGGGGCTTTTTGCCCTGTTTTGAAAACTCGCCTAGGTAATCAATGATGGTTTCTTCAAGGGGATCATCCTGGAACACGAACCATGGCATAACGATATCTATGTTAGGATCATCCATGAACTTTTGGATGGCATACCTGTAGTCGTCTGCGTTGGCGCCACCTGTGACGTCAACAGGATTTCCATTTCCGACCGGATAAGTGACAGGATAGTGTTCCTTCATTTCCTTTAGCGTGGACTCGGAAACCCTTCCAAGCTCCAGGCCAAACCTTTCAAATTGGTCTATTGCTCCAATCATTGGTCCTGCACCGTTGCTTACAAGGCCTACTCTTGCTCCATTTGCTGCTGGTTGCCAGGCCAATGCCTTGACGACTGAGGCAAGCTCTTGGTAGCTGTCTACTGAGATAATTCCTGCCTGCTTGAATGCGCCCATGATTATTGCGTTTGAGCCTCCAAGTGATCCTGTGTGCGAGGCTGCCTGCTTTGCACCTAGGGTGGTCCTACCACTTTTCCAAATTACGATAGGTTTTTTCTTTTCCTTCATGACGCGCTTTGCAGTTTCTATGAATTTGCGTCCGTCTCCGAAGCCTTCTACATACAGTGCGATGACCTTGGTCTGGGGGTCGTTAGCCAGATACCATATCATGTCGGCCTCGTCCACATCCGACCTGTTGCCATAGCTTACCATCTTGGAAAGTCCAAACGTGTCTGCGGTCTCCAGGAAACTGATTCCCATGGTACCGCTCTGGGACAAAAGTGCCACTGGACCCTCTCGTGCACGGATCATTCTTGCCTGGCCTTGGAATGCACAGTCTAGCCTGTTTGCTGCATTGAACATCCCGATGCAGTTTGGTCCGATTATCCTTATCTTGTGTTGCTCTGACAGCCTCTTTACCTCGGCCTCGTATGCTGCTCTTTCTCCACCAAGCTCCTTTCCTCCGCCGGAAACTATTACAACATTGTGAATCCCTTTCTTTGCGCAGGTTTCAAGGACTGGCGGTGTGATTGACAGGTCTACACATATTACTACCAAATCAACTGGCTCCTGAATGGCATCCAGGGTTGGGTAACACTTTAGACCCAATATCTCATCTGCCTTCGGGTTTATGGGGTAGACTTTTCCCTTGTAGTCGTGCTTTGCAATGCTGTCGAGGACTGAGTTACCTACCTTGCCTGGGGTCGCAGAGGCGCCTACAAGCGCCACAGACTGTGGTGTGAAGAAGGTTTCCATAAACTCGATGTTGGGCTGCTCCTTTGAAATGGAGTCCTTCTTGCCTTCCTTCCTGAGAATTATCTTTGCATCTACTACAAAATACGACTTTGGATATACTACAATTGGGTTGAAATCGACGCTGTCAAAATATGCTGCATTGTCGACTCCAATCTTCCCTATCTGAACCAGAGCTTTTGCAAGCATGTTTAGGTCTATTGGCTTGCTTCCCCTGTAGCCTTGGAGGATCTTTGAACCCTTGAGCTCAGCGAGCATTGACTTGGCATCTTCTGTGGTTATTGGAAGCATCCTGAATGCCACATCCTTGAAAATCTCAGTAAGAACGCCACCTAGGCCTACCATTATGACCGGGCCAAACTGCGGGTCATTTTGTAAACCTACGATTAGCTCTACGCCCTGAGGCACCATTTTCTCAAGAAGAATTCCCTTAAGGTGGACGCCCTTTTTCTTTGAGAGGCGAGAGTACATGTCCGTAAAGGCCTTCTTTACCTCCTTCTCGTTTTGCAAGCCAACCTTTACTCCCCCGACGTCAGTTTTGTGCAGAATCTGTGGTGAAACCACCTTCATTACAAGCGGGTAGCCAAGCTTCTTGGCCGCCTTTGTTGCCTCCTTGGCATTGTTAACAAGGGCATAACCCGGAACTTTGATTCCGTATTTTTTCAAGACTGCTTTTGATAGATCCTCGGTGATTACCTTGTGATCGGTTGCTATTGTTTCTTCGAAAACTTTGGTAACTGTACTCATGACGAGATCCGAGTCTTGGCGTCATTATATTAAACTTTTGTCAAAATCGAGGAAGATACGATCTAAGAATTTGCTTCTCTTAGAACAATCTTACTGTGGGAATCTACGCCAGTTTTTTAAAGTTTGGAGATTGAAGAACGGTATATTTTGAAAACTCTACCTCTTTCAATAATTGCAATTTTGGTCGTCGTCCTTGTTATAAGCGGTAATGCAGTAGTAGCACAGTCTGAAACAACACCTTCTCCGTTAAAGCAATTCAAGTCAGGTATTGCAACTCACTACATAAAATGCGAAGAAGGTCTTTATCTAATAATAAAAGCAGGAGATAGTTCTCCAGCATGTGTAAAAATAGAAACAGGGAAGGAACTTGTTAAACGTGGTTGGGCAACAACATTTGGCACTGGAATCTCAACAAACGAATACTATACAACATGTGATACTCCTTACCCGCAATCAAATACGGGAGTTGCTGTGCTATACATGCCTGTGAACTCTATTGGGAAGATATGTGTGAGATATTCCAATTTTAATGATTTTCCTGCACCGTTAGGAATCAGAGCCTCTAACGCAAATAACATGAATCAAAATGCCACAGGCATTACAACTTGGAGTGACTTTGAAAACAATACAATACCAAAAGGAAATTCTACCATAGTATATTGGATAAAAACAGGTAATCAGACAGGCTTCTATGGATTAACTATATTTTGTTCAGGTATGCCATTTGCAGTGGGGTACAACAATCAATCAAACATTACTGTGAATGATTTCCCTTGGGTAAACAAGATTTTTGCATGCCCTCTTATGAGTTATCAATACAACATTGTAGGTCTAAGTAACATCGGTATCAAGTACATTCCCAATCAATAATTGTACTATTGAGGATTAAATCTTAGAAACTTGGTTTAAGAGAGTTTAATACGGCATTAAACTTTTGTCAAAATAGAGAAAATCCTATCCGAGGAATCTGCTTTTATTATGACAATTCATTTGTCGGTAAACTAACTTTTAGATTTTATCCAAAACTTAAATCTATTAAAGCTTAATTTTGTTACAGATGATGTTGTGAGAAATTGCTGAAAGATGTTGACGCATACATTGCAAGCGCACCAAAAGAGGTTCAGGCCAAACTAAGGGCTGTTCGCGCAGCAATAAGGGGTGTTGTCCCCTCTGCGGTAGAGAGCATAAGTTACCAGATGCCATACTATGCCTTCAAAGGAGATCTCTCGTGGGCTGAAAGAAGCATTGCTTGGTTCGGCTTGCAGAGCAAACATATCGGTCTGTACTTGCCACCGCCTATCATAGCCGAGCACAAGAAGGATTTGAAGGGTTATACGACGACAAAATCGGCAGTGCACCTGCCTCTTGACAAAAAAATTCCTGTGGCGCTCATAAAGAAGTTAGTCAAAGCTCGGATGAAAAAGAATCCAAAAGAATAGGACAGGTTTAAGAGAGTTTAAAACGGCATTAAACTTTTGTCAAAGATTGAACTCCATCTTGAAGTTCCGGTAGAAAACTCGCATGTTGTTTTTTATCGTATCGATGTTTTTTGGAATGCTCTTGATGATCTCTTCCGGACTTATGTATGGGGCAGAATCAAGCTCAG
>DATFCV010000024.1:0-2494 GCA_035252645.1 Nitrosotalea sp. | reverse complement strand
AAAGATGATTGAGATTGACGTGCCAAAGATCACAAACCTCGCGTCCACAAAGGGCTTCAAGGTGCAGAACCAGGGAGAGCTTGGCCTCTCCATGTCGACAAACGACATCTACGTAAGCTTCCTCAAGAGGGGCTCGGCAGTGATAGTGGGCGAGAAGGACGAGGATTCTGCAATCGCGCTCTACAAGACACTGGTTAGCGCCTGAGTCTAGGGCGACCTGATTACGGAAAGCAGCTTTGGGTACGGGTCTTCCATCGAGGCCAGGATCTTACGTGCGCGCTCTTTGTTGTCACCCCGCCTTTCAAGCATTGTTTTTGCAAGGCTTACTATCTTCCTAGCATCCGTCTCCCTCCTTGCAAGGCCCGCCCTTACTAGGTATTTTTCTATGTGGTTTGGGACTGCATCATAGGAAATTGTAGGAACGCCCATCAGTGCTGCCTCGGCAGTCATCGTACCCCCGGAGCCTATGAAGAGGCTTGTGGCGGAAAGGAGGGATTTGCCGTCTACTGCCCTGCCCACGACCCTTACCCTTTTTCCAAATTTCTTTCGTATCCTGTCTGCCTGGTCCTTGTATCTTGCCAGGACAATGACGTTGTACCTGTCTCCTTCCTTTGCAAACTCGGCAATTATGCTGCCGCTGACACTCTTCTTGCCAAGCACATAGGCCGCCGCAGATTCTTCCAGCCTTATGACAACGGTCTTTCTGTTGTTTCCAAACTTGGCAGGCTTGACACTTGAGTTTTCCCGTACTATTGACGCTGCATCAATTGCCTTGTACCGGACTATGTCATTTTTCGAAATTCCATACTTTGCAAATTCCTCTTTTGGGATTACCCAGGGTATGAGAAGCTTTTGAACAAACGGGACGGTAAGCCTCATAACCGCCTCGGCGTGGGGCGAGTCAGAAAAGGCCACATGCCTTATCCCCAGGCCAAAGGCCACCCTTGCAGCCTCCGGCGACCCTGCACTGATTGCCAAATCGGGTGAAAACTTTGATACTATGTCGGTCAGGAGGTCAATCCGGCGGGCGCTTGCCTGCAGCTTGTCCTTTCGAGCCGAACCCCCGTGCCTGCCCACCACGAGCAGTTTGATGCCTTTTATCCTTGCAAGGTCCATTACTTGACCATAATTTCTTGAAGTACACAGTATTTTGTGATTTTTGCTCAGTTTTTGCATCATTGGCTCCAAAAATAGCAGGTGTTTTGGAGTAAGTATATCAATCCAAATTTTCAAACATTTTGGATAGAATCTGAGGGTGGAAAAAGTTTTTCTTAGCCTATACTCCTAGTTCGGATGATTTGGTAGCAACAAAGATCGTTGTTTATGGGCTTAGTACTGAGGGATACTCAATTGCATGCCAAATGGCAATAAAAGGAGCAGATGTCTTCATTGTAGATGAATCTGCACATATGGCAATTTCGCTCAAGGCAGAAATAGCTAAAACATATCCAAATGTCACATCACTAAAAGAAGATGAACCCTTGCTTGGTGTAGAACCAATTGATGTAGCAATATCTCACGCTGAATATCTTTTCTTTGCCCCGAGAATTAGAAAAACCGGGCAAGAAGCAAAAATGGAAATTCATTCAAAATTCAAAGATTCTACATCCCCCATGAAAAAAGGCGGATCAGTTATCTACAATCTCCCAACAGGAATCGGTGGTAATAATGAAACCATATCACTTTTGGAACATATTACTGGACTTGAAATGGGAAAAGGAATATCGTATTTTTATTATCCTCTTTCGAAAGGACACACTCCAGAAATAATAGGCTCCTTCAATGGAAAGGCTGACGATAAGCTAGGTAAATTACTGGAAGTGGAAAAAAAGACAAAAAAATTTGTGTCTATACCTTCTGCTGAAATTATTCACGCAATAAAGGTCTTGACACAATTTTCAAGCTTAGCAAGTATACTTGAGGTTTGTAAATTTGCACAAGATTCATCTACAAGAAATGATCTTGTATTCACTGATTACAAGGATCTATTTTTGGATGACATTACTAATGGACTGTATGATCTGAGATCTCTTGGCACATCTGTTGAAGGAGCAGGTACCATGATGTATTTAGTAAATGGAAGTATAAAGGGAATTGAAGGATATGTTAAAAGACTCATCGACGAGATCAGATCTACTTTAAAGAAAAATGAGCTTAAAGCAAGCAGAACTAGAGTGGTCCTAGTCTGGACACAAGATTCCTATGAGATGAGAGGAGACAAAGTAGATATGTTAAATTCCCTTGTTACCAAACTCCGTGACTACATAGGAGATGTAGAGGTACAAGAGGGTCCTGGCCTTGATCTTTTCCATAATGATAAGACCACAATTATAGTAGCATGCTCAAAATCTGATTATGATAAAGTGGTTAAAAATGGAAAAGACTCTGATGTGATAATAATAAAAACTAATCCCTTATGTGAGATATTATAATAAAGGTAAGACTATGCAAAATAATAGAGTGGACTTGACCAGTAATGCCGATGAAATTGATG
>DATFCV010000023.1:0-81590 GCA_035252645.1 Nitrosotalea sp. | reverse complement strand
AATGTCAGAGATTGGCCTTGGGTCAGCAAGCCCCAAGACATCTCCATCGAGCACAAGTGCCGGAAACATAAACCAGATGCTGCTTACCGGAAGTCTTCCTGGCGGATCAAATCCACTGCAGCAGACGGCACAGCAGCAGCTTGAACAGCAGCTAGTGACAGGCAGCACGACGTCACAGATACTTGATGCACAGAGACAGGCAGCGGCAACCCTAAGCGCCGCAAACTCTGGCCTTGTGACCATCAACACATCGGTAGCGCCGCTCAATGATAGCCTTGTTGCAAACACGACTGCAGTTCAGGCAGGTTCGGCCCTAGTTTCGTCCGGAATAAGCAGTCTGACCACAGCAATGACTGCAGCACAAAAGGCCCAACAGGACGCAGTAAGTGCAGCCTTACAAACTGTCAACCAACAGATTCAGGATCTTCCAAACCAGATAGCACAGGCCCAGCAGCAATTCAATCAAGCCATACAAAATGAAAAGGATTGGACCAACTCAGTGATGCCTTACCTAAACGCAAATCCCAATGTCAACATGGGAGACATGGCAGGGTTCGACAGTATAGTGCAAGGTGTACGTGATGCACAGGCAAAACTCCAGCAGCTGCAATCCGTGGGACCGCAACTGCAGCAGCAGGCGCAGAACATCATGGCGGGTGCTGCAACCCAGGGAATACTAGACGTCAGTAGTACCGGTGTCCAATCCTTGCTTTCCTCAATGGGAATGGATTCGGCATCAGGAATAGGATCTGTCATAGCAAGTGCGCTTGGAAGCTATGGTTCGGCAGGAGGTGCAGGAATCACACAACAGCAGCTGCAGCAGTTTGCAAACACTGGAGATTATGGCATATTCTCGGGGGCAGAATCATCAGGCGAGGTTTACGACAAGGGAATAATCACAACCTACTCACAGGAGGCAACGGATCCAAACACACGGGCCCAGCTTTACTACAACACCCTGAAAGGCGAGGGATTCTCATCTTCCGAGGCCTCAACATACACCCAGTCACAGTACAAGGGGGCCACATTCACTGCAGCTGCTGCAGGCCTTGAAGGCGTACTCTCAACACCGACAATGATCCTTGCAGGAGAGGCAGGACCAGAACAGGTCAGCATCACGCCGCTGTCCAGGGGCGGAGGACGTGGAGGCAGCCCGGTAAACATAACGATAACCGTGCAAGGGTCCATCATATCTGACAACGACTTCAAGAACAAGCTGAACACCAGTCTGAAACAAATGCTCAGGGAGGTTGGATTCACTTGAGCTCTGCAGCACCTACAAGGCAGCCAGCACTTCCCGTGATTACCATAACAAAAAACGACGGCTCAGTCTACAACTTCAACCCGTTTCACAGTCCTGTTTTGTCTGATTTCAAGATAAAAAAGGCAAGCTTTACTCCGCCAGTAGACTCGAAAGGTGGAAGTTTTGAGATGACTGTATTCGCACCAGATCTTGCAAATGGCACCATGAACAGCATCCTTTCCAACATAGAGAACGGCAACGAAATAAACGTCTGGATAGGAAAGAGCGCAAGCAGCCTTACCAAGGTCTTCTGCGGAGTCTTTGAGAACCTCACTGTAAACGAACTGACACCGGACTACATGGAGGTGCAGCTTGACGGCCCGGACTGGGGCTCCGACGTCCTGAAAAACCGCATCGTATTGTATTACAAGGTGCAGAGGTACCTCTCAGACAATATCACACTCGACCCCAACGACCCCAACGTGACCGTATCCCAGATTACGTCAGACCTGCTTACGGCCACGCTTGCATATCCATTCAACGATATCACTGCAGCTGCACAGGGGGTCGTATTCAGCACAAACAACATAGACGCATCTCTGCAGAGCGTCAGGATTGCGCAGATAATGGCAAACATGGAACACCTGGACGACAAGCTTTCAGAGGTTGACAACTGGTGCAACGCAGTCCATTACATAGATCCTAACAAGAACTTCGTAATGAAGCCAGCAACGCCTCCGCCCAACTTTACACCTGGAACCAATACTCCTGGGACATGGCTCTTTACAGATTCCGTAAACGACTCGCTGATTGCCACCTGGACCATGGGGAACGTAGGATACATCAGCGGCGACGGTTCCTCATCATACAAGTACACTACGGAGAACTACAAGGCGAGGATAATTGGAATAGGTGGGAACCAGGTGGCAATAGACGGCTCAGTCCTGGGAACACCTGTCCAGCAGACCACAAACTCTGGAAGCGACAATCTCTCATCAACGACATGGTATGCGCAAAAATTCACGCCTGTTTATTCAATGGCCTACTCGATAGCCCTCTATGTCGGTCTGGTTGGCAACCCAATAGTGGACCTGCAGATACAGATAATCCAGGACAACGGGGGCAAGCCAACAGGCCAGGTCCTTGCTACCCTGTCGATACCAAGGTCAAACATCAGCGGTGCAGGATGGTACCAGGTCAACATTCCAGGAGAATACCTCACACCAAACCCGTATTGGATCGTACTTCCCGCAAATCCTGCCTATTCTGCATTGAATACGTACACGTGGTACAAAGGAGGCGCCGCCTTTACATCGGCTACCAGCTCAGACGGAGTAACCTGGACTCCGGCCACTGGCATGGGATACATGTTCATAGAGTACACGCAGACCCCGCTCAAGCAGGCACTCCCAGGCCTTGCACCGGCGGCAAACGCAAAGGTCTTCCACGAGGAGACATACAGACAGGCCTTCATCACCACACGATCGGCATTGATGCCGTATCTTGTGTCGATATCCAAAATGACCAACTACAAAAAGGAGGTCTACAAATGCAAGATCTACACTCCGGACAACATTCCCATGCCGTTCTCTGCCATACTGGTAAGAAAGATTTCCTCTGGACTGGCCATGAACACATCAACCAGTCCTGCATCATGGATACTCCACATCCTGGGCTCGATAACCTGGAACTTTGAGGCATCAGACGAGGATACTACCGGCATGCTTTGGATGGACACCCAGCTGGTCAGGTTCACCACATTCCCATAAAATAATTCTATTCTAAGAAACTTGGGACATTTCCAGCAAGGCGAGGAGCTAGAATTTGAATTTTGATCCGAGGAGGTTCAACACAGGTGCAGTGTATAATCGGCCCAAGTCTCGCTTTAGGCTGTCTGGACATGTGGAGGCCTACATGTTTGACGCAAAAAAGGTTCCAACTTTTGACGATTATCTCAGATTGAGACAAAGAAACGAATTAGAAAAATTCGTCTTGTGGAAGGACAAGGGAGACAATCTCGTAGTAAACGCAGGCCTTGCAAGAATAATTCTACTGCTAAACGCCGGCTCTACAACAGCTTTTGGGAGCTGCGGGGTGGGTTCTGGGACCAACAATCCTGCACCGACAGATACGGACCTGCAGACGGCCATCACGAGGATAACGGTTACCAACATTACCCAGTCTGCAAATGTCGGATACTGGAATACCTTCTTTTCAAGCGCAGTCGGAAACGGCACCTGGAATGAGACTGGACTTTTTGACACAAACACACTGGGATCAGGAACAATGCTCTGCCGAAAGTTATTCTCATCATCATTTCCAAAGACTTCACTCAACACTGCTACAATAGCCTGGCAGCTCACGGTGACGGCGGTATAAAATGAGCGCATCAGCCACAAATGTTGCAAGGGATACAAACGCCGTGGACTATCTGAGCTGGCTGAGGCTTTATGTCCAGTCAAACCAGGCTGCCCAGACTGCAGGTACGAACTTTACACCAGAATACATCATGCAGGTGGGAGATACAATAGACATCACTGATGCAGTATCCCTCGGGGCCCTGGAGTCGGTTTCAGATACAATCGACATCACCGACTCATTTACAGTAACAAACTATCCAGGTACGATAGGATCCGCAGTAATAGATTTCAGTGTGATAAACTAATGAAAAACCAAGATTTCATAAAAACACAGACGGAAAAGGTCCTCTCCGAGATGAAGTTCTTTGCTGCAAACAACATCACATCAAGCGTGGTAATAGGCCTGGACAGGAAGCTAAACAATACTGATACACGGGATTTCAACCAATACAAGGTATCCATTCTTGAAATGATAAAGGAAAAGACGGAGGATGAACTGAGGCAGATTCTTGCAGAATCAAGGAAGGGCCTTTGCCCAGACTGCAATGCAAACCTCGAGGTTTTCGACATCAAATGCCAGAAGGATTTTGCATTGTTCGTTTACTGTGAATACATCCTAAGGTCCATCATAGACGAGGAAAAACTGCAAACCGGGCCAGACTTGCCTGCGGAACCGGAGGTAGGACAAGTTGGGTAGTGCTGGCGGTGTCTGGGTCACAGGAGACACCATAACTGCAGCCCGGGCCAACCAGAAATCAGTCCTGATTGATACTGGCGCCAACATTGCAGCTGCAACCACATACGCCGGAATGCATGCATATTGTACATCCACAGGATCAGGGTTTACAGTAGACAACTACTACGTGAGGAATGCGGCAAACAGCGCATGGAACAATTTCAGTACTATCATCACCCTGACTTCTGGTCAGGTAACTGCAGCCCTGGGTTTTACACCAGAAAATAGTGCAAACCGTGGAGCAAACAACGGATATGCGGAGCTTGACGGTTCAGGAAACGTTCCTGCAAGCGAATTAGGTAATGTGAATTCAATCGTTGCTATCGCCACGTCTGAGGTGGTAGACATTTTGGACCAAACCTTGGGAGATTATACCACCCCGACCGACGAATCTTTCAGTTCAAACAATGATCAAATAGCGATAGGTGGGACGGGTACAACTACCACCTTCTCGGTAGGTACACTATATGCATGGGAAATAACCGGATTGACATCAGGGCAGACTATACGAAAGGTCGGGGTAAATGTAAATGCGGCAGCTGGAGACATAAGAATGAAAATCTACAAGGATGATGGTTCAGGCGGAGGTCCTGGCACATTGCTCGGTGAGACAAACAGCACGACCCCGGGAGCTACCGGATGGTTGGATATACCACTAATTTCTCCATGCACCGTACCAACAAGTGGAAATGTATGGGTTGCTATAGAGGCAGATAGCACGAGTTTTGGTGCAAAAATGAACAATGGAGGCACTATGAAAACAACATCCCATACGTATGGCACCGGTCCAAGTCCTTTTGGAACTATCTCGTCAGGTACCAACGTCACAGTAAACGTGCGAATCACGCTATCAAAATGCATAGACGGACTCACAACAACGGAATGGGTATCAAACAGCGAGGTAAACCCCTACGCATATTTTGACACCGGCTCTGCACAGGTGTTATCAGCTCTTGCCATTTATCCAGACCTCTCCACAACAACTGCCACCCAGGTAGTGATCCAGACATCCCCGGACGCCTCCACATGGACCACGAAAAGGACAATGAACGTATCTGAGCTGACGAATGGTGCATGGAATTACATACGATGGGACCTTGATACTTCCCTGATGAGGTACATTAGGGTAATGGGAAATGATGGTACAGCAAAGATATTGGCAATATGGGAAGTGAAAATACTGCTTCCATCCCAACTGCAACTGACTGCAAGACATGGTCACAAATCTATCAGTCCGACAACTGCAGGCTTGGGAGTAAACGCATAGGTGATTGATAACACTCCATTTAGTTCATAATTAAAATAAATCTGAGATTTCACTCATGCAGGATTTTACAAACCTCACTTTCTTCGAGCAGGCAATGCTGGTAATTCTAGTCGTTGCAGCAACATGCATTGGAGGCGCCATCATGGCATATTTCAGGTCAAGGAGCCAGTGCTTCAAGGCCTGGAAGGACATGGTAGTGAAGCTTGACAAGCGCAGTTTCAGGACAGAGAAGGCCTTGATCTTATCAATGAAGCTTATCGACTCGCAAACCATGGAGGCGCACCAGGAGACAAAATCCGAGCTTGAGAAAATAGTAAAGGAGATTCTGGCCGACGAGGAAGGAAAACTCTGATTAGTTCTCTTAGTATCATTTTTTGATTCAAGCTTCATGCCTATGCAAACAAGACACTGGATGGCCATCGTAATGGGTGCCATATCTAGCGTACAGACAGCAATAGGAACCTACGAGCATGTTGCACCAGAGGTCGTGAATTATATTGTCACAAACGGACTTCCTGCCTCAATTGCAATAGCCGACTGGATTAATGCAAGACTCAAAGAATGGTCTAGCGTGAAGGATGCAGGAAGCGCACTGACTGCAGTTATGCAACTAAAGGATTCAATTCCTCAGCTGCAGGATGCAATCAACAAGGCACCAGGCCTGCAGGCATTGATCAACAAGGTTCTAGCAAAACTCTAGTCAGTAGATTCTACTGACCTTTTTCCTTTTTTCAAATTAGTTCCTTTAACGTTATTTTCTCAAAACTGGCTTAATGACTCAATCAAGACAAGACTTCGTAAACTGGGTAACAGCAAACGAACCACAGGCATTCCAAGCAGAAGGTCCTTCCAAGTGGCAAAGCTGGGCAACTTCCGTGTGGCCATCACTTGTAAGCAGGATGCATGAGCACGAATACCAAATGTGGTTGCAGAGTGGTGTTACCGAACAGTTACGAAACATGATCAGATTCTCCGCAGGTCTTCCAGGCGTTGGAACGGGAACAGCCGAAGACTTTACGGGTGCAAAGAAAAGAATGGGAGATGCATATCGTGGATATCTGGCAATTGCTCAAAATGTAGTGTCGCAGGCCCAGGCAAACATCACATCACTACAGAGCCAGCTTACAAGCACCACGGATCCTAACCTCAAGGCTTCACTGCAGGCAGAAATCGCAGTACAGCAAAACACCCTTTCTGCAGAACAGGCAAACGTTGCCACGTGGCAGAAAACCATCTCAGATGCACTTGCGAGCGGACAAATTCAATGAGAGATAACATCTCTTTTTTTATTTTGGCATGAAACAGTTCCTCGGAATCCACGACTGGATTCGTGAAAAACAGAAAAACGACCCCGCATGGAAGCTGCCAAAAAACACCATGGAATACCTCAAAGGCCTTGAAAACGACCTAGAGGAACTGTCAATGCAGCTTGGCGTGGACCTTTGCCTAGCCACCATCAGGCATGCAGAAGACGGCCCAAAAACCCCTGTCTAGGCACGAAAACCAGTCAAAACCTCAGATTATACACTATTTTTAATTTATCAAGGATAGTTTATTATTGATATAAGTTAAATCGCAATCTGGACACATCATGGCAAAGACCCGAATTTCTATTACAATCGATGGCAGAACAGCCAAGGCAATAGAGGCATATTATCGGGAAAAGGTGAAGATGGCTGCAGAAAAGGGTGAAGCAATTCCAAAACTCTCGAACATATATGAAGAGATAATCGAGAGGGGTTGGGAAGCAAAGTCAAGTGCTAAGAAGAAATAGGATCTTGCTCTTTGACCGCGACGGGAAAAACACAAAAGCACGCTGATGTAAACCGATCCTGTGGGATTAGACCTCAAACCGTTATGTTTGCGTGAAAGGACGACTCTTGATTCCTTTGCATCAAAAGTAGTTGCAATTGATGCTTACAACGCAATCTACCAATTCCTAGCCATCATTCGCGGTCCAGACGGCTTGCCTTTGACAGACTATTCGGGCAAGATAACAAGCCACATTTCCGGGCTTTTCTACAGGAACATCAACTTTCTGTCGCTGGGAATAAAACCTGTCTATGTCTTTGATGGTAGGCCGCCCTCATTAAAATCGGCTGAGATAGAGAGGAGGAAACAGGTAAAAAAGGAAGCAACCATCAAGTATGAAAACGCGATAACTCAGGGCAGGTATGAAGACGCAAGAAAGTACGCTCAACAAACATCGGTTTTAAAAGATGATATGGTGGAAGATTCAAAAAGGCTACTTTCCCTTTTTGGAATACCCTACGTCCAGGCCCCGTCTGAGGGAGAGGCAACCGCGGCTCATTTGACAATGACGGGACAGGCACATGCATCGGCAAGTCAAGACTTTGATTCGCTCCTATTTGGAGCAAAGAGACTCGTAAGAAATTTTACGAACAGTGGGAGAAGAAAGTTGCCAAATAGGAATACCACGATAGAGGTCGAGCCTGAAATTATTGACCTGGATAAAACATTAGCATCCCTCGGTATAACAAGGGAACAACTGGTGGACGTCGGGATTATGATAGGCACTGATTTTAACCCAGATGGCTTTGAGAGGATAGGCCCCAAGACAGCTCTCAAGGCCATAAAACAATATGAGAAATTGGAAGCGATTCCTCAAATTCAAGAAAAACTCTCGCAAATAGACTTTAGGCAAATACGGGACATCTTTTTACATCCAAAGGTGGCAGACGTCCCCGATCTTCAATTTGGCTCCGTGGATTATGCAGGTATAGTCAACTACCTAACTAAGGAGCGCAGTTTCTCAAGTGACAGGGTTGATGCCTCCCTGAACAGGCTGAAAAAAGCTTTGGAAAAGAAGAGTCACACTCTTGAGCAGTGGTTTACGTAAACTAACTCGCCGATTTTATTTATCAATGTGGCTTTCTATGTCTCGTGGTTAAAACATACGTACAAGTAGTAGCGGAATTCGATCCTGCAATGGACTATGGGATAAAGATTCGCAAGCAGTATGCGAAATGCCTATCAGTCCTGAGGGAGGGCGAGAAGATTAATCCAAACGAGTTTATTCAAAAAAACCTCAACAAGTTTACTCTGGGCAACAAGCCCTTCGGGGCAAACCGGGCTGTGGTTTATCATGCATTTACTCTAGGGAAGAAGATTGGAGTCCTGAAGTCATTGCCACAGGAAGCATCAGGTTTACACATATCATTTGAAAATTTTTGCAATCTAGAAACTGTGTCCTATTTTGTTGATCAGCTCAGGGAATCCAGATATCGAAATATCGAGCCACCAAAAGGCACAGGTACTAGGCATGCCTATGCATACAGATTGTGGCAATTTGACTTGTGGCTGCATGGCAAGACTTTTGAATTCAACAGGGAGGTCTCTGTCGGAAATAACACCTTCCAAAGGACAATAGAAAATGTCACGCTTAACGGGGTGGAACAGCTGCTGAAACTCTACCAACAACCATACAAATTAGAACAAGACTTTGTCCGGGTCGTCAAGAAGTATCTTCTTGACCCAATACACGCAAAAAAGCGTGCCAAAACGATAAAGGTTGACTATAATGCGATAAAATCCTACTTTGAAAAAAATGACTCTCCATTACATTTCAGGTTTGATTATAACGCCAGGTACAGGGTATCAAACGGCGAGGATGAACAATCCTCCCTGAGCTTGGAGGACGTCCTGAACCTCTTAACCGTAGGTAAACCTACTTTAGTACAAAAGGCGGTATTTCTGTGCAAGTTGCACAGAGGTCTTGATACTTCAACATTGATTGACAGGTTTAACTTTCAAGCATGGAACCAACTTGTGAAATGTTTTGGCACTTCCAACTACAAGGACTGGGATCTTTCAAAATGTCCTGTCCCCATTACCCTTACACGTATGAAAACAGACTACACTCATACTGGCTTTCTAGACCTTGATGCAATCGGGGCGATACGGGCATACTTGGCTTACAGGGAACACAAGACACGGTCAGAAATGAGGGATGGGCAGCCCCTGTTTCTGAACGAGAGAAACGAACCAATTACAAAAGACTGGGTGAATTTCACCCTTAGAAGACTTGCAAAGAACGCTGGGCTGAACAAGATTCTTCCCGGCTATATGGTAACAAGATATCGAATCAACTCACACGAATTTAGAGACCTTCTCAAGTCAACCCTGCTTGATTGTAGGGTAAGAGCAGACCTTGCCGAGCATTTCATAGGGCACAAGCCAAGGGACAGCTACGAAAAGCAATCGATTCTCTATCCTGAAAGCATGAGAAAGGAGTATTCAAAAGCATCTAAAAGACTCAATGTATTTTCAAACCTATCCAGTTTCATCAGAGGTGCAGAAAGCATGGAAGAGATGCAAGGAAAGATATCTGCCCTTGAGACCAACCTTGCAAAGGTCACGAAAAGATTGGAATGGGCTGAGAAGACAAGAGTTAACAGTTAGGATTTTTTTGGATGAAACCACTTGTAGTACTGGCATTGGGGGCATATACGTGCATAAGAACCATCTCCACTTTCGAATACCTTCTGGAAGCCATGCCTGACTTTTCTTCCTCTCAGCGGTCCTGTCAATATCTCGCCTTTTTGACCTTTTTGGGGTCCTGTCATAATCATTCTAGTTCCATCAAAGAAACAACGTGGACACTGGTTTTCCTTTAGTTTTTTATTTCTTCTAACATCCATTTTCTTCTCCAGCCGTCCTTGATATTCACTAAATTTTTTCTCCTCCATCAGTTTCTTCTCTCTTTCTTCGTCCTCTTTCTTCATCCTCTCCCTGTTGGTCCATACGGCTTCCATTTCTGAAACGAGTTCAGGATATAGTTTCTTTAACTCCTTGTCCAGACCTCTCAGAATCTCGAATGTTTTGCCATATTTATGCAATCGAAAGATATCAAAGCCTTTTAGTCCAAGTCGTGATTGGAGAAAGGATTCGAAAGAACTCGGAAAGAAGGGATGGGGATGAGTTCCTGAAACCCAACTCCAGTACATTTCTGTTCGACATTCAACAGGATCACTTTCCAGCCTCAATCGTCCGAATAATTCCATATATATTGCATAGACGCCCCACCTTAGCACCATCCCTTCTATGGTGTTTTTTTCATATGCCCCAGATGAATGAGGCAAATCTGCTTTCATGACTGCTTCACCTGCGTCCTTCGCAAATATTCTTGCGATGTTTCTTAGATTGTCAGTCTCAGACTCGCCCTTTCTATAGATGTGGCGGTTTTTGATGCTATCATCTATCGAAATACTCTTTTGCTTTGCCATCCATTTCAATAACTTGTTCAATCCAGCTCGCGTGTATTTGCATTTCCACATTTTTAGAAATTCATTAATTTCAGTAGATGTAGCCTGACCTTTTTCGGTCAAAAAAATCGTAATTCCATCCGTTGCAGGTATGCGTTTGCTCTCCTCATTCGGGTGTTGCGGATCTTGCATTTCTTTTACAATGTGGGGTAATGCCATAGTTGATGTAAACTATGGTTTACACGTTATATAACGTTTTATTCTATACTATGATGTATGAAGAATACAACAACCGTAGCGGTTTCAAAGAAAACCAGAGAAGAACTAGCAAAGAAAGGAAGGTTTGGTCAATCTTTTGATGACATTATATCAGATCTTCTTCAGGGGACAGAGCAATGACTCAAGGGACTATCTCTTGTAGTTGCCAACAAAAAAAGACTAGGCGACTAGTGTTTGACGGAGGAAGTTCTGGAGAATGGATTGCTGAAATGTGCGAGATATGTTACGAAAAGGACGACAAGAGATTCTGCGTCAAGGAGGAAAAAATATGAGCCAAGATGACACCGCAGCGGGAGAAACCGATACCTGGTCTCTCAGCAGATACGCCGACGAGGTGGACAATCTCATCCTAGAATCTAGGACAAAAGAAGGGGGCTTCCTAATCAAAGAGATAATCGAACAGGCATTGTCGGGCTACATTGTAAAAATAGACGGTGACATATTACTTGCAAATGAAAAACTTCGCCAACTCGCAAAGGAGGATCCAGACATCTTCGTCTCGGTCGTCGAGGAAGGAGTGATGACAAAATTCTGCGAGTATCAGGGCAAACCAAAGAAGTTGAGGGTGGAGTTCACCGGATCGCTTTCTGACATAAGAAAAAGGATGAGAAATAATGATCCGATAAACCTTGACAACCTCTCAGATATAGAAGATCCAGTATTAATGGGGAAGATCATAGAGGTGAAGGCGGTCTTTTCGTCCAATTCCATAAGCTATAACGTCCCAACCTCAGTACAGATACAATGTACTTCGGAGCATGATCATAACCGTCCTGTTACTATTGCAATAGATGAGGAAGATCAGCCTAGGTTTGTGGAGGTAAAGGACGCCACACGGGAGAGGACTCTTATGTATTGCATCAAAAAGAAGAATTCTAACTTCAATCAATGCAGCCTGTACTGCACCGAACGCGAGTCCTGTACCATGAAAAGGCGTAGGGTACGACCCGCAGTTTCTTCGTCCATTGACGGGGACAGGTTTTATGATCAGTCGAGCAAGGAATACAAGTCCTATGATGTCTATATCAAGACCAAAACTCCGCAGGATTTCGAGGCGGGACAAGAGGTTCGGATTATAGGTCGTGTCATAAGGGATCCAAACTCGGCAAGGATATCCATCTTGGTCAGTGATGTAAGGCAGAATGACGACCAGATGCCAAGCCTTGAAAGAATGTCTGAGATAAAGGTCTTGTTTGGTGGGGGCAGAATCCAAGATAAGATAGATTACATTGTTGCCGAGTTTGAGAAAGTCACAAGGATAAAACGAAGAGGAAATGTGACCATCGGTGCTCTTCTGACGTTCTTCAGCCCTCTCTACATAACCTTTGAGGAGAGACCTGTTCCAGCATGGGTCAAGACAACCATCATAGGCGATAGTACGACGGGCAAATCGGAGACTGTTAGGCGTCTCATTGCCTTTCTAAGAAGCGGTCTCATCATATCAGGAGAGACGGCAAGCATGGCAGGTCTTGGAGCACATGCAAGCCAGTCGTCAAACAACCAGTGGTTTGTCGAATTCGGACCCTTGGTCTTGGCTGATGCCAGACTTCTAGCCATAGATGGTGCACATGCGCTGAACCGCGATGCTTGGAGCCAAATAGCAGAAGCGGAAAGGGAGGGGCGGATAAAGCTGACGAAGGCAGCAAAGGGAGAGGGATTGGCGAGAACCAGACAGATCAAGATTATGAATCCGGTGGATGACGACCTGAGAACCACGAGGACCATGAGATCCTTTCTACATCCAGTCCAATCGCTACAAAATAACTTTAATATACAATCCATAGCACGCCAAGACGCGGCAATCTTCGTAGTGGATGACGTAATCGCGGAAGAGATCAATACATCGGAGAATGGGATTTACGACAAGAAATTAGACTGTCTGCCGGACCTGTTAAGGTATGTCTGGAGCCGCAAATACAATGTAGTATTTCGTGAGGATGCTGCAGCGGAGATCCTTGCCCAAGCCACGCGGCTCATTAGATATTTTAAGTGCGATGCAATCCCACTCGTGACAAATGATCAGAAGTACAAGATAGCAAAACTCAGTTCCAGCCTAGCGGCACTTACCTGCTCTTTCAATGACGACTTTACAGAACTGATAGTGACAAAGGATCATGTCAATTACATAACCAACTTCATAACGACAGAGTACGAAAAAGCCGGGCTACACCTCATGGCAGAGGAAAACCATATTGTTGTCTCGAGAGAAGATGTCCAGTCACTTGCAGAAAAGATGGCAAAATCCTTGGAGAGGAAGGATCCTCCACCAAGCCGCGGCTTCTGTGATGAGATCTTGGTCTGGGCTGGCTCGCAGAAAAAATTCACAAAGGACCAACTCAAGTCAAAATTCGATCTTGCACGTGACAACGAGCTTAATCCTGTTACTGGGCTTTTGAAGAACGAGGGTGTTATCAGGCAGGAAAGAGGCGGCTTTGTTCCTACTAGGAAGGCGGTGGAGATAGCCAAGATGATCCGGGCTAAACAATCAGAGGGGGTATCAACCTTGGGACCTCCTAAGGTAACTATGAATCCTGAGGTGCCATCCAGTCACCCTAGTCTGGCTAGTGTCATACAGGAGGTATACCCTATCGTGCTGGTTTCTACAAGGCAGGAGGAAAAAACCTTGGACCAACCACAACAACCAGTTGAACCACCGATTGGCAGACTTACGGCACCTAATTCAGAGGAGGAGATTGATGATGAGTGATATATCGACAAAAAACCCGATATTATTAGCTGCAAGACTCTTCAACTTGGGGGCAAAACATAGCGACCACAAGACGTACGCTGAGTATGAAGAGATTCTGCATGAAATGAGGCGATTGTCAGAGGAACAACAGGTGGAATTCCTACTACGGGTGGCGAGTTTGATAGATGCCTACACCTACCAAAATCCTCCAAGAAGGTAGATTCAAGACTTCCGACAAAAGTTTTCAGACATATATCTTCGAAAGTCGAAGTTTTCTTATGGTAGTATCAGATACCCCCCTCCCCCCCATTTCCTTCGTAGAATCTGACAAAAAGAAGAGAAATTGGAAGGATAGAGACCAATACGGCAGCATCATAAAGCACCTAATCTCATCACAGCTATCACAATACAAAAAGGAAAGAAACAGGGTCAAGAAGACAAAAATTTCACAAAACATAGGATATCTTTGTCAGATACAAACATCTCTCATCAACTCCGAAATCGACATTGAGGAAAGACTGCGGAGACTTGAGCAACTTGCAGGCGTAGTCAAAAAAGGTGTTATCAAGAAATGAGTTCCATTGATGAGCGGCTATTGCAGCTTGAAACAACATTCCATAAACAAGACGATGTTTCAAAAATCCTCTCTGAGGATCCAGTAAAGTGGTCAGAACAGGTACGCATCTTGCGAGGCGAACCATTATCGTTTAGCAATAGAGATTATCTTCTACCGCTTTACCGTGACACTTCAAAGGAAATCTACATTGTAAAAGGAAGACAGACTGAGGGAACAGAGTTCACACTTAACTGGTTGTTGTTTAATCTCTGGCATAACCCAGGAACTGTAGGACTCTATCTTTCCGACAGGGATTCACATACAAGCAAGTTTTCTACGTTGAGACTGCGTGATTGGGCAATCAGGACAAGCCCTGTATTGAGTAAGTTGGTGCCAATAGGTGAAAGGAACGTATCAGTTCAACCGTTTGCAAATGGCTCTGTTCTCTTCATGCATTCGGCATGGAACCAATTTGATCAGGCAAGATCTGTTCCTGCTGATTTTACCGTAGTTGACGAGATACAATCAGTTGATCTTAAGGAGATAGACGTATTGCGTGAGACATTATCCCATTCAAAACATGGGCGTCTTATAGGCATTGGAACTGGCTCTGATGAGGGCTCTGATTGGCACAGGATCTGGTCTTCGGGTAACCAAATGTACTGGGACTCACAGTCAAATTCTTGGATTCCAAAAAGACCTGAGAGTGAGATTCATTCCTATCATCTGCCGCAGACCATTGTTCCTTGGATAACTGCTGAAGAGATTGAAAAGAAACGTGAGAAGATGACAGAGCGGAGGTTTGTTACCGAAGTAATTGGTTGGTGGCACAAGGGAGTCCAGAAACCAATAACGGAAAAGGATGTACGAAATCTGTTTGATCAAAATATCTCCTTTGTGCATCCTGAGAATGTGGATCACGGCAAAGGTCCAGTATATCTTGGGGTTGACTGGGGCTTGACCAATGCCTTCACCGTTGCTTGGGTTTGGCAGTTGATTGATGCAAAAGGACCAATCTTCAAGGTGTTGTACGTGGGAAAACTGGAGGAGCCATCGGTAGAAAAACAATTCTTGGCAATCAAATACATTGTAGAAAAATACAATGTTACCAAAGCTATGCTCGATGCAGGAGCGGGTACTTATCAAACTCAAAAACTTGAGGAGACATTTGCCGACAGAACGGTCAAATGCTATTACATGACAAGACCGCAAAATCCACTAAACATGGAAAGACTTGATAGTGAAAATCTAATAACGGTAGACAGGACATTTGCAATAGATACTATCATAGATTTAATCAAGAGACCTTACATGAAAAATGGTTTTGCGATTCCAAGAATTCAGATTCCTGCAAGAGAACCATCCAAGGTTGAATGGCTAGTCGACCATTTTACAATAATTGAAGCAAGTAACGTCAATTTGCAGAGTGGGCAGAATTATCCTCGATACGTTCATGATGAGGAAGAACCAGATGATGCCCTACATGCATGTGTTTATGCTTATCTTGCATGGTTGATACAAAAGAAAAACATGTGGGGTTGGATCTCGATATGACATACAGAGAACATACTTGTGAAAATTGTGGTCATACTCGGTTAGTGCTAGGAAACGTTAGTGAGGTCCATTGTCCTGCATGTAAACACGGTATGACAGACGGCGGAGAAGGATACTGCACATGCTCTCATAAACAAAAAATGCATACGAGACCAGAAGAAGCAGGTTGCTGGGAATGCGGCTGTGTGACCTTTCAGCGAGCAACAGATTACGTCCCTGACGAATACGACGCACAACTTTTTAAAATAAAAACCTGCAAACATGAGTGGGATCAAGGAATTCCTGATAAGTCGGGCAAAGTATGGTGGACATGTATCCACTGTGGCGCAAAATGTAATGTGGATCCGAAGCATTAGTCTAAACAGACATTTTTGAATGTGACTGCTCAAATTGTTAAATTCAGGTCATTTTACAGATAATTGAATGTCAGAATTGGAAAAAGGACCAAAATTACAACAGCTTGAAAACTTCTTAACAAAACCTGATTCTGATGAATCTAAGAATTATACGAATGATCTTTTATTTGGAGGAACTGCAAGACCTGAATATCTTTTTGTCCAAAAATTTCTAAGTGTGGATTTTTGGAGAGAGATGGGATTTTCAGACCATGAAATACAAATAGAATCCCCTGCGGGAGTTGGTGGAAGAGTAGAGATAACTCTAGCTTTTGATGATCAAAAAATTGCTATCGAGTGTAAAAAACCATACGTAATACAAAATGGTCAAACTATTGTCCACAAACTTCAAGGAGCGGATCAAGTAGAATTAAAAGAACAGATTTTACCCTACTTACTTTCTCACTCCTTCATTATTTTCACAAACGGTTTTCATTGGTTTTTTTATTCAAGAGAATCGTATCGTGCATGGCTATTAGCTCAAAAAAAGAAAGATGATACAATAAAGCCATATTTTCAATATCTTAATTCTCAGGAAATTTTTGATAAAGAATCACCTAATTTCATACTGAATTTTCTTGCACGTGAAACCATTCAAAATTCATTATCAGGATTTGAATATGAATCTGTAAGACATGTTTTAACTGATGAATTTTTTTCAGATTTGAAAATATGGATTAAATTAGTAGATATTGCATTTAAGAAGGCTACCGATAAAGGCAAAATAAGAACAACTTCTCTGATAAATAAGCTAATTTTTGTCCGAACTATGGAAGATGTAGGAATTATTCCAAATGGCTTTTTGTCTAGTATTTGGAATAATAAAAAAGGAGTAAAAACTTCAACCGTTGATTTGATCGATCATATTGATGATGAGTTAAGTGAGATTTACGATACTGAATTATTCACACCAAAATATGTTGTTGATGAAGACGGGAATCCAATTCTCAAAAAGGGAGTTCCAGAATATTCCCAAGAGCGTGCAAATAATTTTGCGTATTCAGCATTATCAGAGGGATTTTTTGATGCATTATTTCATCCCATAGAGCCCACTAATTTGACTGATACAGGAATATCAAAGTTTGTCATAGACGGAAATGAATTTTTTGTACGAAGTCTTTACTGGTGGAGATTTGGTTCAATTTCTGGAGATATTTTAGGAAAAGCCTATGAAACTTATTTAGCTCAAGAAAGAAAAAAACTAGGAATTTATTATACTCCACATCAAATCACGGAATATCTTACACAAAAGACGGTTAGTACAGTTTTTGATGAAAAACTTATTGAGCTAAAATCAGAATTAGTAAAAAAGAATTGGGATATATCAAAAATTAAATCAATAGCTGATAGAATTAAAGATATCAAAATATGTGACCCTAGCTGCGGTTCTGGCTCATTCTTAATTCAAGCAATGCGAGTTGTATGGAAAAAATATAGAGAAATTGAAGAGATTGTAAGAGCACAAGAAAGAGAAGTTCAACAAGGAAAAGCAGTTTTAGATCAATATTATACTGATAGAGTATCCATTGTTACATATCTGAAAGTATTATTCAGAACTTCAGATAAAAGAGAAAGAATCGGAACTCTCATTCTTAGACATATCTTTGGTAATGATAAAGATGAAAATGCCATTGACACTGCAAAATTAAATATTTGGTTAGAATGCCTGAGACTGGATCCTAATTCATTTAGAAAAGACGGATTAAAAAATAAAAGACATGTATTGCCTAATTTAGAACTAAATCTTACCGTCGGAGACTCCCTAATAGGATTCGACACAGAAAATGTAGCCAAGTCTCTCTCACGCCATGTTGACACATTAAAGAGTATATACAATATCACCGCAAAGTACTCCGAAGAATTTGCAAAAACAAGTTTGGCGAAGGCAGTTGTCGATTTAAAGAAATCTTTGCAAGGACTTCTAAACTATGATTTTTCACAACACTTAGGAACGGATTACATTATAGATATGCTGAAAATTCTAGAACCCACCCATTGGGCACTTCAACATTTAGACGCATATTATGATACAAATGGACAACTCAAACGTAGTGGAGAACAAGGTTTTGATGTAATAATAGGAAACCCACCTTGGGAAATTCTAAAACCAAATGTAAATGAATTTTTTGGCATGTTGTACAATTCGGAAGATCTAGCCAAATTTAGCTTATTAACGAAAGACAAAAAAAATAAAATTGTCAGTGATCTCCTAAAGAGTCCAAGTAATCAATTGGACTGGAATCATTATCAGAAGAGCATACAATTACAACAGGAATATTTTCAAAGATCTGAATTTTACAAACATCAGTCAGGCGAAATAGATGGAGAGAAAACTGGCGGAGACATAAACTTATACAAATTATTCATAGAAAAATATTTTGATCTTCTGAGAGAAGATGGTTTGTGTGGCGTTGTCCTGCCAGCTAATTTCTACTCTGATTTGGCATCGAAAGGGTTGCGAGAATTGATTTTTTACAATGCCAAAATACTTTCGTTATTTGGATTCGATAACAAGAATGCCATTTTTGAGGAAGTGCACAGACAGTTTAAGTTTATTACATTAGTATTTAGAAAAGGCGAGGAATCTAAATTCTTTAAAGCCGCATTTTATGTTCGTGACGTAAATAAAATTAGCTTTCTTGAAAGAGATAGCATAGATTACGATCTGGATTTAATCAAAACAACTTCTCCTAAATCTCTTTCATTAATTGAATGTGGAACTAAACAAGAAGTTGACATAGTAAAGAAATTGTATGTGTTTCCAACATTGGAAAAAGATTCTAATTGGAAAATGGCATTTACCAATGAATTTCACATGACAAAACATGCACCCTTATTCAACACTCAAGGTAAAGGCAGGATATTGTATGAGGGAAAAATGATCCATCAGTTTATTCATAATCTTTCAGAGCCTAGATATTGGATAGAAGAAAAAAAAGCGACAGATAATCTTATTTTAAGAGAACAAAAGAGAATAAAATCAATAATTAAAAAATTAGAAAATCCTAAAGATGACATAACCACTCCTAAAATTCGGCTTGATTGTGAGGAATATAGAATAGCTTGGAGAAATATTAGTCGTTCAACAGATCAACGTACTATGATTTGTACTATTTTGCCACCTTATGGCTTTCTTGGCAATTCACTCAACTACATAAAACCATTATTTTTTGATGGAAGATCATACCTCCCATCCTTGACGTTTAAAGAAACTTTATTCTTATGTGGCATGCTTAATTCATTTGTAGTAGATTTTGTTTTAAGACATAAGGTTTCAATTAATGCAAATATGTTCTATGTTTACGAGCTTCCTGTTCCACGGCTGAAAGAAGGTGAGAAGTATTTTGATGAGGTGATTGAAAGAGTTGGGTCGTTAATTTGTACAACTGAGGAATTTGCAGATATTAAAAGAAAATGTGGAATTTCTAAAGTTGCAATCAATACTGATGAACGAGAAATACTTGCTGCACAGATTAATGCACTAGCAGCAAAAATATTTGATTTGAATGAAGAAGAATTAGAGTTTATTTTATCTACGTTTCCCATTGTGGAAGAACGAACTAAAGAACAGGTCACCATGGAATTTGAAAAATTAAATAGTTAAATTGGTAGTTTGAGCAGATGTGATTATTTTATTATTGTTTAAGCATAGAGAATGCATGATAGAACATCTGGATATTCTATATTACATTTATAAAATCTAAATTAATTTCCGTTTTTTCTACTTTGACATTGATATCAATAAAGGATCGGGTTCATAGAATTTTCCATATTGAATCGATAATGTCTTTAACTCATTTACAATATTGGAAACCCCAAATTCTTTAGCCGTTTCAAATATGGGTTTTTTCAATCCCATTCCAAGACTCAACGCTTTTTCAATTTCTGGTATGTCGCTTGCTTGATTTGTGACAAGCCATGCTGCATTGTTCAATATGTTACCCAGAAGCTGTATAGGGTTGAATTTCTTTGCTTGTTCTTCTGTAAGATTAATTCGCTCGTATTTGTCTTCAGAATATTGATAGAAACCAGAGCCACTTTTTTGACCAAGTCTCTTTTCATTAAATAATTTCTCGATTAATGGATGGGGATTGATCACCTTTTTATCACGAGAATACATCTCAATTGTCGCTTTATGTATTACATCTAGACCTGTAAAATCAGCGAGTTCAAAGATTCCCATCGGGAAATGTAATGTGAATTTTACAGCAGAGTCAATCTCAGTCATGGAAGCTTTTGTTCTATCCATCATCCAGGCTGCTTCGTGAACTAGTGGTATGAATATTCTATTTACAATAAATCCAGGAACATCTTTTTTACACAAGACTGGTTCTTTCGAAACTGATTTTACAAAATTCATTGTAATCTCAACTAATTCTTTTGATGTTTTTTGTCCTGGGATGACCTCAACCAATTTCATTAGTTGTGGAGGATTAAAGAAATGAATTCCGATGAATCTTTCAGGTCTACTTGTAATATTGGCAATTTCTGTGATTGGGAGAGTACTTGTGTTTGACGCATAAACCGTATTCTTATTTGCCACCGCATCAACTTCGGCGTATACTTTCTTTTTCAAATCCATAATTTCAGGAACTGCCTCAATCATCAAATCACAGTTCTTCAATGCCTTGCCAAGATCAACTTCTGTAGTTATTCTTGAAAATATTTTGTGTGATTCCTCTTCTGAAATTTTCTGCTTTGATACTAGTTTATCAAGACTCCACTTGATCTTTTCCATTGCCTTGTCTAGAAATTGCTGTTCTATATCGCGTAGTATGACATTGTATCCTGACATAGCTGAAACTTGAGCAATGCCGTGTCCCATTATGCCAGAGCCTAGAACGGTAATGTTCTTTATACTCAACAGAAATACACCAGTAACCCACCCTTATTAAATTAAATTTTGTATTTTGTTGCTTCTTTAACTAGTGTAACTTTCGAAGATATTTTTTGATACCTCTTCATGATGTTCTACGCCCTTTAACATTTAAACTGTTTCTGTACGTATTCCTTCAATGAAAAATGGTATTTGAAATTCACAATAGCCCATAGAACCTGTGAAATCAGTAACGAATGCCTTAACTTGGTTAATACCATCCTCATGTCTATCTGTTGTTATCGTAGGATGTTTTGAGAGATGGATATAGATAAAGTTCAGTAATTCGTATGATAAATCAACAAAATTACAACAAATAAGCTGAATGTGGTACAACAGTAACAAAGCCGTTTAGGATAGAAATTACACCCACTGTTACATAATCTAGTTAAAGAAGAAAATTAACCTAATGCTATGTTGCCAATTCAGTTGTTTGATAAGCATTTTGGAAGACAACTCAAGTCAATGTATGAGGCAATAGATGCTATGCTTGACTTGAAAATTGCTCATCCATGTGCTCTACTTTTATCAACTTATACTGAAGTTATGGGAGGTCTAGTTACTGGAAAACTAAAAGATGCCAAGGCAATGCGAGGGAACTACGAGGCATTTTTACAATATTTGGGTGCTTCATACGTTGAACTTCATAGAAAATATGATTTGTACAAACATGTTAGAAATAAGCTGGTTCACGAGTTTTCTCCAAGACCATCATACATAATTTGGATAAATACACAAATTTCTGACAAACCAGGGATTGAAATAATGGATGGGCATCTTAACATATATCTTAGAGAATATTATCGAGATTTCAAAGCAGGAGTAGAAAAATACAAGGAGGGTTTTAACCTAAACCCCACTCTGATAAACAATTTTCAAACCGCAATTCATATAGATTGGTCAGATACGCTGATAGAAGAAAGATAGACAGAATATGAAAGATGAATCACAATACACGTAAACGTCGCTCAAAATCAATCAAACCCATTAAATCAAGACACCACTTTGCTATTCCATGCTACATTGTAAAGAATGCAATCTAGAATTTTTCTCCCAAGAGGGATTGCAAGTACACCTTGAACGGGCTCACAAGAAACCTGATCCAAGTGCCTTAGATTCATACACTCGGGCATAACTTCTCTATTTTATTTTACAATTCACAGACAGGACATGATTCATTGTTATTTGATAATCCGCCATGGTGCAAGATTAGATCAGTAGTGATTTCTCGATAGGATTAGTAGATATTTTTGGGTATTCGTCATATGTTCTGCCATTGATTTCACGTCCGCCCGATTTTGGTCGTATTCCGCCCCATTGTTTGAAAAAAATTGAAACCTTCTGTTTCCTGCATTGCTTTATTACTTCTGTTATCCATTCCTTCTGAACAGGTCTGTAATTATATCCACTTTCACCTCCAATAATTGCCCAATGTATCCCTGCAAGATCAACAGTGCCAACTGGACCAATTAATGGTTCAAAGCTAATGAATCTAACATGACAATCCACCTTTCTAAGTTCGTCTATTCTGGAAATGTAATCTCCGTTCTCCACACTTGTACCCATCCAAATATGGCTTGGTATGATTTGTCCGAGTCTAGTCTTGAACAACTTTGAAAATTCCGCCATTTTTCGTGGTCGTTTAGTAAGAACTTGATATGTATGCCAGTCAGCCTCAAGCATAGTTGAAAAGCATCTCAGAGTAAATTCAAAGCTGGATTTCTCATGAAACAAATCAGACATACTGTTGACAAAAATCTTCTTTGGTTTTTTCCAACTTAATGGCAAATTTACATCGTCTGGATGTTCTGTAAATTTGAAACCGTCTTTGTATTTTTCTTGTCCCATTGCTCTAAGTCTTCGTGATAATGTTTCTGCATAACAATTCTTGCAGCCAGGGGAAATTTTTGTGCAGCCAGTGGTTGGATTCCACGTAGCTTCTGTCCATTCAATAGCAGAACCAATTGCCATTAGATATTACACAGTGGCAATTATGGTATTTATGTACTTAATTCAAAAATCAGTTAACCACTAGTTAGTAGATTTGATGATCATTATTGATATAAACACCAATTATTCCAAAGTATTATCTCATGTCAAAGATTCCAACTGTCTGGAAACTAGAGGATCACACAGTGGCAAAACACCAGATATTGGAAGAATACCTCAAAGCTTGGTTTCCAATTCTTGGCAGTAGGTTTGGAAGAATAGTCTACATAGACGGATTTGCTGGTCCTGGCACATATGTAGGTGGAGAGGATGGATCTCCAGTAATTGCCATAAGGACTGCATCGGAACATCCTCTGATAAGACCTACTACTGAGGTAAGATTCCTGTTCATTGAGAAAGACGACAAACGTGTAGAAATTCTGAACAAGGTACTGACAACAAATTTCCCCCTATTACCATCTAATATCGTTTACACCATTCATAGATCGGAGTTTGTAGATAGTGTAAAGTCAATACTGGATTGGTTAGAAAAACAAAATGCGAAACTAGCCCCCACCTTTGCATTTGTAGATCCTTTTGGATATTCGGATTTCCCAATGAATGTGATCTCAAGGTTGCTTTCCTATGAGCGGTTTGAGTTATTGATAACATTCATGTCAGGATCTGTTAATCGGTTTCTTGATCCTGACCACGAAAACGCAGTAGATAGTCTATATGGCATAACTGAATGGAGAGAAGCAAAAAATGAAAAGGACACTGACAAGAGGTTGAAATTCCTATTGACATTATACGAGAATCAATTAAAAAAGGCAGGAGCTAGTTTTGTAAAAACATTTCAAATGATAGGAAGGAATAATCAGGTGAGCTATGATCTAGTGTTTTGTACAAAACATTGGAAAGGACTTGAAGTTATGAAAAAAGCTATGTTAAAGGTGGATAGCAGAGGGATGTACAAGTTTTCAGATAGATTGGGATTGGGTCAAACATTTTTCCATGATGCTCATGATGGCAATAACTGGATTCCTGAGGTTGCTGAACTAGTATATCAGAAATTCAAAGGCAAGATTGTTTCAGAGAATGAGGTACACAAATTTGTGATTACAGATACAAACCATGTCTATAAGAAAGACATTTTGAAATATCTGGAGAAACAGAACCCTGCGAAGATTCTTAATGTAACCAATAGAAAAAACAATTCATTAAGTTATCCAGACGGATGTTTGATTCAATTTCGTGACTAATTCAGTCTTTATTGATAGAAAGCCACACTTTGAAACCAAAAAGGTGTGAACATTTACCACTCCAGTGGTTTGGGAACTAGATTCTGTGTTATGTCAAACGAAATACTGTTAGAGAACCGTTAATGGCATCATATCGAGGCCGACACTAAAAACTGTACTGACATTTCATCAAATGCTGATGTTGTATGTAGGGGCAGGGAAAAATTGGCTAGGTGCAATCCAAGTTTGGGACAATCACTCCTGCCGGAGATGCCGTGAGCTCGCCAAAATGATTTGAAACCTTCAGCATCAGACGCTGATTCACGGCAGCAATCTGAGGAATTGGTCAACCTCGGAAGTCTGGTTGGGATGGTAGAACATAAAAAAGGCGTCAATAGGCAGGATTCGAATGGTATTGATTGCATCCATGTTTTCCATCGCAGTTCCCCTGCTTTCTACCAGGGACATCTGGACAAACGTCTTAGTAGTAGGCGATTGCTGTCGTATCTGGCCTACGGCATCAAGGGTATAGTTCAGGAAACGGGGGTTTTTTATGAATGCTTGAAGCTGGATATCTATGGCATCCGCATGCCTTGCCGCAACGCCCCAGTTCCAATTCGCGGTTCTCAGCTCTCCATAGGGTGGCATGATCAGAAGCTTTGCATCACTTCCAGTTTTTGTGTTGTATTTTTCCACCGCTTCTCTTGCTTTGTCGAAATAGCCTGTGGAAATGGATTCATTAGTGGTAAATTCAGGCGAGAAGCCACTCCCCTTTTCATAGTCATATCCTATGTAGTTGTAGCCTGAGGGGAGTTCTTGCAATCCACTAGTCAGTGCTTGTATGCTGTTGTAAATGATTATTCCTTCCACGTTCACCCCATTTTTGACATCTGATCTTATCTCCTGCATCTTTTCTCTGACTTGGGAGCCCCTGACCCCTTCTACAAATAGGTAGTCGCCCCCTTTGAGATGCTTTGAAATTGCGTTTAATGTGGAGTTGTAATTCGGATTGGCGTAATTTGCAAGGAAAGCCAGATTGTAGACTCTGGCTGTCAGGTTGCCAGGGCCCTTTGAGGGGGCAGGGTGCAAATCCAATGCCCAGCCTCTTGAGGCAAGTAAGGAAATACCTTTGTGGCTAACGCATGCCGGTGTCAAATCTTCGGCTTTGAAGATTAGGACAAACCCCCCAGCGCACTGTACGTTAGAGTCTGGGATTCCATCTCCGGCCTGCTTGATGGGCGGTATGGTCTCCTCCTCTGAATGGGATTCTGGCATGCAGGCAATCGAGAAAAATACAACTACAGTCACAAGTAGGACATTCCAAGGAACAGGGTTTGCCTCTGATGGTTTCATTGAATGAATCTTGCCTCGAAAGATAACTATGCGACCGGAATTGAAAAGCATGGTCTTGCTACCCCGCAGTAATCTTCATAGTCTGCCGTAGCGCCAGAAATGATTCTTTGTTGTATCTGTCCCAGCGAGATGACCATGAAAGCAGAATCTCCATCGCTTCGAGCCTGAAGACGACTTGGTTGATTATGTTGTACAGTCGGATTAACGGGAGATATATTATAAGATCGGACCTATTGAATTTGTACGCACAATAGATGTGAAACATATGTTGCAAGCCGAAAAGTATGGTATCTATCAGTAGGATTTTGTAAACGTCCTCAAAGAAAACGGAACGTTGAATGCCATAACTGAAATATTCTAGGCACAGGCCAAGAAAGAAGAATGGCAGCGAGACTGCATACGCAAAATCGATGCCATGCGCATACATGCCAAAAAGGTAGATTATTGTCCTAGGCCCGCGAAACTCCCTGAGAAGGCCGAAATTTGCAGAACGTGAATAGTAGTATCCAACATTCCATCTTATTCGTTGCTCCCTGAGCCTTTTCCAGTCTGATGGCTGATCAGTCCTGAGGATGGCTCGCGGCTCAAACTCATTTTTGTAGCCAAATCGCCCCAGCCTGATTGTTATCTCGCCATCCTCGCCATACCTGTCCTCTACCCAGCCACCTACGCGGAGCAGCGCGTCTTTCCTAAAAACCGAAAAAGCTCCTGACTGAACCATTATTGAATCCAGCAGTTCCTCCTCTCTTTTGTAAAACAAATATAGGAAGAGAAAGTCCAAGAAAATAATTTTTTGCCATACTGTCCTCTCCTCTAAGGGGGTGATCACGCCAGAAACCGAACCTACCGAAGGGTCTGAAAAATGGGCTACCACAGGTTTTATCGCGTTAGAGTCAAGGACCGAGTCTGTATCAACCCTAAATATTATTTCGCCAGTTGTTCGCCTCAGTCCATACCGCAGGGCCGCCCCCTTCCCTGAGTTTTTGATGTTGAACACCACGCCATCGCAGTTTTTCAGGTTTAGAATCGCCTTTGAGGCAATCTCCCTAGTCTTATCTGTCGAGCCGTCATTTATCACGACGATTTCCGTCCTACCTGAATAATTTGAAGCGGCCTTGTCTATGCTTTCTATGCACCGTCGTATTGTTTTTTCCTCGTTGAATGCTGGAAGGAGAAATGAGACGGTAATATCTTCAGACTCAAGCATGGGATTTTTTCTTTTTAACCAGCGTGGTATCCTTGTTTCAATTAAAAAATAGGCTAGAAAGTTGTTGAAGGAAAAAATCACGGCTATGTTGAGGACTAAATAACTGAAGGTAAGGGTACTGCTTCCAATCATCAGGAATCCTATCATGGCAAGCATTAGGCACAATGATGTGGCCAACATGGAGAAAAAAATTAGAAATTCGTCAATGTAGGTGCGCGGCACTTGGGGCTTGATCCGGTTTCCTTCCGGTCTTGTGATGTTTTTAAAAAGGCAGGCCTCCACTAGGAATGAGCCAGTGAGGGAAGCTACGATATAACCCCCGTAGAGATATGCCTCCGTGAAATGTATGTTGCACCAGTAAAGTACTGAAACCATGAGAACTTCAGATGCAAGGAAGGAAACAGCTGAGAGCCCCAAGTAGGATAGGACTCGGAGCTTGGTCATGACCCTACTGCCTGTGGAAACTGCCAGTGAGAGGAAAAAGACCGCAAAAAGCAACTGTACATGTAGTGGCGGAGAGACTTCGATGGGACCATAGAGGCTTCCTATGTGCAAGTTGGTGTCAAGATAGGTCGGGATCAGGAGGAAATGAAATGCGGAAATTAGAGCTTTGTCCTCGGCTGACTGGATGGCAAGGTAATTGTTTAGCATGACAAAGGAGAAAAGGGCTGAAAATGCTATGAAACGGAAAGGAAAGCTACGTAGGAACAGTTTTGAAACGAAACTTGCTACGTGGCTTGATGGTTGTGTTTGTGGAAGACCTTTGGTAGTTCGGGGTGAGTTTTCTAGGGACGATTTCCTTTTCAAGGGTCATCTACCGAGCCATACATTTAGCACAACGTAGTCGAAAATTTTCAAACCCTAGTGGAGGGTGGACTTTTTTTCAAGCATTCTACCGGAAACTTGGAATCAATCTTGTTCATTTCTTGCCATGTTTCCATGCTCTAACTATATAACAAATGGCTAGGTTTTATCCTATTCAAAATTAAGTTCGATAATTCCAAAGTGTTCTATAGGATGATCACTCCACAAGAAGTTTCATAGATTTCAATGTCATTGTAGCAGGAAGACATTGGCCAACTCATTGGTTTGCAAACCCATCGACTGTCAGGCAACCCATGTTGAGTCGCTTGGCCAATGAGGAAGTTTTTTCTGGAACAATGACTTTCAACACTTTTCTGTATTTGCAAACTATACACATGATATACAAAACAACTTCCCGCCTACAGATCTCTTGGCTCTTATCGTGAATGAATCTGGAAAAATGATTTGAGGCTATTTCTGATGACTAGACAGTTGTTCGGAGGCTATCTACGGTTTAAGATATCCCGTTTAGGCAACCTCGTTTCAATCCGGCAGTTGTCAAGGGTTAGATTATGTACGAAAAAAACAGATCAATCGTATTGCTTTTCCATATGAAAAATAGCTACTAAATTTTAAAATACCAAGCAGTGGCATTTTTTTTAATCTTGCAAACAATTTGCATACCAACAAGAGTTACAACATCCTGCGCCGACTTGTATAGTGATCATGGCACCATTAGATAGCTATTCAGAACCAAGTGTAATAGGCTGGGGCAACAGGGGATGGGTCGAGATAATAGACATGATACTGGAAATTTGTCAGAAAGGGGCACTGAAGACGCATGTTATGTACCGATGTAATCTTAATTCCAGGCAGATAGAACAGTACTTGCAGTTTCTCCAAGACCAAAGACTGATCGAGGTCAACACCGAGGGTCCCTATGTAAAACGCCCAATTTACATTACGACAGATCTTGGCCAGAGATATATTCATGCGTATAAACAGCTCGAGAGACTCTTCAAATGAGAAAACGGTTTCCAGTGTAGAGGTTTGGGAAGGCTGCCTTCGACCTTTTTTTGCATCTAGTTCACGATGTGGGAGACTGGCCAGTCTAACTTACAGAGTCCTCTTTGTTCCAACCCAGTATTGCGCCAGATTCAGAGTCGATGGCGGCAACCTTGTTTTCGCCCCCTAGTAGGGTAACGTGAACGAACCATCTGCCACCCTCTCTTATCGCTCTAGTTTCAATAACTGAATGGTATTGAGCAAAAAACTGTGCCGCTATCTGCATTGCTTTTCCTTCGTCAATTGCCATTGGTATTTTATTATGGTTAAATGTTATATAAAAAAAGTTATTGATGGCACACGCAAGAATTCTAAGGACTTGTCTGCAGGCTAGCGAGACTCCAGAAAACAATGACTGTGGCTTTCATGAAAACTGCCTAGTCTTCGTCATCCTAGTTTTTTCCTTTTTTCTTCTGTCCTCTTTTCAGATTCAAGCCGTTCTAGGCCATAAGTTTTCATGTCAACGAACTTTATAATTTGGGACAGTCTTGGATGGGTTTTTTTGATCGACCTGTACATTTCTTGTGCAACCTTTCGGTAATCTGAATGACCTTGGGGAACAGTCCGGAGCTCTAGGAGGTGGGAAGCTTCCCTTAGATTCAGCCTAATGAAATAGTGGTATTTGTAGGCAAAGTTTACGACATATTGGGCCTGTTCTGGCATATCCTTTCGCAGCATGTTGAAAACTTCCCTTGACTTGTACATGCAATCTTCAAAGTCCTTGTTAATGCCAAGTGACAAAATTTCGCTGGGAAGTGAGAAGCCGTTGTCAGTGGTAAGCAATTGCCTCTCTAATGTGAGCACACGATGCCTATGCAAATCTCGGAACATCCCGTAGTTGGTCAGCAGGTCAAACGTGTAGTCGGTCATTTCAAAAGCCCTCGGTGGCCTCTGCCTCCTGTTAGTTCGCAATTCTGAAAAAGTCTTTATGATCTTGCCTCTTTCCCTGGGGGTCATTTTTTTCACTTGACTCAATATGTCAAAATACGACAGGCCTTGGGACTGTTCGAATAACAGCGCCGAAATCACCTTCTCCTCGGCCCCTTTTTCAGGTTCTACTTCGACCAACCGTACAGGAAGGCTTTTTGATTTTTTAGGTTTGAGAAGACCATTCCCGAAGGATCCTGAGGTGTTTCTCAGGTGGGCAAGATATTCCTGCATTGACTTGCCGTGTTTGTCATCAGATCGTCTGACAAAAGATCTGATGGTAGTGTTCAACTCCTTGTGCATCTTTTCTGCAATCTCTCTTTCTTCTTTGAGGCTTGACGAATACAGGATGGTGAGTAGGTATTCGAATGCTCTCCCATTGCCGGTGATACCAACATTGGTTAACGTGGAGGCCGGCAGAAGACCACGAAGTACATCAAGTGCCTTTGCCTTGGTTGTAGCATTGTATATCCGCATGGCAGATTTTACGTCTGCCTCTTCCTTGAGCTGGGAAAACAGGACATCTTCGCCTGCAGAATTTCTAAATCTCTGGTTTCCTATGGGTTCTCTTTCCTCGATGTATGATATCATTGGCTGGATGTTACGTGAATATACTTCAAAGTCCAAATCACAGGATTCGATATAACGGTCGGCATGTCTTGATGCCATTATGTCTGGTTCCAGAAAATACTTGAATCGGCCATCCACTTTTTTATCCCATGCCACATATCGCGAAGATTTTTCGAGGTACGACAGCCCTATTCTGCGGTCCTCTATTTTCTTGACCGCAATGTTTGACAAGCCTTCAATTGCGATCTGGGCCTCGCCAAGTTCTGCAACAGAATCATCGCCATATTCCAGCAGAACCTTGTCATAAAACTCTTCACCACGGTTTTCGTTTCGGATGAATTCGTCAAGGAATACCCTTCGCATGCTTTTGTCGGTTCGGCTGTAACGCGACATCAAGGCCCCCCGATCAACTTGGCGTGGTGTTATGACTGCAAAGACAGAACCATCTGTGTTGGAAAAATGATCGGCTAGGATCTTTTTTTCATCTTCTGAAAATTCTGACACAGGGTTTGGAAGTGCCTCAATTATAATAATTATTCTGACGCAGGCCTACCGGCTTGGTAAATGATGAATGGGTGTTATTGGCTGGGTTTTTTTCCGATTTGAATTAGGTCAGGCGGTCCTGTTTTTGGTGAGTTGTGTTTTGCCTGCCACCTTAGCAGAACCTCCTTGAAAGATTCTGCCTCTGCGGCATCTTCGGTGTACATCAATGTTGTAACCCATCTTCCATCTCCAGCGCCTCCGCCCATTGAGTTCATCCAAAAATCGGTTGGCATGTTTTCAAAAGCCTTGTGATTTTGTTCCCGGCTCATATCTATCCATCGTTTGGCGACAAAGTGCAGGACCTCATCAAGCTCTTCCTTTGTAATCATAGTTGAACCGTTACAATCCAAGTCATTTTAAAATTACTAAATCTCGCCTAAAAGGCCTGAAAACTTAGCTAAAATGATCTTACCAAATTTTTAAACCTTGTTAACACTTTGCTGGTTATATTAAAAAAATGACACATGTCCAATGAGCAAAGAAGATGTCGAGTTTATCGGCAAACAGGTTAAGGACATGTATGGTACATACATTGGAAAAGTCATTGGGACCATAACCGACATAGATGGAAGTGTACAAACCGTCGGTGTCGACTGCGGTTCTGAAGGGCTAAAACAAGTTCCTTTTGAGCAGCTTGTAATTCAGGGGCAATATGTGATCTTCATTCCTAGGTGGAGATTGGATGCCCAAAGACTGTTGCGCGAAAAGGGCCTTACATTGCGCCGAATACGTGCGCTGATAGACATCGTATCTGAAAACGACGACATGAAGGAGGACGCTGAATTGATCCACGAGAAGTATAAGACAAAACTACTAACTCTTGAGGAGACCGAGAAACGTATCAAGGAAAAACTAGAGCAGAGGCTGTCTGACCTTGACAATCAGCTCAAATCTATAAGGATGCTAAGATTTGACGCCAAATTGCAAAACAAAAGCAATGAGATTTCTGATGCCAAGTTCGAGTCAGTCAAAACTCATACGGTCGAAATCATCGAGCACATCGAGCACGAAAAGGCAGAGATAGTAAACATACAACGTCGCATCAACGATCTTTCAGTTGATAACATGGAGCGAACGGAAAGTCCTAAACAGGACATTCATTCAGCCGCCGTTTCCTACCTAGGCAAGGAGGAAACAACATCTCCTCAACCAAAGATGCCAGTGCCAGCTGGTTTGGCATCTGTTGATAACAATCCCCAAGGATCAACACCAAAACCAGTTGCTATTGGAGCAGATGGTGAAGAGGAGTCTCAAGATTCAGACTGGCTTAAGAGGATTTCCTCTTCTTAGCCATCTGCAGGGATTGGGACTGCCGCTCCAACCTCCTCTTGTGGCAACCTTTTTTTTGACGATGTGCCAAACCATCCATGTTGGATTTGCAGTATAACATAGGGTTGGGAAATAACGATTCCTCCACCCGTAGTCAGGCTACGGCCGACTTTGTAAAATTCTGGAATGAGCAGGCAGGTAATCTTCATTGGTTTGCAAAGTGGGATAAAACTCTTGATTGGCAACCGCCGTTTGCTAGGTGGTTTGTAAATGGCAAACTCAATGCATCCTATAATGCACTTGATGTAACGTGCAAAAAGAACGGCGGCAAGCCTGCAATCTATTGGGAAGGCGAGTCCGGCGCAACTCGGATGCTTACATACGACGACTTGCTAAGGTATGTTTCCAAGGTCGCAAACGTCATGAAGTCCTTAGGCGTGAAAAAGGGAGATAGGGTCACCGTATACCTGCCGATGATTCCGGAACTGGTGGTTACCCTTCTCGCATGTTCTAGGATTGGTGCCATCCATACCGTGATCTTTTCCGGCTTTAGCTCCCAATCTATACGCGATCGTGTCATTGACTCTCAATCCAAGCTTGTCGTCACGGCGGACGGGGGATTCAGGCGTGGTGAAGTGGTACAGTTGAAGAAGGCCATCGACGAAGCGGTGTCTGACCTGGACTTCGTGGAACATGTTCTTGTTTACGAGCATGCCAATCTCCCGCTTGAAATGGGCAAGAAGGATAAGAAGTGGGATGATATTTTAGAAAACGCGCCAGAATACTGCGAACCGGAAGTTCTTGAAAGTACGCACCCCCTTTACATACTCTACACCTCTGGAACAACGGGGAAGCCAAAGGGGGTTTTGCACGGAACCGGGGGTTACCTTGTCCACCTTTACAGCACATTCAAGTGGATTTTTGACATCAAGGAAAGCGACACGTATTTTTGTACCGCTGACATTGGGTGGGTTACCGGTCACAGCTATGTAGTTTATGGGCCGCTCCTGCATGGGTCAACCCAGGTAATGTATGAGGGAGCATTGGTGTTTCCAACTCCTAGGCGGATCTGGGACATTATTGAAAGATACAAGGTCACAATACTCTATACAACGCCCACTGCGCTGAGGATGTTCATGAAATATGGTGACTCGCTTCCAGATTCCAGAGACCTTTCAAGCCTCAGACTGCTTGGTACGGTGGGTGAACCCATTAACCCGGAGGTCTGGAGGTGGTATTTTGACGTAATCGGAAAACGAAAGTGCCCGATAGTTGATACATGGTGGCAGACCGAGACCGGAGGTACGATGATCTCTCCTGTACCTGGTCTTGAGACAATCCCGCTGAAACCGGGGTCTGCCACAAAGGCAGTACCAGGAATTGACGTTGTAGTGGTGGACGAGAATGGAACGGAGGTTCCGCCCGGGACAAAGGGATATCTTGCAGTCAGGTCTCCATGGCCCGGAATGCTTCTTACTCTTTGGGGCGATGACGAAAAATACAAACAAGTCTACTGGTCAAAATACAAGACCATGTATTATCCTGGAGATTATGCAATCCGGGACGAAGACGGATACTTTTGGATGCTGGGGAGGGCAGACGATGTCCTCAAGGTGGCAGGTCACAGGCTTGGAACGGCAGAGATTGAGAGCGGCTTTGTGTCGCACAAGGCCGTTGCAGAGGCAGCAGTTTGCGGAATTCCTAATGAGATAAAGGGCGAGGCTATAATCGCGTTCTTGGTGTTAAAGGAAGGAATAATCTCAAGCAGGCAGTTGGAAGACGAGATAGTCCAGCACCTTCGGAAGGTAGTGGGCCCAATTGCAACGCCAGACCAGCTTTACGTGGTATCAAAGCTTCCCAAGACGAGGAGCGGTAAGATAATGCGAAGGCTCCTCAAAGCAGTGGCTAGAAATGACACCATAGGGGACGTGAGTACGCTTGAAGATGAGGCCGCAGTAGAAGAGGTCCGTGCGGCATTCAGCGACCTTCGTGATGCAATCCAGAAAAACCAAGTCAAATAGATATTATCTTAAGCTTGGAACCTGCCGTGATGTTGAACTGGTTGACAAAACCGGCAGTCACCTCCAGTACGTATTTTGCGGGCTTGCCCCCGCCGTTGTCTACCGTGCAAGTCACAGTTTCAAGGGCCGACTTGCAAGGCTGGACATACTTTGCTATGTGGACCACATTCCCGTTGCTGTCAAACCAGATGATGTCGAGAGGAAATTGCATGTTTAGCATCCAAATTGGTATTACCTGCTCATTGTCCATTACAAAGATCATGCCTTCATCAAAAGGCATCTGGTTCTGGAACATTAGCCCTCGGGCCCTCTGTGCGTCAGTTTCGGCAATCTGGACATCCAAAGTCACGTTGTCAATCTTGACCGTTCCTCTTGGAAACTTTACTTCTGCCAGCTTTGACTCGGAAGGGATCGTAAGAACTCCCACGATTCCTATTATTGCGGCTGTAATGGCTATTGGGATTAATATCTGTCCGCGAGTTGCCACGGTATTTGTGGATTAAAATCTAGTTAAAAACCAATGGAAAAAAATGCGCGTGCGATCACAACGGCTATCTTATCTTGTCCTTAAAATCAGAGATAGAGCCCGCAAAGTTCTTTGTTTCATGCCCTATGTCGGCAATTGTTGCCCCGTTGTAAACCCTGTCAAGATACTTGCCAGCTATTATCATTGGAACTCCTGCAGCGGTGGTAAACGGCTCAGGCGAAAGCAGGAGTATAAACCCTATCTTCTGAATCTTCTTTCCTGGCGCCGGTGCCCGCTGGAGAGAGCCCAAGGCACGTGCAGTGCCGCGGTCGTCTAGCGTTCCTAGGCTTGAATAGATCTCAGCCCTCCTTTTTATAGAATCTCTCATTTTTTTAATTTTATGAATATTCTTCCTAAGTCCCTCATCCATATGCGTTTCAAATCTATGGGTTTCTAGTTAAGAATCCATGCAAAAGATCAGTCACAATAAGGTGAAGATTTCTGATCAAGCGGAATGAGGTGCTTTTCACGTGTCATCCGTTAGCGGCTCTTGGCTGCTGTTAGGAGGAAATCGGAACTCTAGTCCCGAACGACTATTTCTATGTCGTCCTTTGACATGACGGCATTGACGAGCCTCTTGCCAGCGCCTGACCTCTTGGCTATGATTATTTTCCCCCGTTTTCCCACCCTCGTGGACAGGAGGTGCTTGTCTTTGACATAGATGTCTGCATCCTTTCCGGAATTTTCCTCACTGACTTCCAATATCATGTTGTTTCCAGACTCTGACATTTCAAACCTTTCACCTCTGCCCTCCGAAGATGTCCTAGGCTCTACATCTATGTGAACCCCTAGCATCTTTTCAAGTTCGTTAATGGTAGAGCCGCCCCTGCCTATGATTGATGGTATGGAATCCTGGTCCACAATAACGCGCACTCTGTTGTTTGAAAGTATTTCTATTTCGGCATCAGAATCGAACCTTCTGAGAGTATCCTTGATTTTCGATTCGGCAAGCCTCTCTATCCCGCCTCCCCTTGCCTCCTTCGATATCGGGATGACAATGTTTTCCTCCCCATATGTATAAATCTCGTACTCTAGGGAATGGGTTTCAAAATTTCTAACTTCTATCACTGGCCTTGCCAGGTCCTGTTCGGTCATGCCAGTGGGAACCTTAACTTTGAACTCTAACTCGTAGACTTTGGAAATTTGACCTCCCTTGATAAAGACAACTGTATCCAAAATGTGGGGAATCATGCCAAGTTCTACCTTCCCTATAAATCGCTGGATGGCATCAAGCGGTGCGCTCGCATGGACAACTCCCACCATGCCTACCCCTGCCAGTCTCAGGTCTGAAAAGACACGAAAGTCATGGTATCTTCTCACTTCGTCAAAAATGGTGTAATCGGGCCTGACAAGGAGCAAGATATCTGCTGCGTTCTCAAAACTTCCCTCAAGATGCGTATACTGGGTGACTTTTTCACCCACTTGCAGATCCCTTGGCGATTCGAATGTCTTTACTATCTTTCCCTTCTTGGAATAAAAGTCTGCTAGGCTTGATGCAAATGTGCTCTTTCCAGAGCCTGGGGAACCAGCTACAAGTATCCCTTCTGCGCTTTCTGAAAGCCTTTGCATTAGTTTTTCTGTGATTTTGTATTGTTCAATCGTCATCTTGACAAGGGGGTGCGTTATTGTTATCTCATAACTACTCGAAAAAGGTCGGTGAGTTATGACGACTCTGAACTCCCTGAATTGGACTACGAGCGCCCCGGCCTTTGATATCTCGATGACTCCTGTCTGGTCCACCCTTGACGATTCTAAAATTTCTGTTGTAATGTTTTCAAGATAGTCCTTCTCAAGGATTTTCTCATCCAACTCCACAAGAGAGAACGCGCCGGGTTTTCCTCGCTTGGCAAGGGGCTTTGTACCCTCCTTTAGGTGAACACTCATGGTGTTTTCATCAAAGTATTTCTCAAACTCCAGTCCCTTTGTCTTGATCTGAGGTTTTGAATAACTAGTCTTGATTCCTTCCGCTTGCGCCACCAAGGCTTGTACATAATCCGCTGTGTAGAATGTGGCGGCGTTCTTTTTTGCGATGTCTTTTATGATTGCGTCGATTCTGCCATGTCTAGCCAGTTTTATGTCGTCCATGCTGGGACGCTCGCCTTCAAATCGAAGCGTGATGTTCCTTTTCTCAGCCAAATCGCGAATCTTTTTTATCTCCTCTAGGCCGACAAATCCATAGTCTTTATTCTGAGACGCCTGTGACTGAAGTTCGTCTAGGACTGCAACAGGTATGATTATTTCACAGTTTGCTAGGCTCCCAGCCTCCACCAGTTTTGTTATCTCGCCATCAATTATGATGCTTGTATCTACGACTATCTTTTCCATCAATTAGTCAGGCAATCCTGCACCTTTTAATCATAACTGTATTTTGGCAAGCCATGTATTACTGGCTTGCTCGGGGACTTGCTAGTCCGTGGATTGGAGAACTTGATCTATCTTGCTTAGTACGTCCTCAAAGTTAAATGGTTTCAATATGTAGGCTGAAGCGCCAACAGCAATACACTGCTTTATGATACTTTGATTGTCAGTTGCCGTTATCATGATTACCTTGACCTTGGGTTTCAAAGCAGTAATTTCCTTCAACACTGCCAGGCCGTCTTTCTTAGGCATGGCCATGTCAAGAAGTACCACGTCCGGGTTTGTTTGTTTGAACTGTTCCACTGCGTCCAATCCATTTGCTGCCTCTGAGGCACATTCATGCTTTCCTATTGTAATTATGTCCTTCAGAACCATTCTTATTGCATCGGAATCATCAGCAATCAGTATTCTTGCCAATCCTTACAACCTGTCAGATTGGATATTTAATTCAAGGTGGCTCATAGGCCCGCAATATGTGGAAACGTGCTCTTTGCCGTTTTCTTAAAATCAGAAGCGGTGTACTCACTCAGTCCGTGGAAAATATTTTTCATGTCATCTATTGCTCTCTCCATTATCTTCAAAGAGCCTACTTGCTTGCCGGTTTCAATTATGTGTCTCAATATAGCATCCCCTGTTCTTGCAATCTCCCCAATTTCTTCCTCCCCTGCCATGGGTGCGAGTCCTTTGATTTTGTGGAGGCAACTCTTTATGGCCGTAGAGTTTTCAAAAATCTGTCTGTCGTCTTTGGAGCGGGCCATTATATCTTCCATCTTTTTCAGTTCTGCCCCTATCTCTTGTCTTGCAATCCGCAGAAACTCGTCAGACATTTTAACTAATTACTATATCTATTTTATACAAGCTTTTATAGGCTTGCCTTTTCTTTTCCTATCGAATTGAAACTCACGCAGAAAACATACCTGCTACTAGGGATAATCATTGGCGTTTCGGCAGTTAATCTATATCTACTTCTTTCCATTACGCAAGAAAACTTGGATGTCCTTCACTCAATCAGTGACGCTAACGACCTAAAGGTAATCGTTGAAAAAATTTCGGGAACGGCCAATTCTATTGCAAGTGGAAACGAGACAGATAGGCAGACGCTTGTAGATGAAACAAATGAATTTGATAATACATATGCAGTCTTGGGTTCTGGAGGCGTTTTTCAAGGGACGGCTGTGGTACCAGTACCGCCGGAACTGCATCTGATTTACGACAAAGTGGGAAGTTCCTGGCAGACGTACAAAAATGACACGGAGAAGGTTAGGCAGGAATCGGTTTTTGACCCCAAGGTAAAGAACGCGCTTTCGTACATATTGGGAAAAAATGGAGATCTAATTTCTTACACCAATCAGGTCGTCAATGACTTGGCGCCTCTTGACCGAAATTTCAACAAGCACAAAATGATAGCTGCTCAGATGGTAAATATCGCAAAAGACATAGGGCAAAACACCCTTCTAATCTCGATTGGTGAAGGAAAGAATGTCACTGGTGCGATAAAAAAGGACAGGCTTACCTACGATGCAGATTTGAAAAACTTGGAAGGCGTGCCACTTGATGATCCTGGATACGCAAAATACGGGTTGAGCCAGGACAACCTGCTACAAATACCTAGGGCAAACTCAGATTCACTTAGGACCATCGACCCCTTGTGGGAGGCAGAGAAAGCAAAGCTCGAGTTTGTGGAAAATAACACCCTTATCTCAAAAGAATTCGGTTCTGCGCTCCAAAATCTTGATAGTCAGAGGACGATCCTACTTGGAGTCACTTCTCAGTTTGTCGACGATTGGAACAATTTCATAGATTCAAAACTACGACAAAACGTGGTAATAGTCCAAGGCCTATTAATAGCCGACAGCGGTGTTTTCGCTGCAGTCTTATTCTCAATTAGGAAGTCCCTTGCTCCACTTAAAATGCTAACAAACGCAATCGTAAGGGTAAGGGAAGGCATTTTTGGTGAGCCCATAGGTTATGTTTCCAATGATGAGGTGGGCGAACTTGCAACAACCATAAATTCCCTCTCAAGCACAATCCAGAAGAAAGAAGAAGATGCAAGGAAGGTTGAAATCGCAAAGGATGAATTTCTTGCGATGATAACGCACGAACTGAAGACACCTTTAGTTCCTATCCAGGGGTATTCCGACATTTTGTTGGGCGAACATCTTGGAACCCTTAACAAAAACCAGAAAGAGAGAATTGAAGTAATCCGGTCAAGCGCAGCTTCCCTTCTACAGTTGATTTCTGATTTGCTTGATGCACAAAAACTAGAGTTGGGTCAGCTTAGGATTAAAAAGGCATCTCACAACCTTAGAAAGACGATCGAGAATACCATTGTAGTAATGCAACCGCAGGCGATGGCTGAAAAGATAACTGTAACCCAAAACTTAGATCGGGACATCTATGCTGAATATGACGAGGAAAGGATTGTGCAAGTTCTTACAAATCTTATTAAGAACAGCCTAAAGGCAACTCCTCCAAAGACAGGAAAAATTGAGATCCTTGTAGAAGAAAAACCGGAAGAAATAGTTGTTTCAGTAAAAGACAATGGAAAAGGAATACCGCATGACGCTATAGACAAGGTATTCAAAAAGTTCTATCAAGTGGACACCTCCTCTACCAGAGAATCTGGTGGTAGCGGCCTTGGGCTGTCTATTTGCAAAGGAATAGTAGACGCCCATGGTGGGAGAATTTGGGTTACAAGCGAACTTTCCAAGGGGGCAGTATTCTCCTTTACGTTGCAAAAAAACGCCTCTTCAAAAACGCCGGTATAGGATAAAATAGTTGCAATTTTTGATCCATTACTATGCTAACTGACTTTGCAGAAAAAGCAGTGCAGTTTGCCCTTGAAAACGGGGCACAGTACTGCGATGCCCGGGCAGAGTCTATTACGACTAGGGGATTCCTTCTTGAAAATGGTCAGGTGGAACACTATTTGGACAGATCCGAAACGGGTCTTGGCATACGGATACTTTCAGGAGGTGCCTGGGGATTTTATTCTGTATCAGAACCACAAACTATGGGTGATTTGAGAGATGGAATAGTGGATGCGATTAGGAGTGCCCTCCACTATTCCAAGACAAAGAAGCAGAAGGTGAGGCTTGCCGAGGCGAAAGCCTATGTGGATTCTGTGGCCCAAAAGCCTATAAAAAAACCAACCCTCGAGGATATGTTCGACCTCGCCTTGGAATGTGACAAGATAATTAGGACAAGAAAAAAAATTCATCGGTCTTCCATATCTGTACATCATGATTATTTTGACAAATATTTCGTCAACAGCGAAGGGTCGAAGATATCTCAAACCTATCATGATACCATCGCAAACCTATCCGCAACTGCCAGCGAATCGGGTATTTCAGAGACTGTAGGATCTACAGAGGGTGGGAGAGGTGGCATGGAAGTATTTTCGGGCAAAAACAACATCATGACAAGGGCGGAATCGATATCTGAGCATGCCGAAAAACTGGTAAGCGCCAAACCTGCAAAGGAGGGAAAAACCACTGTTATCATGAATCCGGACTTTGTTGCCTTGCTGACACATGAGATTCTAGGGCATCCATCTGAAGCAGACAGAGTCCTTGGGAAAGAGATGGCATGGGCAGGAGGAGCCTGGTGGGCCGGAAAACTGGGGGAGAGGGTAGGGTCAGAAGAACTAGATGTTATCGACGACCCAACCATGCCCTCGAGTTTGGGATGTTACAAGTATGATGATGAAGGTATCCGTGCATCAAGAAAGTCATTGATAGAAAAAGGAATACTTGTAGGCCATATGCAGAGCAGGGAAACAGCATCGATTTTCGGTTCAGAACCCAATTCGGCCATGCGTTCGGCAGGATATTCATTCATGCCGCTGATTCGAATGGCATGTACATGCATCGGCCCTGGAAAATGGGACCAAGAAGAAATGATAAAAGGAGTAAAATCAGGATATCTTATTTGTGACATGAAAGTTCCATCAATCGACATGATGAGATACAATTGGAGCATTTCGTGTCAGTATGCCAGAAAAATAGAAAATGGTGAATGCAAAGAACTCGTGCGGGATGTGATAGTGATGGGAAACTCGCCTGAATTTTTTGACTCGATAGATGCAAAAGGAAGGGATTTCACAGTGAGGCCAATCACCAACTGTGGCAAAGGCGATCCGATGCAAATAATGCGGATGGGGAACGGCGGGCCGCACATCAGGGCAACGGCGGTGGTCAAGAGTGTGGAGAATCAAAATGCATGACATTGAATCAGTACGAAATTCTGTAATCGCTTGTACAAATTGTGATTTGTCAAAAACAAGAACAAATGCAGTTCCAGGTTTAGGAAAGATTGATACTGACGTGATTTTCATAGGCGAGGCTCCGGGGAGGAATGAAGATATCCAAGGTGCCCCGTTTGTCGGAACGGCAGGAAAGATCCTGACAGAGGCTTTAGAATATGCGGGATTTGTGAGGTCTGATGTTTACATCACAAATGTTGTAAAATGCAGGCCGCCTGACAACAGGAGACCAAACATACAGGAGATAAAATCCTGCTCCACTTACTTGCAGAGGGAACTTGCTCTTATCCGTCCACGGATTATCTGCATACTGGGCAATACCGCATATGGGACGCTGCTTGCAGGGAGCGAGATAACAAAGAACCGCGGAAAGGTGATTAAAAAGGATGGACAACTGTATTTTGTCACAGTTCACCCGGCAGCGGCAATTTACAATCCATCTCTTGGCCAGGTCCTAAAAGATGACCTAAAATCAATGCACGAAATCCTCAACAAGATAAAAATGGGATTTCAAATAGATGTTGAAGAATGACTATAATCCCACGTTCTTTTTACTCTAGGAACACCACTGATGTCGCGCGTGATCTTCTTGGTAAGACACTAGTTCGGAAAATAGGCAGGACGGAAATTTCAGGGATAATTTCAGAGACAGAGGCTTATGGATACAAAAATGATCCGGCAAGTCATTCCTTTAGAGGTAAAACTGAGAGAAACAAGGCCATGTTTGGTGAGGTAGGCAAAGCCTACGTCTACTTCACATATGGTATGCATTACTGCGTAAATGCCGTGGCAAGAGATGAAATCTCTGAGGCGGGGGCAGTTCTCATTCGAGCACTAATTCCAAAATCTGGCATTAATTCTATGATAAAAAATCGCAAGACAGATGAGGTGTCAAACCTCACCAGCGGGCCTGCAAAGCTTACCCAGGCCCTTAAGATAACAAAGGCCCAATATGGGGAAGACTTGGCTAGGATGTCAAGACTTTACATAACTGATGGGATCGTGATTACAAAACCTATGATTGAAATTCGACCTAGAATTGGTATTAGGAAAGCCACGGAACATCTATGGAATTTCCGTATTAATGGAAAGTTTTTAAAAGATTGAAATCAGGATGAAGGTCTTGGACCCAACGTCACGGGAATTTCCACTGATTTATCCTGTCTGTATACCGTTAGTACTGCCTTGTCGCCAACGGATTTTTGGTCGTCAAGATAGGCTATTACCTCATCGATCGTTTTGATGGGGTGCCCATCAATGGCCGTGATGATGTCGCCTCCATGCGGGATGTTGTTGTTGTCAAGTGTTGCCGCCTCAATTCCTGCTTTGTAGGCGGGGCTGCCACTTACCACGTTTTCTACTATGACTCCCTTGAAATTACGGGACAGACCGTTTGCCAAGGCAACATCGGGGTCCACTGTTCTTCCTGCTATGCCAAGGTATGGGTGCTGATATGACCCATTTTTAATCAGGATGGGAACAATTCTTTTAATCGTGTTGGATGGGATTGCAAAACCAATCCCGGAAAAATCCCCCGTGTTGGTCTTGATTGCCGTGTTCATTCCGACTACGTCTCCCTGAAGGTTAAGCAAGGGTCCTCCAGAGTTTCCAGGATTTATTGCAGCGTCTACTTGAATTACATCCGGTATGGAATACTTTGTATTTTCATTGGGGATAAGCCTTGCAAGAGCGCTTACTATGCCCGTTGTCATGGAATCGCTGAGTCCGAAAGGATTCCCAATTGCAATCACTTGCTGCCCTGGCTGCAACTCGGATGAATTTCCAAGGGGAAGTGGAACCAAATTCTCGTCTGAGAAATTATCTATTATTTGAATTACGGCAATGTCATTATCTGGATCTGTCCCTATGACCTTGGCAGTGTATGTATTACCGTCGATAAAGGTAACGTTTACGGTACTTGAGCCGTCCACAACATGATTGTTGGTTACAATTCGTCCCTCCTTGTCATATATGAAACCTGATCCCAGCCTTGTTGATTGATCCGAAAGGGGCTGACCATTTATGATTATAGTCTGGTCAGTGTTTGTGACCTTGCTTGTTATCTGAACGACAGAATTCTCCGTTCTCTTGAATAGGTCAGTCAATGTAGAATCTCCCGAAGGATCCGAGGTGTTCGTTGTACCTGGCGGTCCTGGCGGTCCAGGTGGTCCGGGAGGACCCTGTGGTCCTGGCGGCCCTTGATCTATTGCCTGTGAAATGTCGCCTAAGGTTCGGCCGTTGGTAAACTGAAGTATGACGGTAGCAGAAAGGGCAATTATCACTCCAACCAATATGGCTTCGATTTTTTTCATACTGTGTAACGGTTTTGAAATAGTACAAAACGAAATAATAGGCTTTACGAATCTTTGTTCATCTCAACCTAAATATACGCGCTAATGAGTTACCTGTTAGTGGCAAAGAAGCAAAAAAACAAGGCAAAAACAGCCTCGATATCTCGTGGAACTGTCATCTTTATAGCGGTTGTAGTAGCGGCTGCCAGCGCTGGAATTTATTATTTTATCAGCACGTCAACTCCGGTCAACATGGACCACCCCGTGTTCGCGACTCCGTCAAATATCTACATTGTTGGAGTTCACGATCCAACTCAGGGCTACGTGTATGAGCAAGAGTCTACGCGACAGGCAAAGAAGGCAGTATCAGGCGGAATTGCCGACGCTTCAATTCACATACCAAAGGGCACTCTGGTCTCACTTCACTTCATCAACGAGGATAAGGACACCCTTTCAACGATGGATCTTAACATAGACGAATTTAACGTGCACACAAACAAGTTGAACTACTTCCAAGCACAGACAATAAACTTCATGGCCGACAAGGAAGGGACATATTCGTATTACTCTAACTTGCATCCAGAAATGAAAGGTACCATAACGGTGGACCCTTAATGCTATTGATAATCAGGGAAGGAGGAAAAAAACACATGGCGGGGTCGATTGACCGTGATGGATGATAAAGACGGATATTCTAGGACCGACCTTCTCAGCACACTTGATAGTTTTATTGCACGCATATTTGAGATAAGGAGGATACTTCTCAGCATTTCGGTTTCCGCACTGATCCTTGCTCCACTTGCCACCGGACTTTCCGTTTTCCTACTGACGCATCCTCGGTTCTATGCTGTTCTTCAAACGGAGCATGAATTTGGAACAATTCTGGGGGTGCTGCTTGGGATAATAATCTCGATCTCCGTTGTGTGGATAGCCACTGGGATAAAGCAATATGTGACCCTCAAATCATGGGATCAAAAGTACAAGGAATACGTTAAACAAAAGGACGAAATTGACAGGAAAATTGCTTCCGATTACGGTTTGGAAGAAGACTAGGCTCCTTTTTCCTCTTTTTCGGCGGCCGCTTTTTTTCGTGGGAAGACCTTTTCATATGGTTCTAAAATAGTCCTGCAAAACTCCAACCCTTTTTGAGTAGGCTTGTACACTGTTATCATTCTCTTTCCAAGCTGCCGTTCTTCGCGGCTTATCAGGCCGTTTACTTCTAGCTCGTCTAAAATAGGCTTGTGTTTTTTTAGGTTCAATCCGCAAAAGCTGACTAGGGAGGTTTGGTTTAATTCGCCATACTGCACAAGCATCAAAATTATGTCCTTTATGATATAAATTCGGTCTCGATAAGAGCCTGGTCCCGACATTTGTCGTGTCAAGAATCTCTACTAAATATAATCTCTGGTCGGACCATTGCCTGTGCGATTGTTCTAATATCCTCTGGCAAACATGGCGTCGGTCTTGCTTGGGGATTTACAGACAATGCAAGGACTGCCAGATTTCTTAACATCAAATGGTATTACTCTGATATCTGCCCCCGTTTCTTCCTTAATTACGTCCTCGCATTTCTGGTCACCGCACCAAGGAGAGCATAGGAACATTCCGTTATCTATCTCTTTTTTGAATTGGTCCAAATCGGAAACATCCCTAGTCTTGTCATCGAGAAGTTTTTTTGCCTTCTCGAAAAGACCTGCCTGTATCTCATCCAATGCCTTAGCCACGCCCTCCATGAGGGCATCAAAAGGAAGATCGCTCTTTTTCAGGTTGTCTCGGCGAACAAGGACGACCTTGTTCTTGGAAAGATCTTTTGGTCCTATCTCTACCCTTAGGGGTACGCCTTTCATCTCCCAATCGTTAAACTTGTAGCCTGGCGTGAATTCGTTTCTTGCATCTAGGTGGACCCTTAGGTTTCCTTTGACTAGGGTTTCGGAGATCTCTTTGGATTTCTTTAGAACTGCCTCCTTGTCGGCATCTGACGAATATATCGGGATTATCACTACCTGAACGGGAGCAACACGTGGGGGTAGAACCAAACCCTTGTCATCCCCATGCACCATTATCAAGGCCCCAATAAGTCTCCAAGAAACCCCCCATGAGGTTTGCCAGGCTAAGGTTTCTACGTTCTGCGTATCTAGAAACTTGACATCAAATGGCTTTGAAAAGTTTTGACCCAAAAAGTGTGAAGTTCCCATCTGCAGTGCCTTACCGTCTGGCATGATAGATTCCATTGTGGTTGTATATACGGCCCCTACAAACTTCTCCTTCTCGCTCTTCTTACCGATCACCACTGGTATGGCCAGTTCCTCCTCAACGGTCTTTTTGTATATGTTGAGAATTGTCATAACCTCATCTTCAGCTTCGTCTTTTGTGGCATGTACCGTGTGACCTTCTTGCCAGAGAAATTCAGATGTCCTCAGAAATGGCTTGGTTGATTTGATTTCAGCCCTGAGTGCAGAATTCCAAAAATTAATTTTGAGTGGAAGATCTCTCCAACTTTTTATCCATTTTGAATACATAGAATAAGCAAGGGTCTCAGAGGTGGGCCTCAACGCAAGCCTGTCTCCAATCTCGTTGTTGCCAGAATGCGTAACCCAAAAAACCTCTGGCGTAAACCCTGCAAAATGAGACGTCTCTTTACTCAGCAAGGATTCTGGTATGAGTACAGGTAGAAACCCGTTCTCATGACCCGTGTTTTTGAGCTTCTGGTCTATGGATGACTTGAGAAATTCCCATATTGAATACCCGTATGGCCTCAGTACGATGAGCCCCTTGACTGGGGCGTAGTCTGTAAGTTGAGCTTTAATGACAACTTGAGTGTACCATTCGCTAAAATCCTGGCTCTTTTTTACTGTGATTCCAATCTCCTTGCTCAATTTACATCATTTCAAAGTATGCCCTAATGAGCCTTGTGCTCTAGAGTGGGTCGCCTTTGCAAAGAACCTTGCCAGTTATTCTGCTCTGAAAATTAGCACAGACAAAACACTGGATGAATGGGACTTCATTTTTCAAAACTGGGCAGTCTACTGCCTCCTCTTTCATTTTCTTCAGCATCTTGGGGCTCACTCCCTTCAGTTTCAATTTACCCTTGTCGTCCATCATTCCAGACGTCTTTAGCTCTTCCTTTGTCTTGTCTGACAATCTGTTGGATGTGGTGGCAGCCTTGATGGTAATCTCGTACTTGTGAGGAAGTTCGGTCATAATCTTCATCTCGGTTATCTTGAATATATTGCTAGTGGTGAGAAAGTTCCAGATCGCTTAAGATTAATATATTCTGGATCATTCCACAAAGCAGAAACTGATGTTAGCAATTTTTGATGTGGAAGGAGTTTTGCTCGATGCTGAGTTCCTTCCAATTCTCGCAGAAACAATTAACAAACAAGATGAGATTTGGGAAATTACAAGGAAAGGGATTAAAGGTGCCATAAAATGGGAGGAAGGGCTGCGAAAAAGAATAGAGCTGCTGAGAGGAATAGACTATGAAACATGCAAGCAAATTGCCGACTCGCTTGAGGTGATGACCGGTGCAAGGGAGGCATGTCGTGCGCTAAAGGCAGCGGGGTGGAGAATAATGGCTGTTTCTGGAGGGTTTACTATAATGACTGACAGGCTAAAGCAAGATTTGGGATTGGACTATGTTTTTTCAAACGAACTCATTTTCAAAGATAACAAACTTGATGACGTTGTCATACACGTCGATTCTGACAAGGCAAAATCCGCTCTTATAAAAATAAGGGAATGGAAAGAAAGAAAGGAAGACATAGTGGTGGTCGTGGATGGAGCAAACGATATCAAACTTTTTGATATTTGCGGACTCGGAGTCGCTTTTAGGGCGCAGGATATAGTAAAAGACCTTGCTACGGTCACACTGGAAGAAAAGGATCTTTCAAAGCTCATCGATATAATCAACAAGCACTATGGGCTCAACATCCAGCCGCAAATCGCTTGAACAGAATACGATTTTAAGGAGTTAGGGGTAATCTACTAGATGATAGTCGAAATCATCCCGATACAACTTGAAAAAGAGGTGAAACAAAACGATGACTTGGTAGATTTGATACTATCGGCGGGGCATGAATTAAGGGATAGGGACATTCTAGTAATAACCCAGAAAATAATTTCAAAGCAGGAGGGCCAGATTGTGGACCTCTCCGACGTTAACCCGTCCCTGCTTGCTATGGGGATTGCAAGTGAGTATGGAAAAGATCCAAGACTTGTCCAGTTGATTCTGGACCAGTCAAAACGGGTAGTCAGGATGAGAAATGGGATAATCATATCTGAGACAATCCATGGATATGTTTGCGCGAATGCTGGAGTTGATGAGAGCAATGTGGGGGAGGGGAAGGCAACACTGCTTCCCCGCAATCCTGACGAAACTGCTGAAAGACTCAGACGCAAAATATCCGAGGTGACAGGGAAGGAAGTGGGCGTAGTGATATCGGACACCTTTGGTAGGCCCTTCAGGGAGGGGCAGACTAACGTAGCGATAGGGGTGGCGGGCATTGGGGCTATTCGGGATTATGCTGGGATGAAGGATAACTTTGGCAGGATTCTTCGCGTTACTGCCATTGCGGCAGCAGACGAATTATGCTCAGCGGCTGAACTTGTTATGGGCAAATTTAATCGCACGCCAATATCAATAATAAGGAACTACCGCCATGATTCGGGGGCAAGTAAGATAAGGGACATAATAAGGCCCAAATCCAATGACTTGTTCAGATGATGAAAATTTGAAAACAAGGATTATATTCAAAGGTTGGGGGAATCGGTAAACATTGGATAATCTAAGGGCAGAGCTCCACTGCCACAATGAATTTTCAAATTTTCACTTGGGATTGAAGGAAACCCCATATGACTGTGGCATAACGGTTCAAGAGCAAATGGAACAGGCTTACATTGCAGGTCTTGACATACTTTTCATAACCAATCATAACACGCTTGATGGGTATGGCCAGCTACTAAAATACAAAGACAATCACGACAAATTCAAAAAAATTCAAGTTTATCCAGGCGAAGAGGTAACAACAGACCAAGGAATCCATGTACTTGCATATGGCCTCACATCAACAATAAAACCTGACCAGAGTCTGGAAGAAGTTCTTGATATAGTTAGATCTCAGGGGGCTGTTTCCTGTGCACCGCATCCCTTTGCACTGAATAACGGATTGCGCGAAAGGGCAGCAATGTGTGATCTGATTGAGGTCTTTAATAGTAACAACGTTGACAGATACTCAAATCTACGTGCCTATGGTTTTGCCCAGGCTACCGGGATGAGGGGAGTTGCGGGAAGTGACTCCCACGTTTTGTCCACTCTGGGAAGGTGTGTTAACCTGATAAATGCGGAGAATACTCTTGATGGAGTGTTGAGGGCAATGAGGAAGGGAAAGATAACAATCGGCAGCACAGGATACATTACCAGCAGTGAAATGATAGAACATGCCAGATACAAAATTAAAAATTCCAAGGATGACATTATAACATACTTCAAGGAGAATCACCCACACCTTACAGGTCTGTGCCGTTTTTTGATCAATGCCTTCGAATCTAATCCAGACAGCATGGTGTGGACCGCTGTGTACAAAGTCGCAGTTCATCTCACCACTAGGTTGTCAAATAAGATAAATTTCAAAAATCAAGACTATAACATTTTGTATGAACGTAATCTCAGGGCAATATTGCCGATGATCCTCACCTGAACAAATTTTCAAGTACGCATGAATAGATTTTAATACTGCCTCGCTAGCTTTTTGTATGCTGGTGAATTGATATCTCAGAATTATCCCCCACAAAGACCATAGATGTGCGAGGCATGTTTTGTCCAGAGCCGGTCTTTAGAACAAAGATAGAGATGGAAAGGATGACAGTCGGAAATATTCTGAAGATTATTGCGGACGACCCTGCTTCTGAAGAGGATATCTCAAGGTGGGTAAACAGAAATGGGCACCAACTGCTTGCACTAAACAAGTCTGGAAAAGACCTTGAGTTTACCATAAAGAAGGTGAAATAAATTCTTGACCATAGAGGCACTCGATGGTGTCGAACGGGTTTTACAAAAAATTGGTAACACCCCGGTTGTCAAACTTGAATCGATTTCAAACGCGAATGCTGAATTTTATGCAAAACTGGAATCGCACAATCCATTTGGCTCTGTAAAGGACAGGGCGGCCTTTTGGATGATAAAGCTCGCAGAGGAAAACGGGCTGATAAAAAGAGGGCACAGCGTAATAATAGAGCCCACCTCAGGTAATACGGGCATAGCCTTGGCTGGTATTGCAAAGCTTCTTGGGTACAAAGTAGAGATTGTAATACCTGAGAAGGCAAGCGATGAGACAAAAAAGATCATTGAATCGCTAGGAGCAACACTTTATCAGACCAGTGACGACCTATGTCCAAAGGTGGGGGCAGGCACAGACCAGAGTATCGCACTTGCGAAATCTATTGCGTCTGCAAGGCCAGACAAGTACTATTCTCCAAACCAGTATGCAAATGAGGCTAACTTTCTGGGTCACTACAAGGGGACGGGTCCCGAGATCTGGCGTCAGACCGAGGGTAAGATAACACACTTTTTTTCCGGTGTAGGGACTGGAGGTACTATAACAGGCATAGGAGCATTCCTGAAGGAGAAAAATCCTAACATAAAGATAATTGCTGTCCAGCCGCAACAAAACCATCTCATACAGGGTCTGAGAAACTTTGAGGAGTCTTCCAAGCCCGACTTGTTTCTCAAACGCGAGAAGGTTGTAGACGATTGGATGACCATCACAAACGAGGAAGCCTTTGCATCAGTAAGGGAGATATTCAAAAAAGAACAAATGCTTGTCAGTCCGTCGTCAGCGGCGGTATATGCGGCAATGAAAAGGTATGGCATAGAAAAAGGATATACGGTGGGAATTTTCGCCGATGATGGGAAGAAATTCAAGAGCCTCTATACGCAACAGCAAATATTTACAGCAGAAGAGTTTGACGATGCTCTTGGAAGAGCAAAGCACCTCTCACCCATCACGGTCTACTAGCCGTTTCTTTTCTTTTCCGAAAGATACTTGTCTACATCTATTGCAGCCATGCAACCAAAACCTGCGGCGGTTATGGCCTGTCTGTACCTGTGGTCATGCACGTCTCCCGCAGCAAAAACTCCTTCTATGTTGGTATTGGTGTGATTTTTGAGAACAACGTAACCCTGGTCGTCCAGATCAATCTGTCCTTTGAAAAGCCTCGTGTTGGGCTCGTGGCCTATGGCCACAAACAGTCCGCCGACATCCATTGTTTCCTGCTTGTCGGTAGTCACGTTTTTTATCATTACTTGGTTTACCTTTTCTTTGCCCCTTATCTCTTCGATGACGGAATTCCAATGAAACTTTATCTTGTTATTCTCAAATGCCCTGTCCTGCATAATTTTGCTTGCACGGAGCTTGTCTTTTCTATGTATGACGTGGACATTTTTTGCGAACTTGGTAAGGAATATTGCCTCTTCCATGGCCGAATCTCCGCCTCCGGCAACTATGATTTCTTGGTTTTTGAAGAACGGCCCATCGCAGGTAGCGCAGTATGAAACTCCCTTGGCACTGAATTCCTGCTCTCCTTTTGCACCAAGCTTCCTTGGGCTTGCACCAGTTGCAATTATTACAGCTTCTGCCTCGTATTCTTCTGAATTGGTCAATATCTTAAACGGCCTTCTTTTAAAGTCCACGTTTACAACTTCATCGTCAATTATGGTGGCTCCCATTCGTTCGGTCTGTTTTCTCATTCCAGTCATAAGATCTGGGCCCATGACGCCCTCTGAAAACCCTGGATAGTTTTCAACTTCTGTCGTTAGCATGAGTTGACCTCCTGGAAGTATGCCTGATATCACAAGAGTTTCTCGCTTGGCCCTTGATGTGTAAATGGCAGCTGTATAGCCTGCAGGACCTGCCCCTATGACTATGACATCAAATTTTTTCTTTGACTCAGGTTTTTTGTTCTCAGCTTTTATCTCAGCTTGCACGAATAAAATTCATCTACAATTCATATTTAAGTTATGCATCACGGCTTCTCAATTTGTCAAGCACTTTCTGATGATCTGTGCATAACCTGCCGATCTCTACTTGTGCATGGAGGAGGTCTTCCTGCCAATGAGCATTGTACAATAGGCATTCTTTGGATTCGCAAAATGGGGTGCCGGTGAGATAATAAAATATGGCCTGCATTGCGTAGCCCCTTGCAACAATTCCAAGCCTAGGGTCGTCATATTGCAGAAACCTTCCGTCAAACTCGGTTTTTATTGCGTCCAAATTGAGCCCCTGTGCTATTTTCTCATGTATCTTTAGGTAGTAGTCTCTGGGTTTTGCCGGGGCCTCGATGATACCTGTCGTCGAAATAAGGGATGGATTTGAACATATGAGTGCCCTGCCGTGATACCTGTAATCCCCCTCGTCGTAGCTGCAGGTAAGCCTAGTTGTGAAGATTAGATGGAAGATGTCGCTTGACAATTCCATTTCAGGCATGGAATCTCTCAAGACGTTTTGAAGCTCAAAACCGTCATACAGTACAATTTTGGACCCGTTTACGAGTTCCTCGGAATCCATCTCCTCTGTTGTTGGTTCATGTCTTACAAAAGGGATATAGGGGTTGAAGATGCGGCATGAAGCCAAATCACGCAAGGTTGTTTCCTTCGTTCCGAAATGCTCGAAAAAGGACCGGCGTACTTCAACAACCGCTCCTATCTCATCCTCTAAGAAATCGGCGAGTTCGTTTATTCTGATTGATGGCACGCTTGGCTCTTCATACAAAACAACCTTGGAAATTTTCAACAGAATGGTTACTTGTTGGCCCGGCTTATTTTCTTAGCTCTTTTATTTTTACTGCGGCAACTTCCGCAGCCTTTTTTCCCGAAAGAAGCATGGATCCATAGGTAGGGCCCATCCTTGCAATGCCATATGTTTCAGTTACGGACATGCCGGCCACTACGAGGCCTGGGAAAACTTCGCCGGTGTGGTATACCACCTTGTTCTCCCCATCGTCAACCCACATTGGATCCATTCCTTTCCATTCGACAAGCTTTCTATCTACGAGTCTTTTTACCGCTACCGAGTCGTGACCCGAAGCATCTATGACAACTTTGGATTCGAGTGCCACGGGATCTACGCAGGTGATGTTCCTCGGCAAGGCAGAAACTGGCATCCAGTTAACCACGATCCCTGCAACACGGCCGTTCTTCAATACAAGATCATCAAACTTTGTCAAATTTAGAAATTTTACGCCGGCGTCACATGTCGCCGCGATTAGTTTTGAAACTGCATGTGGTCCTGGTGTGAGATAAAGTCCCTCTCTGACCTTTTTGTAGGGGATTCCCAACTCATCCCAGATCTTCTGGGCTGGCGCCCTCACTGTTACTGGGTTCATCATATAACCACCAAGCCAGTATCCACCGCCTAGGTAGTTGTTCTGTTCGATGACAAGCGTCTTAAATCCCATTAATGCAAGTTCCCTGCTAGCGGTCAAACCGGCGGGGCCTGCTCCTATGACTATGACGTCAGAATCTGCCCTGTCTACTAATACGGAGTGAAATTCATCTGCAATAGCTCTTGTTATCTCCTTTTCATCTACATCTGCAAAAATTTTCGGGACTCCGGTTTCTATGCTTGTCTGCATGAAAATTGTCCTCGCACAAGTACATTAATAGTTTGCTTTGAAGGATGCTGCTATGTCGACAATCGACGCCACTTTTTTAAATCGTGGCTGTATGAACCTGAGGTAAAATGAAAGCATCACATGCTATTTTGGCGGGGGTTTTCGTCCTAGTATCTATCGTCGCTCTGATGACTTCCTTCCCCTTGAAATTGCTCTGGGTCCTGTCTAACTCATATGATTTTGAGCCCACCACTAACGAGAATCCGTTCGGCATGAATGCGACCATTTCTTATCGGGGAGGTACTACGGGCTCATGCCACTCGCAAAATTGCATGCCGGGAGACAATCTTGTCCTGACGTATAGATCAGGAAAACCCGTTGAAATAACGTCATATAACATCTGCGGGGGGCTTTATTGCATACTTCAGCAAGGCATCTCATCATACGGACAAGAGGGAACGCAAGACCATCCTGTTTGGGGGGATAGCATTAGGATAAAGGATGCGCCATGGAAGGTTGGAGATACCGTTGACATACGACTGAAGGTAGTACCGGTAGGGTTATCAAAAGAAGGCATAGTTCCAGAATCCGAAAACACTCTGTTTATTGATCTTGGGGACTCGAAGATAAGGATGGACAGATGACAAAATGGGTTGCCCATTACCTGCTAGCCCTTTATCCTGATAATGTAGTCTATCTGACAAACATTTCTTCGAAGGATTTTATTGACTCTCTTATGTGAGTCCTTTTCTCGGGATTCTTGAATGCATATGCGGAGATTATTCCTGCCTTTCCAACCTCGTCTCTTGAAATCAGAAACTTTGCAGCTCGGAGGGAGTCGACAATTACATTACAACCATTTGTACTATCACTCGTTTTGAGTGCCAAGTCCATCTCGATGGTAGATCCGAGAAACCCTTTTGCCTCCATCCAATAATAGCTTACCCTGGAGTCACCTAGCTGCTCCGCATATTCTGTGGTACCAGCTGTAGACTTGAAAGGATGGGGAGACTCGATTGCAATCGATTCAGTTTTGATGTTGCGTTTCTTCTCTCTAGTCTCTTCTGCCATGGTGTTCATTGTATCTTGATTGCCTCCTACGTCGAGTTGGTATGCCTTTTGTATTCTGATTCCTCTGCTTGTCATAAAGTCGATCATCCCACGGTGAAACGCAGTGCCTCCAAACTGACTCATCAAGTCATCCCCTAGAATTAGCAATCCCTTTGCAGCAAATGATTTTTTGGTATTTTCATTCACAGTTCTAGCGGAAGTTGCGTTAAAGAAGGAACAGTTAGCATCAAGTGCCGCCTGCGCATATTTTTCTGAAGTCTTGTCAAGCCCTGATGAAATCAGATTGACTAGAAAATCCGGCTTTGATGCCTTGAGTGAACTTACAAATTCTCCCTCGGTGACTGATTTGGGGTTCCCATTCTTGCCTATGTGCGGAGGAACAAGGTCTGTCATGAGCCCCGGTTTTACTACGATGTCAGAAAATGCTGTATTGCAGTTGGCTACTTCCCTTACCTTGTTGCCAACCTTTGACGGGTCAATGTCAAAAACTGAAACGATCTCGATGTCTCCAAGTGTTAACCCTGCAACCTTTGGGTGCCACAGGCCCTCGGTTGAATTTCTGTAAAACTCCAAACCTTTCACAAGAGTGGTGGCCACGTTGCCCATTCCAGCAATCGCTAACTTGATCTTCTCTGACACGCAAATTTTTCTTGCCGGTCTTCATTTAACTCTTTTCTGGTCTTATTTTGTTAGCTTTTCCTAAGTGAATCAAAGAGCCTCAGATGAAGGAATGGGGGAAAATCTTGCCAGCATGTCTTTAACCCGTTGCTTATCTGGTGTCTATTTTAAAATTTATATGCACTCCGAAGGGTAGCTAAATAATTGAGCAAGACAAGCCTTTCCCAATCTAAGCCTGACAGTGCCCCAAAGCCCAAGATACAGTGGGGCCGCCTAGAGGAGGCTGAGAAATTTGCGGAAATGGTAAAACTCTTCAGACAGGGCAAAATTAGCCGCGACGACCTGCGCAGATTCAGGCTTCAGCACGGAGCTTACGGGAGCAGGATGACTGATGATTACAGTATGATACGAATCAAAATTCCTGCCGGCGAAGTCTATCCGGATCAATTGGATAAAATTGCCGAGCTCAGCGAGTCGTTCTCGATTGGCAATGCACATGTCTCAACTAGGCAAAACTTTCAACTTCACTGGGTGGCATTGGAGGACGTGTCGGAGGTTATGCGGGGCCTTGCCGAAGTAGGGCTAACGTCAAGAGAAGCATGCGGAAATTCTGTAAGAAATGTTATGTGCAGTCCGCTTGCGGGGGTATGTCCAGACGAGGTGTTTGATCCTACTCCGTACGCCTTATCTACTGCCAAGTTCCTCCTTCGAAATTCGATGAATCAATCTCTTCCAAGAAAATTCAAAATCAATTATACCTGCTGTGAAAAACACGGGATGGCAAGAATAGTGGATGTTGGACTAATTCCACAAAGGTCAGAAATTAACGGAAAACCACAAAACGGATTCAAGGTTTTCCTTGGAGGCGGTCTTGGAGCGCAATCTTTTGTAGGACATCAACTTGAAGATTTTACCCAAGAGGAAGACCTCCTTTATACCATTATTGCAGTAATCAGAGTGTATGATAGAATGGGTAACCGAGAGAACATGGCACGAAACAGAATGCGATATCTTGTCAATGAGTTCGGCTGGGAGAAATTCAAGAATGTTGTTTTGAAGGAAAGGGCGATGGTAAAACTTACCCAATCGGTGGTAGTAAAACTAGACGTTGACAAGGTTCCTGAAGCGTTGCGGAAGGTGTCTATCAGCTCAGAGATGCCTGCACCACCTCAAGGTTTTTCGAGATGGCTAAAATCCAACACAATGAAGCAGAAACAGCACGGGTACAGCACCGCATTTATCACACTAGAATCAGGTGACATTACTGCTAGCCAGCTCAGGGCAGTAGCCGAAATGGCGCGAGATCTTTCCGCGGAAGGCAGGATAAGAAATGGGTTTGTCCAAGATATTGTATTCCGATGGGTAAGGGACGAGGACTTGCCTAGACTTTATGCGAGACTGCTAGAGGTAGGACTAGCAAATCCGGGCGCGCTTACTATGGCATCTGTTGTTGGCTGCTCTGGTACCACATCATGCAACTTAGCCCTAACAAACTCCCATAGGCTTGCCAAAGAGGTCCAACGAAAGTTTTTGGAAATGAAACTTGACGAAGATGACGACCTTAGGGACTCCACCATAAAGATAAGCGGTTGTCCAAATTCATGTGGCCAGCATGAAATTGCGACCATAGGGTTTTACGGAGGCGGAGGGAGGTTGGGACGAGACATGTACCCACTTTACACGATGCTCCTGGGTGGAAGGGCCGATGAAAAATCCACCCTAGGTATAACAACGATAAAGGTTCCAGCAAAAAGGGTCATCCCAGCAATTTTAAAAATCGTAGAGATATTCAAGTCGGAAAAAAGGACTGGAGAAACCCTCAACTCTTGGATTGATAGAATTGTTGAAGGAAATGGAAGTGCCAAGGTCAAGTCAATCAATGAAGTCAAAGAACTGTTAAAGCCTGTCGTTGCGCCCCCAACCCTTGAACAGGACAATGACTTCTACGTGGATTATGGAAACGACGGAAGCTATCATGCCAGGACTGGAAGGGGCGAGTGCGCCGCTTGAGTAAGGAAAAGACCACTAGGATAACAGTGGATGCGGACACCCTGAGATCCGAGATTAGAGATAAAAGCGTCAAGGTCCTCGACATACGAAAAGAGGATGATTACAAACAGGGACACATTCCAGGGGCAATTAATTTTCCGCTGTCGTCCCTCCTTGCTGATGACTCCCCCGAGACCACTCTGAAACATGCCCAATCATTTGGAATTGATGACGAGACGTCGGTAGTGGTCTATGACGACACCTTTGGTGCACTGGCGTCGCGCGTAGCATGGACTCTCCAGTATGTAGGCCACGAGGATGTCTCCCTTTTGGACATCACGTATGGCTCGTGGAAGAAGATGGGCCTTGAAACAAGCGTGGAACTGCCAACTACGAGCACGAAGCAACATTCGCTAAAACTACAGCCACAAATTCTTGCGACGGCTGACTACTTGATGCCAGCAAAGGAAAGGGGTGCAATGCTAGTAGATAACAGGGAAAGGCTAAACTTTCTTGAAAACCACATTCCAGGCGCAATCAACATTCCGTATAGGATGCTAGCATCGCCACACAATATATTGCGACCAAAGGATGAACTGAAAAGGCTCATGCAGAACAGAAACCTGTCTGCAGACGCAGAGGTAATAACGTACTGCGGTAGTGTGGGTACCCTTTCTGGTCTTGGTTATTACGCGCTAAAGTCAATAGGGATGCCAAATGTGAAGCTGTACGTTCGCTCGTTCAAGGAGTGGAAAGCCATGGAGAAACCCATAGAAAAGCAGATGGATGCAAACTATTGGGATCTCTCCGCCGAATAAGGATTCTACGTATTCTGGGCAGTCTCGCTTCTAAGCTTCTTAGTGGTCTGGCTTTCAATATGGTCAAAAAGGTCTAGAATTTTCTGCTTGTTTGCCTGAAGATACTCAAAGCCTTTGTCTGCAAGTCTTATCCTGAAAAATCTGATATCTCTATGCTCTTCAAAAAAATGCTCTATCATTTGGGCGCCTTTCTTGCTTGGGTCTATGAAAACATCCATTTTTGCCATGACTTCATTAACATCGCCTTTTTCTATTGCGGTTTTCACGGACTGGATAGCCTCGCTGATTTCTTTGAGGTGTTGAACAAGCAATGGGTTCATCTTTTTTGTTGTTCCAAACAATCCCTTCTTTTCCACGCCTATCTTGGCCGCAAGTTCGGGGGCGATTTCGTACTCCTCTATCTTTGAGAGCCCTATGTTTTTCTCAACTTTCACAAGAAGACCCTTCTCCAACAACTTTTTGGCAGCGTCTTCGACTTCGGTCTTTCCTAACATGGTAGTCCAAACAATCTGGCCTACCTTGTGGTACCCCTGCCTTACTGATTCGAGCACCACTACCTCCACTATCCTTCTGTACCCATCATCTGCTTTCGCGTTTTCAAAGTCTTTATCACGCACGGCCTTTTTTGCATTCTTTACATCGATCTCGATTGAGCGCTTGAGCGCCTCTATGGATTCTGGAATGTTGTTTAAAAGTGAGTGGTAGCAGGCTTTGTTATACCAAGACATGCCATCTGTAGGATTGATCTCGATTGATTTTTCAACACATTCTAGTGCCTTTTCATAGTTTTTTTGCCTGTAGTAGATGAGGCTCTTTAGATTCCAAGCCTCTGAATTTGTTACATCTATCTCATGTACCTTGTTGTATGACTCCATCGCCCCTGCAAAGTCTCCCATGTGAAACCTGGCATACCCAAGTTTCAAGATGGAATCAACATGACCGGGGTCGATCTGTATCGCAGCCTCAAAGGCAGCGGCAGCTTCTTCCATTTTTTCATCAGCCATCAACGAAATTCCTTTTTTGAACATCTTGTCTCTGGTATAATTCGGGTTTGCCAGCTTTGATTCCGAAACGTCTAGCGCAACATCTGGCTCCTCGTCCGCCTTGGGTGCTTTCTGGGTCCCTTTGAATAATTTTTTCACGGTCGCTAAAATATGGATTTTCCGTAGATAAATACTATTCCGGGTGGTCTAAAAAGCAAATTTTGTTGGCAAACTCCCTTTATAACGCCTGATAAATACAAAAATACTCAGGTATTACACCTAGGATATGTCAGCCAGAGAAAGGACCATAGAGATAACTGGAGATTCTCCATTCAAGTTGGCCTCGGGCGTTTTTGAGGTCCAAATAGCCATTTGCGACTATCCTCCATCTCAAGAAGACATCAAGCGAAGAAACTTTCCAGCCATCTGGAAGGACAACTTTCACTTAAGAGTAAAGGACAGGAAATTTACTCAGATACTCGGTTCTGTAAGAAACCCGATTCCTGACTTTGTTTTCACAAGAGACTCTGTTTGGATTGTGGTATTGGATCAGTTCTCTTCAATTAACAATGCTTTCCAGTTCGACGTGCCAAAGGTTAGTGGTGAGGTTCCGTCTGCCGCACCTGAAAAAGAACACGTAGAAAAAATCACGCCAAAGCCCGCGCCTGCTGAATTCCATTATCCTACTCCGGGCACGACAGGGCCTCGAGGCCCGCCAGGCGTTCAAGGTCCGATGGGTCCTCCAGGCGTTCAAGGTCCGATGGGTCCTCCGGGGCCTCCTGGTGACAAAGGTACTCCGGGCCCTCAGGGACCACAGGGCGACAAAGGTCCTCCCGGACCTCCTGGCGACAAGGGTGACAGGGGAGACAAGGGACCGACTGGTGACAAAGGGATTACTGGTGACAAGGGTCCTTCAGGCGACAAAGGTCCTAGAGGGGAGAAGGGAGAAACTGGTGATAAGGGAGACAAGGGAGACAAGGGAGACAAGGGAGAAAAAGGAATTACAGGCGAAATCGGCCCAGTGGGCGACAAAGGTTCTACTGGACCGCAAGGTCCTTCGGGAGACAAGGGCATCATGGGCCCTCCTGGGGAAAAAGGTCCAAAGGGTCCTTCAGGTCCTTCAGGTGACAAAGGTCCGCTAGGTCCACAAGGATCTCAGGGCGACAAGGGTTTGACCGGACCGCAAGGTCCTCCTGGCGACAAAGGTCCCCAAGGCCCACAAGGCCCTCCAGGCGAGAAGGGCCTCACTGGGATTCCAGGTCCTCAAGGTGAAAAAGGCCCAAGGGGGCTTCCAGGTCCTCCCGGGGAGCAGGGATCTCGAGGTCCGCCAGGCCCACAAGGTCCTCCTGGGCCTCAGGGAATTCAGGGCCCGCAGGGAGACAAAGGTCCGCTAGGTCCACAAGGTCAATCCGGAGACAAAGGTCCGCAAGGAGTTCAAGGCCCGCAAGGCGATAAAGGAGTTACTGGTCCTCCAGGACCTCATGGCGACAAAGGGCCTGCAGGTCCTCAAGGTCCGATGGGAGAATCAGGCCCAAGGGGTCCGCCAGGTCCTCCAGGCCCGCCAGGCCAGCCTGGGTTCTCGGAGCAGCAAAAGCAATTGATCACCCAGCTGCTTGAAATCTTGGCATCAAAGAATCTTATAACAACTGAACAGCAAATAAAACTGCTAAGCTTCCTTTACTAGGAAGTATTTCTGTGCCGATTGATGAGCCAAGCCGACATGGTGTGTTTCAGCGAATAATTGGGGGATTTTTTCTAAAATAAATTCATTTTGCCTGAACCTTCAAGCAAACCAAAAAGTCGTCAAGCCAGGCATTTCTATCTAAAATATTAAAATTATCGCCTGATGCCAAGCGATAATTTTTTGATTTTATCTTCTGCGTTTTGCTGAAGATTTCTTTTTAGATTTCTTTACTGCCTTTCTTTTGGTGGCAGATCGTCTCTTAGGAGCTGATCGCCTAGCAGCTTTTTTAGCGCGTCTTTTAGTTGCCATTGTGACATTTTACATTTCACTAGTTTTTCTATCGATACGCTTAAGAAAATTACACTAAATGATGATATTGTCTCAACAAATTTTTAACAAATTTGAATAAATTTGATCGCATTTTAGTAGACTGATTCGGCCGAAGGCCTCCTGCCCTGAAGCCATGCGACGTGGCCGCACTGGCTACACTTGTACTGGCGACGTCTTTTGTAGGTAGGGATTTCCGGCATGAATATTATTTCTTGTTTTGTGTCTGATAGGCATGTTTTGCACCATCGGTATTCGTATTCGTTCATGAACTACGAGCACCGTGCACAAAAATATTGCTTGCTATTTGTTTTTGACAACTGTGAGAACGTCTTCGTCCTCTAACGTGTGGTTAAGGCCCACTCTCTGCCCTCCGAATTTGACGCTCTTTCCCCACACTAGGGCGTATCTGAAATCCTTCTTGAGGTCTCGATGTAGCTTGTTGCAAACATCTACCACTGTAGAATTCCTTCTGACTATTAGGGGCTCCACATAATCGGTCTCGCCACCTTTTGGCCTGAGATAGACACGGATGAAATCAAGTTTCTCATAAATTGCGTCCTTGAGTGCGTTGACGTTGATATCTGAATCGGCAGAAATTGGTATGATTTTTGACTTTACCTTTTCTTGCAACTCGTTGAGGAATCCTTGGTTAACAAGGTCTATTTTGTTCATCACTGTAAGTGATTCAACGTAGAATTTGTTGCCTGAAACAAAATCGATAAGCTGCTCAGAGTCAATATCTTCTCTTATCAAGACTCGCGCGTTGTTTATCCCATAAACTCTTAGTATGTCCTTGAGAAGACTAACTGACATTTTTGTAATGGGTACTTGTTGACTTACTGCAATGCCCCCATCTCCTGTTTTTTCAATTACAATGTTGGGGGGTTTTTGGTCCAGCCTTATTCCTATGTTGGCAAGCTCTGTTCTGATAACTTCCTCGTGGTAGGGCTGAAATACGTCTAGGATTATGAGTACCAGATCGGCGCTCTTTGCTACCGCGAGAACTCTCTTGCCGAGCCCTTTTCCGGTGGAGGCCCCCTTGATTATTCCTGGCAAGTCTAACACCTGGATTTTGGCTCCGCGATGCTCCATCATTCCGGGCACTACTGTAGTGGTCGTAAATTGGAAAGCTCCCACAGCAGATTTGGCACCAGTAAGACGGTTGAGTAATGTGGACTTTCCAACACTTGGCAATCCTATGAAAACTAAGGTGGCATCACCAGTCCTCTTTACGTCAAAGCCTATGGAGCTTCCCGATCCCCGTGATTTTACTTCGTCCTGCTCCCTTCTAAGCTTCGCAAGCTTCGCTTTCAGCAGGCCTATGTGGTGCTCTGTAGCCTTGTTTATCTGGGTCTTTGCCATCTCGTCTTTTATGGCTTGGATTTTTTCAGGAATGCCCATGTAGTTTCATACATGCCTTGCGGAATAAAATCTTACTACTTGCCTGGCTCAGCCTGAGTCAGAATTTGATTGTGTTGAAATATTGTACAAACATATTGCCAAAATAGACCGAGGCAAAGGCACTCGTAGTCCTTGCGACTGCCATGGATACTACGAATTTCTTGAAATTGTATCTCTGGACACCAGCTATTATCGTGACAATTTCGGTGAGTATGGGCACCAGACTCAAGGCAAATATGATGACCCAGCCATGCTTGCTGAGGCGTTGGTAACTTTTGTTATAATGATCCGCGCTGTGGGTTTTTCGGAGGAAACGGTACATCTTTTTTCCGTCTTGCCCTATGAAGTATGTGACAATTCCACCAGCTACCGATCCAGTGGCCATTACCATGAAGACCATTACGGCACTGTCGCCATTCAAAAGCAGGGCTGTCGAGGTAAGGACGATGGGAAATGGGATTATCGAGGCAAAGACACAGTTAAGGAAAAGGCCTACCAACCCATACTGAACAAAGAAGGGGTTCTGAAGGACGGCCTTGAGGAAGTCGATTAGCACTGTCAAGTCCTGTGAGATTCTGTCTATTTAATCCAACACTGATTGTCAACATGGATCTGGATCTTTTTTTGTGATTTGCCTCGAATACAGGACACGGCCACCTCTCTTAATGTGCATAATTCTGGATGCGGGGATTAATTGAAAATTCTCCGATAGGATAAGGAATTCCTTGAGGGGTACCTCCTTAATCAAACTGAAATCAAGATATCCAATCACATAGAGATCGGGATCGTCAGAATGCAATGCACGGCTGAAAATCTCAGCAACCGAGCCTTTTCTTGCCATATGTCCTCCTACCCTACTCTTTTTGATAACATTTTTCTTTGGATGGGCATCAGGTAGATATTTTAGTTTCAGTTGATGGAGTCATGGCATGGGAGGAAAGCTCACATTGAACATAGACAAGGCAATTTATGTTGAAGGCGAATACGTAAAAGTAAAGGCAGACTATGAGGCATCAAATCCAAAACAGACGTTGCATATTGTTGTTTTCGATCCCTCTGAAAGAGAGGTTTTCAGCACGGACCAATACCTTAACTCGCAGAAGGGAAGTTATTCCATGGTACTGAAGTTTGATACAAGACAATGGCGAAACCCCGGCAGGTACAAGATAACTTCCTGGGATCAAGATGGGACAAGAAAAGAAATCTTTTTCCAGTTCAAGGCAAAAACCTCATGACAAATTTTCACCCGGTCTGCAACCCTGGACAAGTATCAGTTATTATTGCCCGGCATGTTTAGTGGTTTGAATGGAGCCAAAGATCTTTGCTGTCGACATTGACGGAACCATAACCGATAGCAAGGGTGGCAGGGTGGACCTAGACGCACTTGCCGCACTACGCTACCTAGTAAAACTAGGTCACAAAGTCATTTACGTTACAGGCAGGTCATCCATCGAGGCATACGTTCTTTCTGTTTTTGGCGGAACTACGAGGATAGCCGTGGGGGAAAACGGAGGGATAATCACATCGGGGCCTAACGAGCACAAGCTTATCGGAGATAGGAAGGAATGTCTCCGAGCTTTTGAATTCCTAAAAACAAAAATTCCAGAAGCCGTGGAGAAACCTGTCTTTCCACGCATTACCGAAGTGGTTCTTGAAAGAAATTTTGACATTGCACAAGGAAAAAAGATACTTTCGGAAAGCAGTTTTGACGTCCAAATCTCGGACAGCATGTATGCTTATCACATAAACTCCAAGGGAGTAAACAAGGCAAATGGGTTCCTGGAGGTAATGGGCATGTTTTCGGCCTCAAGTCGGGATGTGATTGCTATAGGGGACAGTGAGACTGACATTCCTCTTTTCAAGCTAGCCAACATCAGCGTTGCGATGGGTAATGCATCGGAGGACGTAAAGGCCCACGCAACAATGGCAGTGCAGGGAAGGGAGGGGGATGGAGTTATAGAAGCCCTTGAAAAAATTGAATTGAAGCTCCTAGTGAGATAATGGTATGACAATGAGAATTTTTTTTGAAGAGATTAGGACCAAGGTCCAAAAAATATCGGAGGACTTGGGCTATCCATCGGTAAGTTTCGAAGTGTCCGAGTCGTCAAAGCCGGAATTTGGGGACGCAAGCTGTAATATTGGTTTCTTGCTTTCAAAACATCTCAAAAAAAGGCCCTCTGATGTTTCTGAATCCATAGCGGCAAGGTGCAGGGAAGACAAGGGAGATCTGATAATGGAAGTCAACGTACATCCCTCGGGCTACCTAAACTTTATCGCAAACCATTCTGTTCTAGTGAGGTCCATTCTAAAAGCCGCCGAGGATGCCAACTATGGTGAGTTTGATCTTGGTAAAAAAACAAGAACGGTTGTAGAACATACCAGCGTCAATCCAAACAAGGCCTTGCACATAGGCCATGTACGAAATATCATCATTGGAGACTCTATGGCAAGAATCTTGAGAAAGGCAAACTACGACGTAAAGATACTCAACTATGTCGATGATTCTGGCCTTCAAGTCGCGGACATTATTGTGGGATTTGTCTACGGAGGTTTTTCAAAGGAGCCCGCTGAGGGACAAAAATTTGATCATTATTGCGGGGATATTGTATATGTGAACATTACTAGCAGATACGAGAAGGAGCCTGCCCTTGCTGAAAAAAGAAGTTTGGTCCTAAAGGACCTTGAGGATGGCAAGTCTGAGATTGCAAAGTTTGGCGATGAGATAACTCGCCGTGTCCTGCAGGAACAACTCAAGACCTGCTGGAGGTTAGGAGCCACCTATGACTGTCTTAATTTTGAGTCGCAGATTGTTCATTCCGGTCTCTGGAAGGTGGCGTTCGAGAAGATGAAGTCTATGGGGATCGTCTACCTTGAAAAGGAGGGCAAGAATGCTGGATGCTGGGTGATAAAGTCCGATTCCGACGTGGAAGAGGATAAGGTACTTGTGAGAAGCAACGGCATTGCGACCTATATTGCTAAAGACATTCCGTACGCCTCATGGAAGCTAGGGATGGTGGAGGATCCATTTTATTACAAACAGTATTCGATCCAAAGAAACCAAAAGGTTCTCTGGGAAACAACTCTTGAGAAGACCGGAACAAGACTTGACTTTTCTGGAGACAGGGTAATCACAGTTATAGATTCAAGACAGTCAAGACTGCAAAAAATCATAACGAAAATAATCGACGATTTCAAGTCAGAATCCAAGTCGTACGTTCATCTTGGATACGAGTCAGTCACACTGAGCGCGGGTACTGCCAAGGACCTTAATCTGGAAACTGGAGGCAAATCAGTCCAGATGTCAGGAAGGAAGGGAATCTACGTCAACGCAGATTATGTGCTAGACATCCTCGGGGTTAAGACTTATGGCGAGGCAAAAAAGAGGAACCCAGAACTTGACGAACCGACCTTGATCAAAATTTCCGAGCAGGTAGCGGTGGGAGCCCTGCGCTACGCAATGATAAAGCAGGATCTTGACAAGATAATTACATTTGACATGTCGGAGTCTCTTAGTTTGGAAGGAGACACTGGCCCATACATACAATATGCATATGCAAGGGCCGTCAGGATACTTGAAAAAGGAATCAAGAGGGACTCTGATGCTTCCTTTGCCTTGCTGTCTACGGATTACGAAAAAAGCCTAGCCAAGGCAATCGGCAAGTTTGACATTCAGGTGGAAGACTCTGCAAGGAATCTTTCCCCTAAGATAATCGCCAGATACTGTTACGAATTGAGCGTCTCGTTCAACTCATTTTATGAGCATGTCAAGGTGTTGACTGCAGGGTCGGAAGATCTTGTCAACGCGAGGCTTTGCTTGGTTATGTCCTTTAAGGAAACCTTGGGTAAGGCTCTCTACCTGTTGGGTATTGACGCGCCAGAAAGGATGTAACGCTGGGTTTAGAAATGCTATTATCAGCATGGAATCAGGCATAGTTGTGAAGAAAATAAAACAAAACAGCGACGTCTTGTTCTTCTTTAACGATTCTAAAAAGTGGCTCATGAAGGTGTCAAAAAAACAGCAGTTCCACACCCACGTAGGTATCATCGATCATGGTAAAGCAATAGGAAAGGAATATGGAAGCGCGTTGAAAACCAACAAGGGAAAAATAATCTACCTGCTCAAGCCGACAGTTTACGACTATGTTATGAAAAGCCAGCGAAGTACCCAGATTGTTTATCCAAAGGACTTGGGATACATTGCCGCTAGGACGGGGTTGCAAAGTGGGCAGACAATTGTAGAGATAGGGACGGGGAGCGGCTCACTCACAACATTTCTTGCAAGCCTTGTGAAACCTAGGGGTCATGTCTACACCTATGATGTCGATGAAAACTTCATGACCATCGCAAGGAAAAACATCGAGAGGGCGGGGGTGTCAAAATATGTCACGATGGAAAAGTTCGATATAAAAAACACCAAGAAGGTCCCGCAGACGGATGTGGACATGGTTGTTGTAGACTTGGGGGATCCATGGACTGTGGTTCCTCAGGCAAGAAAGATGCTGAAAGGAAGTGGATACATCGTGGCAATATGCCCTACGATGAACCAGTTGGAAAAACTCGCGGCGGCCCTTTGGGATAATGACTTTTTTGACATGGAGTTTACTGAGCAGATTGTGAGGACAATCGAGGCGCGTGAGGGAAAAACAAGACACTCCTTCAGGGGGATAGGACATACGACTTATGTGGCATTTGCAAGAAAGGTAACGACGCCTTCAGAAATGAGAAGAGCGATTCCCGAGGTTACAGAAAACAAGGAAGAGGATGTTGAAGACGAAGGTTTATCCGCGGTAAAAAAATAGAGAGACTCGTTGATAAGGAGCCTGCAGCCGTCGATAGTGAAAAACTTCATACCTGCAAGAAAGTCCTCCTCGCGAAAAGGAGACAACGGCAAAGTCCTTGTACTTGGCGGCAGTTATGTGTATCATGGCGCACCAATCCTGTCCTCTCTTGCCGCACTCCGGGCAGGTTCCGATCTAGTTTACACGTGTGTTCCCAAGATTAATGTCGTCCCTACCAGGGCATTTTCACCAAACCTCATTGTAATCCCACTAGTTGACGCCAAACTGACAAGGGGAGCGGCAAGGAAACTTGTTGGAATGATCCCAAAAGAACTGGACTCGGCAACAATCGGGATGGGGCTTGGGATTCAAGACAGGGAAGCCCTGAAGATGCTAGTAAAAGACCTCCTTGACAGGGCTATGATGGTCTCGCTTGATGCAAGCGCATTGGTTCCTGAAATCCTGCCAGAAATCCGGGACAGGAAGGTTACAGTGACCCCTCATGCGGGTGAATTCAAGAGGCTATTTGGCGTGTCTCCTCCTGATGCTATAAAGGCAAGGGCAAAGATGGTGGAAAGCCACGCCAAGGAATGGGGCCTGACTGTACTGCTAAAGGGTCCAACTGACGTAATATCAGATGGCTCCAAAACTTTTCTCAATCCAAAAAATCTGGCAGCCATGACAGTCGGTGGAACTGGAGATGTACTTTCAGGGGTGGTGGCCTCGATGCTATCGAAGAACAGAAAGCCTGTTGAGGCTGCATCTGCGGCCGCTTTTGTAAACGGAAGGGCAGGAGCGATGGCTCAAAAGAAAAACGGCCTACACATAGTGGCAACGGATCTTCTGGAATTTATCCCTGAGGCCATGAAGACATTTGATAGGATAAGGTGATCATAATGAATCAGTCACAATACGTCGACAAAAACATGCCAAGCCTTGTTTCGGATTTGAGGAAACTCATAAGGCAGCCGAGCGTTTCGGCCAAAAATCTGGGCCTTGAAGAATGTGCACGCCTAGTTGTGACAATGATGGGAAGATCTGGAATAAGGGCAGAAATCCTGCGCTTGGGAAAAAACGTCCCTCCTGTGGTATACGGTGAGGTCAAGTCAAGACGGAACCCTGGTAAAACAATCCTCTTTTACAATCATTACGATGTCCAGCCAGAAGAGCCGCTTGAGTTGTGGAATGATCCGCCCTTTAGCGGACTGGTTAGGGGCAACAAGATCTATGGACGAGGGTCTGCTGATGACAAGGGAGAACTTGTAACGAGAATCAAGGCAGTAGAGGCATTTCTCAAGACAACAGGTGACGTCCCGTGCAACATAAAATTTCTAGTTGAGGGCGAGGAGGAGGTGGGAAGCATGCACGTGGAGGCCTATCTAAAAAAATACTCCAAGAAACTTGCATGCGATGCGGTAATATGGGAGTTCGGCTATGTGGACGAAAACGACAGACCCATCATCAGCCTTGGAATGAAGGGACTCCTTTATGTGGAGCTTTCCGTGACGGAGTCGGTCAGGGATGCGCACTCGAGCCTTGCCGTTCTGATAGAAAACCCTGCTTGGCGGCTGAACCAAGCCCTAAGTACATTACGTGATAAAGATGGAAAAATCCTTGTCAAGGACTGGTACAAGGAAGTGGAGCGTTTTACAAGTGATGAACTTGAGATAATCTCAAAGGAACCCTTTGATGAAAAATCGTTCAAAAAGGAATACGGCATAACAAAGCTTGTAGGAAACAAACGTGGTCTGGAAATAAAGAAAGCAATAGTCGGTGCTCCTACGTGCAACATTGCTGGGTTCTCCTCGGGCTGGGAAGGCCCTGGTGCAAAAACGGTGCTCCCGTCCAAGGCAACGGTTAAAATCGATTTCAGGCTGGTCCCAAAGATGGATCCCATGAGGCAGCTATCGAGGTTGAGGAGGCATCTGAGGGAAAATGGCTTTGGAGATGTCAAGGTGAACATGATCCATGGAGAGGCCGCTGAAAGAACAAGAATCTCAGATCCCTTTGTTAGTGTGGTTAAGAAGGCTGCGGATGAATCCTTTGGAAGCTCCATACTTAGCGTGTCCTCTGCAGGCACGGGACCGATGCACTCCTTCTCAAAGGTGCTCAAGGCTCCATGCGTTTCGGTTGGGAGCACATACGTCTATGCAAGAATACACTCTCCAAATGAGTTTGCGCGAATTGATCTTCTCAAAAAGGCGACAAAATGCATGTGTAAGATAATTGAAACTTTCGGAGCATGAGCCTGTTTTGCCGATGTTAAAATACAAAAAATCTGCGAGATTTTAGAGAAAGGCCTTTATTGTGCTCAATCGGCAGGACAACTATGGCCTACATGTATATGCCAGGGGCAACAGCCGTTGGGATAGCTTATGACGGCGGCATAGTCCTAGCAAGCGAACGACGTATATCGTATGGTAATTTCGTAGTAAGCAAAAGCACCAAGAAGACATTCAAGATCACGGACTTTGTGGGTGCGTGCTGTGCAGGAATGGTAGCTGACATGCAGGTTCTGGCTATGCAGATGAGGGCCCTTACCAAGGTGAGAAAATTGGAACTCAAAAGGGAGATTCCGCCCAACTCTGTGGCTAAAATGATGTCCTCCCTTATGTATGAGAGGAGATTCTATCCGCTTTTGACGCAGGTCATTGTGGGGGGAGTAGACGGCGATGCGGCCATTTACACGTTGGACCCTCTGGGTTCTGTGCTTCCAGACGACTATGCGGCAGTTGGGACTGGTGCTGAGATGGCATTGGGAGTCTTGGACCAGGAATTCAAGAAGGGTATGAAGGAAAAGGACGCAGTAGCCCTTGCCATCAAGTCAATCAAATCTGCCATAATGCGTGATGCCGCGAGTGGTGACGGCATTGATGTGCTAGTCGTGGACAAAAACGGTACACGAGAAATGACTGAAAAATAATCCTACTTTTTCAATTCCTTTGCAGCTTCCCAGTACTTGTCGGATATGTAATGAAGGTTTTTCACTATCTCTCCCTTTGTGATGCCTTGCATTTCACTACTTGATACTAGGGCCTTTCCTATCGCAAGAAATTTGTTATGCGTCATCTCTGCAACGCATATGATTTGGTCCTTTTGGAAATCGGTGTAGCTTTTGATGCCTGGGCGCATTATGTTTGCACCATTGCAGACGAACTTTACTGCGCCCGCATCTACCATGACTTTTGGAAACTTTTCTAGCATCTCGGTCTCTGAAAGGAACGGCAGATATGTGGAACCTATCTTGAGGGCCATAAAGCCCTCTCCAGTTATGATTGCGGTCTCTTCGTCAATCTCGTGTTTGACAAGGGTCTTTACCTTTGGGGGCTCGACTTTCCACTGTGATGCAATTGCGTCAAGCACCTCTCCACTATCAGTCTTGGATAATGTATGGGACTTCAAGCCCTTCCCATTTCCTGCTTGATGTCAAGCAAGTCCCTCAGAATGGAACTGGCAGTCTCCATGCCTCCAGCCCCCCTTCCTATGATCGTCTGCTGGCCGGAATGCTCAGAATTGAATGTGATTGCATTCAGAGTTCCGTTGACGCACAGCGGATCGTCCAATGGTATCTCCCTAGGCGATACCTCGAGGTCTCTATTGCATGATGCAATTAGCTTTACGGCGCAATCCTTGGAGGATGCCTTTTTGATGTCGCCCACGGTCACATCCCTGATCCCTTTTCTCTTGATGTCCTTGATTGTGACCTTCATGTCCATTATCCAGTTTGCGAGTATAACCAGCTTTGCAGCCGCATCAAATCCGTCAATGTCAAGTGATTCGTCGGCCTCTACGTAGCCTTTTTTCCTTGCATCTGACAGCGCCTCCTTGAATGTCATCCCGCCTGCCATGTTTGTCAAAATATAATTCGTGGTACCGTTGAGTATGCCCTGAAAAGAAACTATTCTTTCTCCCCTAAGGCTGTTTTTTGCATAGTCAAGTATCGGGGTTCCCCCTCCGACAGTTCCGCTGAATTTTAACTGAACTTGGTTGTAGGTTGCAAGTTCCATAAGCGAAGGAAACGCCAATGCCAAGGGACCTTTGTTTACTGTAATGACGTGCATCCCCTTTTTCATTGCGCCCACTATGTGGGACATGCCTGGCTCTGCATCCTTGTAGTTGCTTGGCGTGGTCTCAATTAGGACCTCGGCCTCCATTCCCTTTATCATTTCAAGGCCGTTTGCCTGCCTTTCCTTGTTGTGGTATTTTCTGATGTTTCCGTACTTTTTCTTGGTCTCAAGCAACCTTTCTAGGTCGAGTCCTGCAGATGATGCGGCCGAGCCCTTGCTGTCAAAAACTCCTACGACTCTAGGTTTGAGTCCGTGTTTTGCATACAGATCCTCTGATCTTGAAAGGAGGAGCTTTGCAAAACTTTGGCCTACAACGCCAAAACCGCACAGTATTATGCGCAACATTCACCAGACACATATTGGTATTAATTAACATTCACGAATTCCTAGATTCCTTTATTAAAGCATGGAAAACTTTGGTTTCCGTGAAATCCAAAAGATATGCATTTATTGGAATCCCAGCAGCTGTGGGTGTCGTAGTGGCAGCAATAATTATTTTACAAATGAATTCTAATCCGACAGTCAACATCCCAAACGATCCTCTGGCAGCATACACCCTTGACTTTCCGTATGAAACGGTAAACTCGGACCTGCGAAGCACACTCATAACTCAGGGAATAAACATGTCGAGTCCCATCAAGATGAGCCAACCGGGGGACATTAACCTTCATTGCAACTTCCTTTCCAACCAGACAAAGCAGGCCCTAATTGAGTACTGCACTTCAACTGAGATAAAGGACGAACATGGGAATTTTCTAGGCAACATAGACATGGTAGGGTCGCCCATTGCACCAGTGCTCGTCATTGCTACCGGGCTTTCTGACCCGATGTTTGAAAACTACAAGGACATAAAGACACTCTTTTCAGACGTCATGAACGAGACGGTTTGCCAGTGCTGGGCAAAGGAAAAGCCAGGCGGCTATTCAACTCTTTCAGATATGATGGATGCTCTTCGTGAATTTCATTTGAAGGGCAAGGAGCCAAACAGCACTACACATGGGATACCATTAGGGGGGAAGCACTTTGAGATAGAGCTCACAACCAACGCCCAGGGGTATCTGTGGAAACTACTCGTGGCAAAATAACTGCCCTATGTGCCGGGTTCATTAACCTTGACGTACTCACTTAACCCTCCGTGATAGTAACTTGGTGTTGGAATTGCTTGAAAATTTCTGGCTGATACCACTGGGATTCGTGGCCGGCATTCTGGGATCAATGATTGGCCTTGGGGGAGGGTTTGTCATAGTGCCTACGCTGACCTTTGCGGGATTCCAGCCTACCCTTGCTGCAAGCGACAGCCTATTTGCTGCATTTTGCAATGCCGTGGCCTCTAGTGTTTCCTATGCCCGCCAGAAGAGGATAGTGTATTCTCTTGGCCTAAAACTCGCACTTCTATCGATTCCAGGAACTGTTCTTGGGGCATACATATCTGACGAGATTGCCTCTTCCACCTTCAAGCTCCTCTTTGGCATGGTGCTTGTCGCCTCTGCCGTCTACATATACTCAAAGAGGAAGATGGAACCTAGGGAGTACAACCTTTCAAAGCAGATGATGGTACTTGCGGTCGGAGCCAGTTTTTTTGCAGGCGTGATATCGAGTCTATTTGGGATTGGGGGAGGGACAGTCTTCGTTCCTCTAATGGTTGTGGCAATTGGACTCTCGATGAAGGTTGCCGCACCTACTTCGCAGTTCATACTAATGTTTGCGGCAGCGTCCGGCATGATAGTGCATTCTATGCTTGGACACCCAGACTATTTGCAGGCAGGGCTGTTGTCTGTGGGGGCCTTTGCTGGTGGGATTGTAGGCAGCAGGATGTCGCTCAGGGTTAGTGAATCAAAGCTACGGATTCTCGTGACTGCGATTCTTGCAATAACATCGGCAAAATTATTCATGGATGCCTTCAGCGTCAAGCTCTAGATTCCAGTAGTGATGTGGCATCTTGCTATTTTGTGGGCGGTTCCTTTTTCATCTGGTAAAGGTTCTTGTTTGAAAGCAGGACAGTTTTTCCATTCTCATCCAATCCCTCAAAGTCTATGGCTACAAGCCCAAAGTCGTCATTTATGTCGCGTTTGTCAGAAACCTTGAATTTTATTTTCAATTTCTCACCTGCGTGCAATGGCTTGAGGAACCTTGTCTGCCTGCCGTTCCATGTGGAATCTCCGTCTACGCCATAAAAAATTAGTAAATTGCCATACATCTCGTCAAGCCTTGTAAACTCGCCTTCTATTCTTGCAAGGATGGCCCTTCCTGATACCATTTTTCCTCTCCCATCTTGAGGAGCCTTTCCTTCATAGGCCACGTTCTTTATCCTTGAAAATGAAAGATATGAGTCCAGTTCTTCCTCTGTTATGATACATTGGGCAAAAAACTCGTCACCTACGTTGAGTTCAGAGAACCTTTTCATTAGGATCTTGTTTCGTCGGGGTAGTAGATTACCTCTGAGTTTTGCGTCGCCTTTCCGGAAATGAAGAAGTTCACCGCGTTTAGAATCCTTGTATTGCTCGACTCTGTGCCATCTACACTTCCTGGTAGTATGAGGTGCATTCTAATTTTTGATTTTAGGACATCGCTAAGCTCTTGGTTGACAGTGGTTGCAAATGGTCTCAACGCACCTCGGAACACCTCGACCTTTGCTCGGTCCATCCCTGTTACCTTTCCGCCCGAGGCCATGTCAGGGCCTATTATTATGATGGTTCCCTCCTTGTCCTTGAAAAGAGGAGGGTTCTTTGCTCCGTCTGGAACAAATCTGGCAAGCACCTCTTGCAGGACTGCAGCCGGAGTGTCTATGAACTTGTCTACGAGGCCATCCCACTCCTTTCGCGGCAGATCCACAAGCTTTTGCACCCTAGGGAGGTTCCCAGTAACGTAGATTACTGCGTTGATGGGTCCTATTTTCTGGGTTGCCGTGTTTAGCATCCTCTTCATGTTTTCTTGGCTTGTGATGTCCATGACATGTGAATGGAACTTTGACAACCTTTCTTCGGCTGACTTTGTACTCGTTTTTGAAATAAGAATCACTGTCTTGCCTCCGTTGCTCTCTATGTTCTGCGCAAGGTTCTCCACTCTTGCTACGTCCGACTCGTCAGTCGCATCCACGACAAATAAGACGACCTTGGATTGGTAATCTGGCTTGGTTTCAGGTATGGAGCAAGCGATGTGGGGCTTGACAGGATAAAAGACCCTGTCTCCTGGAATGACCTTGCCATTTAGTATCTTTGCTATGTTGTCATCGCACAGCATCATTACGGTTTCAGCAACCTGTTGCTGGGAAAGGAACTGCTCGTCTGCGATCATCTTGCTTGTGTTGTTCTGAATTTTTTCTGCAATCTGCTGTATCTTTGCCAGAAGTGATGCTATGGTGGCGTTCAGCTTCTGGACTTCCTGCTCCGATGATACCGACTTTGCCTTTGCAAGTTTGGATGCAGCCTGCGCTATTCCATTCCTCACTGTGTTTTCGTCCTCCCCAAGCAAGGGGAGGATGTCGTTGTTTACTGACTCGACATCTGAGGGAAGTAGGCCTTCAAAGCCGCTAACTCGCATAAACTCTGCAGCGGCCTTGGGATATACAGTCTTGTAAATCCTGTCGGAATGGACAGGGCCCGGGTTTGTGGCAATCGATACAATATTCCTGTCTGTGAGCTCCCAAGACATTGCCTCGGCAAGCCTGTTCTTTGCCCCTTGTGAGGCGGTATAGGGACTCCTAAACCTGTAGGGCCTTTGTTCAAATGGTCGTTCCTCGGTGAAGAAGGTGGATATTGTCACTATCTTACCTCCAGGCTTCATGGCCTTGATGGCCTGAGCTGAAGTCCAGAAGGTTCCTGTGAGATGAATTGCAACAGTACTTTTAAAATCATTAATGGGGGAGTTTGGAAAACAGGTGACGGGTCCTGAGACTCCGGCATTGTTTATCACAATGTCAACTGATCCGTGCGATTTTTTGAGATCCTCGAACATTCTTGAGACTCCCTCCTCATCGCTTACGTCGACTCCTGGAAAAATCTTGACAAACGCGCCGCTTTTTGACTTGTCAATTACCTGCTGGAGTTCCCTTGCTGCCTCCTCTAGGGGCTCCTTTCTTCTTCCAAGGATGACAATGTTTGCCCCATTTTCTGCAAACTTTATGGCTATTGCTTTTCCTATTCCGGTTCCACTTCCTGTGATTACTGCAATTTTGTTTTGAAATCTAAGCATTGACAGGATTTGGCATATTTTTGGACTATTTATTCGATTATGCCTGTCAGCATCCTTGACTCCCTGGTGGATAAAATATGTGATTTTGCCCTTGCTAACGTGTAATTACTGGAGAACCGAGACTAGGGGAGCGGCCTCCTTTAGGTACTTTACCTTCAGGAAAGTCTCATGCTCAAGGTCTGTCTGCTCGACTCCGGCCTTTTGAATGGTTATCTTCCATGGGCCCACGATCGGCTCTGACGACGTGATCGTAAAGCGCTGAATGATTGCCCCGGTGCCGGAATACTGAACATTGTACTGATGACCACCTGCCTCGAGGGAGACGAATCGTGTACCTGTCTTGAAGGTCGAGCCACTCAAAAGGCAGTCTCCTGACCCTATTAGGCATGTGCCGTCAGGGGAGACAACCTTGAAGGTCATGTTACCCGTGTTGTAAAATGACGAATACATAATGTAGGGGCTTGCCGTGGTACTGCCGTCGCTGGCAGTGATGTTCTGTATGGTGGTAATCTCTGACAATGGCATGGACAATGTTATCGGGTATGTGTTTATGGTAACAACCTTTGAGGTAAGCGTGGTGTTATAGAACTGGGCCTCGACCTGTATGGGGTAAGAGGCTGAACCATAAACCTTTGGAACGGTCCAGTCAAGCTGCACTACTGACGTACCCTTCTCAAACAACTGGTTAGAGTAGGATGACACCACTGTGCCGTTTACCACGAGTGAGACAGTCCCAAACATAGATCCATTGGCATAGTTCTGGACGTAGATGGTGGGACTTTGGACGCTACCTTCTGCAACGTTTTGACTTGTCTCGAATCCTACCGTTCCGTTTATCGCAAATGGAGGCATTACTCCAATTGAATGACGTGTAGACTCGGCAGTCAACTGGTCTGTATTCCTTGCCCACAACCAGTACGTGATGCCAGGATGCGCCATCTCGTCTCTCTGTATGGTGCCTGAGATGATGTAGATGTTTGACATGTTCGTTCCAGTGACATTCGTTCTAAAGGCAGCATAGCCAGTTTCATTTTGTCCAACTTGGACAAACCTGATTTCAGTTCTGTCCATTGGTGTCGGGCTGTACACTATGCCCGAGACCGACAAAGTCTCGTTTGAAACATATTGTGTGGATGCATTGTCTGAAAGAACGCTTGACTGGTTGCCTACCTGGAACTTTACATCAAATATCTTTGGTGCCATGGGAGAATACTTGCCGACGAGTGGAATTTCTGCATAGCTTATCGTATTTTCACACCTTGTGACGTCTACCCTGGATGTGATGTATCCAGTTCCATTTGTGTCCTTGACTAGCAAGTTAAATGACTTGAACTGAGGGCGAAGAGGGGCTTCGTAAACAGTCACATGTCCTGAAGTAAGGTTTGACAACTGTGCATATGGCTGCAAAGGCGCAACGCTTGCATTTACCATGCCCATAGGCGTGTTCAAGAGAACGCTCGGGAGGGATGAGGATGTAGTTCCTACAACGATGTCAGTCTTAAACTGGTTGCAAATGTCGTAGCTTACCTGGTATAGGGTGAGGCTTGGCGTTGTTATCCCTCCAAGTCCTGCCGTGCCAGTTGCGCCGGATATGGTAACTCCTGTTCCATACCCCCCTCCGGGTATGGCTGGGGCGGGTGATGCCGAAAGTGTCCACGTCACAAAGCCGGTAAAGTGCTTTGTCCAGACTACCAAGTCTTTGCCTACGTCCATCTTGCAGCTGCCTCCTGCTGGCAATGCATTGTTTGCAGTCTGGGTGTCTGCAGTACACGTGGTCGAGATTTCGGTCACCGCTGGCGGATTGTGGAACAAACCTACGTGGTAGCCTGCCTGGCCTACGTATTGTACCCTTACCGCGTTATTGAAGGCAATCGGGACAGGAGATCCTAATTCTATTACGATGTTAGCCTTGGATACCTCGCCTGTAGGCGTTGGCAATGAAAGTGATAAGGCGTTGTTTAAGGTTGGCAGCTTGAGGAATCCGTCCCAAGAGGTGCCTGAAATGGTTCCGGCTGGTATTGTGACGATGATCTCTGGCTTTCCATCACCGTTTATGTCCTTGTAGATTGTAAGTGGGCTTGTAATGGAAGCCGCTCCTGCAGTGGATATTCTGGAATAGTCAATGGTTGACGAGGTGACGGTAGAGGGTATTGTTATTGATGAAAGCGCGGCATTGCTGCTGGCAATGACGAGGTTTGGTTTGTTGGTAGTTACAGTAAGCATGGTCTGCGAGTTGTCAATTAATTGCTGATCAGGTCGGATGTTGGTTGCATCTGTTTCCGATTCTGAAACTCCCACAGTCTCATTGAGGCTTGAGGTGGTCAAGCGGGTTGCGGTGCTGGTCTCCGTACTGTTTAGTGATTCGGTTACAACCGATATGGCACTATGCATGCCACCTGCCACATCACTGCTGTTCATCGAGTCTTGAAGCGCCCTTGTTATTGAGAACACTCCTGTAGCAGTGTCGCTTCCGTTCAAGGCTTCAGGCATGACTACGATGCCACTGTATCTTTTACCTGCCACATCGTTACTAGTCATCGACTCTGGTAGTGCCAATGTAAGTATCTGCGTCCTACCAGCCACATCACTGCTGTTCATTGATTCAGCTAACGGTCTTGTAAGCGACTGTATCTTTCCAGCCACATCACTACTGTTCATCGACTCTGGTAGTGCCAATGTAAGTATCTGCGTCCTACCTGCCACATCGTTACTGTTCATCGACTCTGGTAGTGCCAATGTAAGTATCTGCGTCCTACCTGCCACATCACTGCTGTTCATTGATTCAGCTAACGGTCTTGTAAGCGACTGTATCTTTCCAGCCACATCACTGCTGTTCATTGATTCGGAAACAATGGCTTCTGCAACATGCGTTCTATTTACACTATCCGTGCTGTTTATGGATTCAGACACAAGCCTATTTGTAGCATGAATTTTCAATGCACTATCCGTACTGCTTATAGAATCAGATATCGTGACTAAGGTGGCTTGTATCCTAGATATGGTATCCCTACTTCCCATTGATTCCGCCGCAGTCCTTGCAAATGTGGATTTGGTTAAGGCTTGGTCTGTCGGGAACGACAACGTCTCTTTAAGATTAAGGGTGGGAATGATAACCACTTTGTCTACCGTGGATAACGTTTCCGCATTAACGTGTGGGTTTCCCTTCAACGTAGCTATACCATAAGCATATGCAACTGCAGTGCCCCAACTCCAACCCATGGTCGTGGCTTTCTGAGAGGGCATGTAGCTAGATCCTGCACCAAATGCAACCCCCAATCCTCCTCTGTTGCTGTAGAGCAATGTTTGACTAGTTGCTTTTGTAGGTGTAGTTCGAACGTTATTCACTTCTGAGTCAACCAGCATATCTGCTGAATTAGCCGCACTTACACCTAGAGAAACACTTGAACTAGTAGATGCGATATTAGTTCCCGCGGTATAGCTGGTTCTTACACCAGGTGGGGTGCCGGTTGTATCGACATCATAGAAAACTGATGCTCCAATTGCACCGTCTATGGTGTTAGTGGAGCTAAAAACCTCACAGACGTAGAGTGAGGTTGATGCATACGAGCTGAGGTCTACCGTGAATATTTCAGATCGGGCAGTGGTTGAACCTGGATATGCGGAATAGGCTCCTGTTACGTTGCTTGATGATGCCACCTGCGTGTCTGAAGTACAGGTACTGCTAGACCCATATCGCGGTAAGGTAATTGTCGTAGTTCCACTACTTGTAATGGAAGAGACAGTTATCACAAGTAATGAATTGGGCTTGCTTGCAGTAACTGTCATCGCCGCAGTAGTCAATGTTTGAGTAGTTCCTAGTACCATCGTGGAGGTCTTCGTACCATATTGTGGATCGACTGCCACGAACCATGGTCTTGCTTCATTGAATACCTGACCCGCGCCATAGGTGATCTTGGCAGGTCCCAACGCATAAAGCTGCGGATATATCAGAGGCACTGAATATGTGTATCCTACAGAAGTCCTGTTGCCCATGAGGCTCTTGTTCCAGGTCAGGATTTTGGTATCTCCCAAGGTCTGTACGGAAGCATCGGTGTTCACTGTAAACGAGGCGGGTACCGACTCTTGGATCTGCACCGCGCTCTGGTTCACATATGAATGGACATCTATTTTTACACCAAACAGATTTGAATTTGAAACAGGGTCTATCTTGGACTGGGCGGTTTTAATGATATCAAATGGGTATGAGTTTTCAACAAGGAATGAGGTGTTGAAGGCGGCTGTGCCTGAGGGGTTCTGGGCAGTGATATTTACAGTATAGTTGCCCTCGACTCCGGTCTGGTATTGGGCATCGTAAAGACCGCATAGGTCCTCCGGAGCTATTCCATTGCCAGAAGAAAGGACAGTGCTGCCTGCAGGGCCAATTATGTTCATCACAATGTTTGCGTTGCAAACGGCATGACCACCGCTATCGAGATTTACGATAGTGAAACTTGCGTTCTCTCCGGGGTGGTAAATGCTCTTGTTCGTGTTAAGTGATACGAGGCCCCACTCGAAATCAGTCTGGGTTACATACTGCTTGCCATCTTGTACCAATGTTACCACTATGTTGTAGTGTCCTGCCCTTGCAGCCCTTTCAGATGGAAGTTTGATGTGGAATTTGCCTTCGCGAAGCTTTGTAATTTCTACATTGATTGGGACTTTGTTTCCGTTCGAATCGTATACGTCCACAATCAGAGTGGTATTTTTTCCAGCCCATCTGCCTTCCTGAGGAATCCCTGGAATTTCGACTATTTTTTTCCCCAACTTTGCGAGGTTCTTGGTTGACAGGAACTCAAAATTGATTTCAGGTGACTGGGTGATTAAGTAGTTGTTTTTTGTCCTTGTAACAGTGGGAGTAATTGGTATTTGAGTGCCGTTGACAAGAGCCGTGCCGTTGGCGGATGTAGCATTAGAAATTGTCGACAAAGTTGCATTTCCCTGAAGGGTCATATTCTCAGATAAGGTGGCGGTCTGATTTTGTAGCATGGGTTGTATCGTAAGAACTGCCTGTTTTTGAAGCAAGTCTGCCCCCGTCCTGTATGCCTCCTGAATCTCAGCAGGAGTGAGCAGTGAATTATAGACACTAACTTCGTCAATCTGTCCGCCAAACAGGTTTTTGATCGTTATTTCATTCATTCTCCTTGTTTCTTCAGCCCCGATGAGGACACTTGCATTTGATTGAAGATTCTGAACGGTCTTGGTTCTCAATTCGCCACTTAGGGCTATCCCCATGGTACTTACCGGCATAGTACCTTCATTTGTACCGTTAACATAAATGCTGATTGCGCTTCCATTGAATGTTGCAGCCAAGTGAGTCCATGACTCTGGGATTTTTGTCTTTGATTCTATCGAGTGCCACTGGATCCCATCGAAGATCGAAAATTCAGCAAGCTTTTGTGGAGGTGCGTTGTTGTGTACAAGAAGCGAAAATGCATTTTCCTTGCTAATTACGGTGTAGTCGGCAGATCCCTTGGAATAATCTGTTTTTATCCAAGCAGACAGAGTAAGATTTGAAACATTGTTTGACTTGGTAAGGTTCTGGGATACAAATCCACTGCCCTGAAGCTTCAGCGACGAACCGTTTACACCACCTTTTGAAATCTCAACCTGGCCAAAGGTGTTTGATGGAGTAACGGTATTTTGGCTAAAATTAAGCGATCCTATTGGTGGAGGTATGGTCCTGGTTGGTGGTAAAGGAACTGGGATAAAGCTTCCAGACGAAAGTTTTTCGTAAAGGCCTAGGATCTGGTCTTTATTCAATTGTTGGCCGTAAATTGAAACCTCGTCTATCACGCCGGAAAAGAAATTTTGTGACTGACTTTGCTGATTCTCTGTTGCACCTATTGTCACATTAGACATGGACTGTATGCTTTGTATTGGTTGTTCTTGTAGCTGACCGGACGTTGATAATCCCACCACTTTTACATCGGATCCAGACTCGAGAACTCCGTTCACATAAAGCCCCATCCATGTACCATTGAAGACTCCAGTCAGGTAAGTCCATTTTTCCTGTATGTGGGAATTAGATTCAACAGTATGCCATTGCATGCCGTCATATATCGAAAACTCTGCAGTCCTCTGATTCTCAACACTATTACGAATAGAAAGATAGAACGCATTGTGCTTTCCAGCTACGGTCAAGATGCTCCCCCCCTCTTCAAAATCTGGATTTACCCAAGATGAAACGGTAAATGTAGATAGATTGTTTGTTTCTGGAATGGCTTGGCTAAGGTAGCCATTACCTGTCAATTTTACGCCTGTTCCGTTTATTCCGTTGGAAAAAGAAACGTTACCGAAAATAGTTGTAGAAGGAATTGAGTTTTGATCAAAGTGAAAGGTTGCCAAGGGATGTATGTTAAGGAGTTTCAAATTGGATGGAACCGTAACATTGGATGGAACCGTAACATTGGATGGAACCGTAACATTGGACGGAACCGTAACATTGGACGGAACCGTAACATTGGATGGAACCGTAACATTGGATGGAACCGTAACATTGGATGGAA
>DATFCV010000022.1:0-9846 GCA_035252645.1 Nitrosotalea sp. | reverse complement strand
AGAGCCATCGCCTTTATTCAGCAAAATTTCACGATAGTAAAGGTAGAAAAGCCGGAACTTGACAGGAACACATGGAAGATAAAGGTCTACGTCTCGTCCCCGCAGCAGAGGATCTTCCACATCAGGATAAACGCCCTTTCTGGAAAGATCATGGGATTTTAAAATCCGGGACATAACTTTCGCAAAATCAAATCTTCAGAAATTAAGCTTCTCAGCCGGGCGCGTTTCAAAGGCCGTGCCGCGCCAGAGACTACAGTACAGCAAGACAAGTACTTTTTCACAAAACATTGGCTGGGTTTTTGGCCGTGTCAGGTCCTTTATATCCTCCCCTGGCGGGTACAGTACACAAACAGGCACGGGAACATATAATAGAATATTTTTCTAGAAAAAAATACTATACAATGCTAAATATCGTTTCCAAAAGTAGTGCTTTATGGGACCGGACTTGGACTCGTCTAGGAACGTCTTTCTCACATCATATTGCAATGACGGGTGCTTTGAGGAGGTACTGGAGGCCCTCGTCAGGTACAAATTTCCACTGGAAAGAATTATCCGCGAACTGGACATGGGCCAGCTCAGGACAGGAGACTATCTCATCCGGTGCTTTGACGACAAGATTCAGGCCTGGGAGATCAGATTGTCGCAGCCTGGAGGTTTTACGACAATGTTTCTTGGAAATCTCTAGGCAACAAAGGTTCAAGGCAGTGCCGGACTAGAACAATATACTGTAACTGTATTCCATATACTGCTAAATATCATCAAACCAACCTTGAAAAAGGCGTGTCAGTTTCTATAATTTCCGAAAACCAAGCTAGGGATATCGCCGTTGAGTTTCTCCGGCAACACAACCTTATCTTGACCACGGAAAAGCCGACACTTGCAGACAACGTGTGGCACGTAATTGTCATAGTCACCTCGCCCGCAAGAAAGAGAATCGAGGTCTTGGTAAATGCCAAGTCTGGCTATGTCGAAGGTTTTCTGCAAAAATAATGAAATGCGTAAAGAAATCATCATGTGTTTTGCCTTGAATGGACGCAGAGCGGGCAGATGGCATTGATTCGGAATGCAGTCAAGAACAAGCGGTTCACATCGATTCAGAATGCAAGTAAAACCTAATTTTGCTTTACATGCGCAATACCATAATGCTTACGCAAAATTTTTTCATTTAAAAAACAAAGATCACACTCACCACATACATAGAGGTGATGTTTCTTTAAACTTGAGAGCCACATCCCTACAAAAACAGCCAAAATTGATACGAGCGATAAGGATATGACCCCATCTGGTATTGATATTCGATTTATTGCAGTGGAAAATGGTATAAATGGAAATACAATGCATCCACCCAGAATTAATAGAGTCATAGGGAATAGATGTCTTCCCATAAAAGAAATTATGCAAAGCGATATATCAAAAATGCCATTGATTATTCCATACTCATCTGACTATTGTCAACAGGAATAACATCTAACATCAAGACAACAAACTGACTGGTATTTAACAGGGGTAAAAAGCGACGTCAACTTACCAGAATCTGATCTCAAAAGTTTTATAGATGTTACCGTAATTTACCGTACCCATGACAAATCAAACAAGATTACAATACTACTGTTCAAGCTGCAGAAACGTCCTGCGCGAGGCCGAGTCTGATATGCATCTGCCCACAATGGCAGAGCCGTGCCCCTACTGCGGCGCTTGGCTGCCTGAGAGCCTTGAGAAGAAGAGGCTCGTGCCAAGGCAGGAAATATCAGCAACGTTCCAGAGGGCATCGGCAGTACCCAGGCTTGCAATCGACGTAAGAAAGATGGACGAAATCCTCCCATTTCTGAGCATCGGGCAGAAGGTCCTTGTGACAGGGCGCCACTCGCAGAAGATAATCGAGAGGCTTGCAGTGAGGGCGCAGATGCCCCCAAGGCACGTGGGCTTGGGCTCGCACGTTGTAATGGTAGACGGCGGGAACAGCTCCGACCCGTACCTGTGCACAGATTTTGCGCGCCAGTACGGCCTTGACGTCAATGTGGTGCTGTCAAGGATAATCTCGTCGCGCGCGTTTACTGTATACCAGCTTGCAAGTCTTGTAACACGCGAGCTTCCAGACGTAGTAAAAAGATACGGCGCAAAGCTAGTCGTGATATCCGACATGCTTTCCATGTTTTGCGACCCGTACCTTGACACGGCAGAGGCTGAAAACCTTGCAAAATACATGGCATCGTCGATATCGGGCCTCAGGGAGTGCCTTGTTGTATCCTCGATATCAAAGCCTACCAGATATGATAACATCATCGCAGAATCGTTTGACAGGGTCATACGCCTTGACGAGTCTGACCACTTTATATCGGTCGGCATGGGCGAGGGCAAGATCCAGATAAGAGAAGACGACCTCGAGGTCGTCCCAAGGAGGTAGGGCCGTTTGGGCAGGACCATACCCTCGTTTAGGATTGCGCTCTACCAGGAGGAAAGGAGGTGGAGGCAGTTCAGGATGGGGCTTGACAGGAAGGACCGCGCCGCACTTGACAGGCTGTTTCTTGCCTCAAGGCTGCACATCTCGGCATGCATGATGGCGGCAAGGCCCGTGAGGATCCACTGCATCATGATGGCCATGCTGCTACACCAGTACAGGCAGGTACTTGAGCTTGGAGGGGAATAGGTGGCGCTGTTTCCAAAAGACGACATTCTTGCAAGGGAGATAGAGTCCTGGAAGGGGTTTGCCGACGGGCTGAGAGCAGAGGACCAGAGGATGTTCCGCCAGATGCTTTCCAAGTGCTACAGGCACGTCAGGGCAATCAATGCAAAAGGCGAGGCGCTCCCGACGGAATCCCTCCTCATGTCGCTCATACTGTCGCAGCAGCAGCTAATCGAGTTTCTCATCAAGAAAAGCGGGAAATGATCTCAGGGTTCCTCCTTGATTCCCATCCCGTCGGAAGTACGATGGTATCGTGGATAAGGTCGGGCAGATCCGTTGCCAGGATTTCTGACGACTGGACTCCTGCGATATACGTGGCGTGCGATGACAGGGAGAAACTTGAAGGGATTCCTGGTAACAGGAGGATATCCCCGCACGTATCATCTGCTGATATCGTTGAAAGGTTTGAGAGGGCAGGAGATACCTCCAAGTCAGGCGTGCTGCAGCTACGCCTCAGGGACTCCAACTCCTCACTTGGGCTTGCAAAGATAATAGAGTCGCTTGGCAGGCTTTGGCAGTACAGGCTGTACAATGTCGATGTTGCGCCTGCCCAGTCATACTATTACGAGCACGACATTTTCCCCTTTGGCATGTTTTCATGGGACAACAGGTGGATATCAAAAGACGACGCCGAGTCGGTATCATATGACATCCCTCAGCTTGGGACGATGGAACTAAAGGTCGAGCCAAGAAAGCAGGGAAGGCTTGCGAGGTTTTCTGACAGGATAGAATCGATATCTGCAGGTGGCACTACCATCCAGTCCCGGGACGAGGCAGAGGCCATACTGCAACTCGTAAGCGAGGTGAAAAGGCAGGACCCGGACATTATCATCACAGAAAACGGCGACTCGTTTGATTTTCCGTATCTTGCCCACAGGGCGCGCGAGTGCGGGGTCCAGGACAGGCTGGTTCTCGGCAGGGAGCAGGTCCCGCTGCAGGTGCCGCGCCGCAGGGGCACGTCGTACTTTTCATACGGCAGGATGTACTTCAAGCCCGCAGCATCAAGGCTTTTTGGACGCATACACATAGACGCCTCTGGGTGCTTTATCTGGAACGGCCCTGGCAACCTGCACGGCCTCTACGAGATTGCAAGGGTGTGCAGGATGCCGATGCAGACTGCCTGCAGGGCGTCTATCGGGAAATGTATGAGCTCGCTCCAGTTTTATAATGCCATCAGGCGCGGGCTGCTCATACCGTGGAAGCCTGCAATTGCCGAGGCCTTCAAGCCCCGGACCGAACTCTTGCTAGGCGACAGGGGCGGGCTAATTTTCGAGCCGCGTGCAGGGGTCTACGACAATGTGGCCGAGCTTGACTTTGCGTCCCTTTATGGCACCATCATGGAAAGAAAGAACATCTCTGCTGAGACGATATCATGTGGCTGCTGCCCCGACTCGGAAAATACCGTTCCCGAGCTTTGGTACAACATCTGCAGGAGGACTGGAATCGTCCCCCAGTCGCTTGGCATACTGCTACGAAAGAGAAAGGCGTACACCGACCTGCTCCTGGGCTCCGACGACGGCAGGCTGCCCATATACGAGGCAAGAAAGTCTGCGCTCAAGTGGATCCTTGTGACATCGTTTGGGTACCTTGGGTTTAACAACGCAAAATTTGGCAGGATAGACGCGCACATGGCAGTGTGCGCCTTTGCAAGGAAGCTTTTACTCCAGGCCGTGAGGATTGCAGAGGCGCGGGGCTTTGAGGTGCTGCATGGAATAGTTGACTCGCTATGGCTCTGCAAGGAAGGGCTTGGGCTTGCAGACTGTGAGAGCCTGCGGCGCGAGATTGTATCGGAGACTGGTTTTGACATGTCGCTTGATATCTACAAGTGGATTGCGTTTCTCAAGTCAAGGGAGGACCCGACGGTTCCTGTAGCAAACAGGTATTTTGGGGCACTCAGGTCAGGCAAGCTGAAGATACGCGGAATCGAGGCAAGGAGGCACGACACGCCCGAGTTTTTCAGGCGGTGCCAGATGGAGATATTGGATATCATGGCAGATGGAAATGGCGTATCTGAGGTGCGGGACTTGATGCCTCGTGTGCTTGATGTATACGAAAAGTATCGCAAGATGCTTGAAGACGGGGCGGTAGGAGGCGTGGATCTTGCCTTTACTACCAGAGCGTCAAAAAATTTCGAGGACTACGAGTCAAACTCTGTCCAAAAAGACGCCATGATGCAGCTAAAAGAGGAGGGGGATTCGATTCTGGCAGGGCAGAAGATACGTTATGTCATAACTGATTATTCAAGAAAGACCAGGCGGTCTGCCCCGCTAGGGATGGCAGCAAACAAGTATGACGTCAAGCGGTATGTGAAGTTGCTTGCCGAATGCTGTACGTCAGTGACAAAACCATTTGGGTTTGAGGTTGTGCCATGATGGTACCCTAGTCACCCCCGGCCCGCCATTATTTTGTATCGAGACTTGCCGTTTCTGAAAAGACGGCCTCTTGAAGAACCCCCGGACTCGCACCCACAAGTCCTAATTCGAGCAAACGCGCCTGTGAAACCACTTTTTTTCGGAAGCCCCGAATTCTTACAATGAGATGGGAAACATGCGACCTGAGGAAAAGAGGATTATCAAGTGGATTACAAAGTTATAATTGTAGCATGTGATAATAGGGTTGTGAGGCCGAGGGGGGACTTGAACCCACGATCTATGGCTTTTCAGGCCAAGATATTGCGACTCGATTACTCGGCCGCTCACACTCAAATCGCATTGTTCTTTATACAAAATTTGCATGATATCACACCAGGTACATTGCTACATATTCAAAATTCGAAGAATTTCCTATTTTCATAAATTTAGAAATTTTTTGGAGTCAAATTTTAGAAGAGCATTTGCGAAGATGGATTCTTGTCACATATGCGATCTGCCTTATTAGGGGACCGTATCCTATACTTGCATGTACTGGACAGATACAAAGAACGGTACATCCAATACCCAGACAGAGGAAGAACCGCAGAGGGCCACGGATTATCCCATGGTATGCAATTACTGCGATTCGAAAAACATTGTGGCAACTGAAGGCGACGTCTGCTGCGCCTCCTGCGGTGTGGTACTGGATAGATTTTATGAGGACGATTCTACTCCTATTTCCTCAAAGCTCAACCTGTACCAGGCAACCGGAATCGGCGGCGCAAAGGTCAGGATAGAGTGCGCAAGGCACATACATGAAAGAAAGGACGATACCTCCCACATCTCAAACATCTGCGTCAAGCTTGACCTTCCAATACACATGGCAAAGGAAATAGACTGGCTGTACCACAAGGTCCTAAAACAAAAGAGTGTCGAGTCCAAGGGCAAAGGCGCATGCAACCCAGTGAACAAAGGCCACCACGCAACCACGAGGATGAGAGGATGCACCAAGGCGCATATTGCTGCATATGCAGTGCACAACACCTGCACCAAATACGGTATGCCAAAGATGGACCGCGAGGTGCTCGATGCCGTCAGGATGGAGCTTGGGGCAAAAAAAGAGTTTACGATGCTAAAGGCATATTCTCTAGTCGAGTTTACCGTGCGAGCTATCGGCATTAGTTGCGATTTTGACAGGGCAGAATACTACCTCAGGCTCCTTCTTGCAAGGCTGAGGGAAAGAATCGGGACGGGGCAGGTCTACGACAGGATATCGCTCCAGGCATTCTCGTTTCTTAGGATGATTTCTGACACGCGTGCAAACGCAAAGGCAAGGAGGGCACTGAATCTTGCAGTGCGAGGTGCGGGACTGCATGTACAAGTTTGAAGAAAGTATAGTCCGGCTGTCCGGGCTCAAGCCATGCCCCTGCAGGGTTACAATGCACACGGCCAAGATGGTAGAGGAGGTAACCGAGGCTGCAAGGTCTGACCCTGAGAGGCTTGAACCCATAACAGTCGCAGTACTTGGCAAGGAGACGTATATCGCAAACGGCCACCTCCGCGCTCATGTGCTTGGCAAGATAGGGCATGATTCTGCAAGGGCACATGTCGTGCACGTAAGGCGCGTGTCAGAAATTGTAAAGCTTCACATCGACCTTAACACGCATGGTGCCATCAACCCCGTTGCCATGATGGATGCCCTTTCATACCTCCGCCAGCATGATCAAAAAAAGCAGGTCTCGGAAAGGTATTCAAGCTTGGCAAGGGGCCTCCTTGGAGCCAAGGCCCGCAGGGTTGTCGAGGATTTCCTTGACGCTGCCTGCAAAAAGTACAGGACTGTCGATATGCCGTTCTACGTAATAGAATGGCTTGTCTCGCTTGGTGACGATAAAACCCAGTACGAGGCTGCAAGAATACTGGTCGAGCTGGCAAGAAGCTCAAGGGACCAGTGGCTTGTCTTTCCCTCGCCTGCAGGCCTCAAGGAGATTGCAGATTCTCTCAGGCCAAGGCGCGAGGAGAAGGAAGTGGTTGTTCTCAGGCCAAAGGCCCAGTCATGGCCTGTCGTTGAAAGCAAAGAGGCATCCGAGCTTGTCCGCGGATCTCCCTATGACATGATATTCCAGTGCAAGTGCGGAAGAAAGCTCCTTCTTAACACCAAGAACCGGACGGTCTCGTCTGCCCGTGACGATAAAAAGGCAGGTTGCATAAGGCTTGACCCCCAAGACGGAGCAAGTCCCGTGTTTGCCATACCAGGCGATATCCTAGAATTTCTCGAGGGCGACGCAGAGGGCCTGCGCTTTTTGAAGATGGATTCAAAGAAGGAGCTTGAGAAATTTGTTTCAAGCATACGCGGCGGGGCTCAGCTGAGACTCGTGGTGATACTTGCAGGATGATCCCATCGAAGATGCGGCCTGCGCTCTGGGAGTTCTGCCACGGCAGGACCAGGGCTGCCGAGGGACCGCTCGCATCCGATATAATTGAGATATTGTTTCAGACGGGAGGCATGGCATCACAAGGATTGAGGGAATCCTCGCAGGTAATTTCAAACGCCACAAGGAACAGCCTTCACTGTTGCCTTGGAAGGCTCAAAAGGCGGGGCCTTGTGAAAAGCAGTGACGGCAAAAAGTACAGCCTTACAAGCCTGGGCGAGTGGCTTGTGATATCACGCCGCCTCGCGCTGTCATTTGTCGAGCTTTGCGCCCTTGTCCTGGCCTGCCGGATGGAATCAAGGTTCGAAAAAATTGGAATCAAGTTTTGCTGTACAAGATCGTCGTTTGACGAGATCTTCAAGGAGTACTATTCGAAGCGTTACATCGACACCGTATTCTCTTCTCTTAGAAGGAAGGGCTTTGCAACAAGGCATTCCAAGAGGGCGCTTGTGGTAGGCACCCCCGTGCGCAAGAGCCTGATGGAAAAGTATGGCCTATATTTTGAGAGGTTAGAGATGTGGATGAATTCCCTGAAGGCAAACGAGATTGAGATATTCTCGTCAGTGTTAGAAAATCGTTCACACCGGAGGTATTTGAAAAGGGTACCAGTTAGAATCTAGTCTGATTGGCTCTTCTTTTATGAATGTCATTTAGCATAATGTATAGACCATGATGGCATTTAGAAATTCGATTAATATTATTTGCTTGAAATATTTTTAGAGGACGAATGTACCTGCTTCTTCTTTCTTTGGTATACGATGAAATAATGGCGTTCTAGTTAATCTCTTGGTTCCTATTTTATCGTAAACTTCGGTTAAAGTTTTACCATGTCCAATTATTTTTCTATCGAGTAGAGCTACCCACTCTCCTTCATATTCTGAAAAATCACCTGATGCCAAAAACCTGGATTCTAAGCTGGACATAGAGTTTGCAATAGATGTTGGCTAAAATTAATGCTGCGTTCGTATGCTTTTTTGGGAGAGACCATCACATACTGAACAGCTGATTCCAAACCAAGTTCCGGTGCGAATACTCGAGTTGGTTTAGCAATCCCAGAATTTTCTGGCCGTGCAAGCTTAGCTGGTATCTGGTCCTGACGGGCCTCGTATTGGTAACAATCCTTTCCAAGAGTTTGAGGTCGGTAAGTCCCTTTAATATAATGGGCACGGACACCCGGCTGTCAATTATTTTCTTTCCAACCAGGTGGTTCAGTATCTCGTTATAGTGGGCGCTCTGTTTCTCGCTTACATAGTTGAGGGTGTCGTAAAAGCCCTTCTTTGACATCTTCCTCATGAGATACCTAAACTCCCGTTTCGTGCTCTGGCTCAACAATACTACTTAGATGGACGGTACTCAAAAACTGTAAGCATACGGTTGCTAGTCTTACGACACGGACCATAATCTTTCCTTCTTATATTGTCTGGCCTCGTAACTGCACCCGATGAAAAACACCACACCACAAATAATCTGCGCAATCATCCTCTCGGCCGCGATTTCTTTTGCCGCAGCATCCGCACAAACATATCCAAATGATATTGCCCATGATGCAAAGATTTCTTCTCATGCCTTCCCTCTCTCAGACGCACACAGCGTGTCAAAAAACATGCATGGTGTAAAAATTCTTTATTCCGGTGTCGTCAATGTTACAAAGATCAAGGGCGCAGTACACGCCCCGAGGCACTGGCTAATCCCTCCTCCGCGCACCCCGTACCCAAGGACCTTTGGAAACATCAGTCCCTTTTCCGGACAGGTGCCTTCGATTGGAAAAATCCCAACAGCGGTGCAGACCCCCATGTCATCCACAACTAGCAGTAAAGAGACGTTAAGAGTCTCAAACGATACTTTTGTCGGGTTTGAGCAGAACATGACCAACCCGTCATATCCTCCAGACGTACAAGTAGCGGCCAGCCCAGATTTTATCATGGAGGCCGTAAACCTGGAGGGAGGGATATGGGCAAAGCACGGCACCCCCCTTGCCCAATTTCCCCTCTCAAGCTTCTTTACCCTGTCCGAGAGCCATCTAATTTCAGACCCAAGGATCCTCTACGACTCGCAGAGCGGCAGGTGGTTTGCCGCGATGATTGACGGCACAAACAATACCGTCTCAGTCGCAGTATCCCAGACTGGCAACCCCCTTGGAGGATGGCATGTCTATAAGATACCATATTCAAACCCCTGCATCGACTTTCCAAAGATTGGGACAAGCAACGACAAGTTCGTGGTTAGTACAAACGACTTTACTCAAGGGTGCCAGGAATTTGCCAACTCCGAGATGGTAGTACTTGACAAGAAGGAGATGCTTGACCACGACTCCTACATCGGGTCGTCAGACCTTACTGACACTAACTTTTCTGTGACCCCTGCAAGGTCGCTTGGGCCCACA
>DATFCV010000021.1:0-2892 GCA_035252645.1 Nitrosotalea sp. | reverse complement strand
TTTTTTTTCTCGAGTCTACTGACTCGACATGATATGGGGTCTCGGTTAATTTAAAATTCGCGAATGTCTTGCACGTAGCAGTATTCTGGAGTATGTCGCCAGACTGTTTCATGATAATATCATGCCGTCATGTGGTCATGTAGGGACACACGGTAAGATTCCTAGGACAATTCGGTACATAGCCGTCTCCAATAGGCATGGTTGCATGCCTTTCCGGGCTAGAGTGGCCATCCCGGGAAAAAGACTGGAACGAATCTGACGACACTTTAATTAGACTCTGTAACAATATTACAACAAACCCGTCAGTGGTGGGATTTGAACCCACGGATCCGAGGGCCACTCAGATTAGAGTTTTTCAGACTCCCGGCATGCATGGCTTGCCGACCCTGACAGGTTTTTCATACGAAATTAAAATAAAAAACCGACAGGTAGATGAATACATTTTTTGAAATGGATTATCAATATGGAATCAGGTACCGGCAATTTAATTAGACTCTGGGATCATATATCGTCAGCAAACTCGTCAAGGTGGGATTGAACCCACGATTCCGACGGTGTCTTTCGTCAGATAATCATGCGTTAGCCTAAATAAGATCGATTTGTTTGATAGATTCGTGCAAAAGCAGAGTAAAAACAGCGATCCAAGTCCAGAATTGGATGAAACCATAAAGAGAATCGTAGAAGGAAAGGAAAAGTTAAAGACCTATACTTTTGATGAGCATAAAAAACAGGTAAAGAAGATTTTAGAAGAATAAGTTGCGCGTTGTTCAGCCATCAGCTAAACTTCTCAAGAAATTAAAGAAATTCAAATCGGATAAATCGGTAATTGAGGGTTATTATAGGATATTGAATGATTTAGAAACTTCTCAAGATCCCACAGAGATAGTAGAACGCAAACACGGCCTGTATGCCAATTGTTATGCAATACACATCACAAAAAGTCATAGTCTTGTGTACATGTATTTACCAAAAGAAAACGCAGTTGTATTGATAGATTTGGATGACCACAAGAGCCTCTTTGGTAGAGATAATAGAACATAATCAAGTTCTTTCTTTCAAAATCTTTGCCGGTGCTAATCAATAAAGACTTGGTAAAAATACTCTTTGGGGTTTAAAATTTAGCAGTCAACACACACGTGGTCAAGTGTAAAAAAGAGGGATTTATTGGTGCAGCCTTGCTGCAGCCAATCTTTTCTCTATCTGCCTTGCGCGAGCAACAAAGGCGACAAATATGCCGCCAAAGATTGCGCCTGAGATTATGGTAGCACCTACCACGCCGCCTGGGTCAAGATACGGGGTTCCCGAGCCCTGCCCTGGGTGCTCCCTTACTATCTCGATTCTCTCGCGGGCAAGTTTGAGCTGTTCCTCAAGCGTCGGCCCTGTCGAGGGCTGCTGGTATTGCTGCGCAAAGGCAAGCGGCACAAGCGGGCCTGCTGCAGCAAGGCCGACGAGCACCGCAAGGACAAGTTGCTTTGTCATGATACACATAGGCAGGATTTTGGATTTAGCGTTTGATGAAAACGGAATTTCATGAAACCCTTTACATACTATGGAACCCAATATGGAATGTTTTGACAACAAGGCAGCCTGTACCTGAACGCGTAGGCATTTACAGCACGGAGGACGAGAAGCTCCAGGCGCTCGGCGAGGTGCTCGTGTCAGTTCCTGGAAGGGCGATTTTGAAGGTATTGTTTGAGGGGACGCTTACTGCAAACGAGATTGCAGTCAGGACTGGATACTCGCTCCAGCTTGTCAGGTACCACCTAAAAAAAATGCAGGACGTTAACCTGGTTGAGATTTCAAAGATTGGCAAGAACACAAAATCGCACGACATGAAATACTATTCTGCCACGAAATTTGCAATTGTCATAGTTCCGTCAAGGTTTTCTGAGAGGACGCGTGCAAGCAAGTCCCTTGCAAGGTCATTCAAGTCGATTTACAGGCTGGGCTCGGTCGGCGTTGCGGCTGTCGGCGCATGGTTTGCAGCGTCCGTGCTGCAGGGAGCCTGGATTGCTCCTGTTGGCGACCAGCTGCAAAAGATTCCGCCAGGCGAGGGCTCTACATCATACAACCCGTTCTACAACGGGGTCGGTGGCCCGTATTCAGGCGACGGCGGCATTGGTTCGGGTGCCACGCTAGAGGAGATGCTCAAGCTTGCGCGCGAGCGCGTAACTTCTGCCATGGCAAGCCCGCATGCTGGGTCTGGCACGCCGTTTTTCTCTGCGGGCCACACGCCCGAGTTTTTCTGGCCCATGGTGGCAGCACTTGCAGTTGTTGCGGCCGGCATATCCATGGAGATAATCATGAGGCTTGTCAAGGTAAAGAACGTAAAGCCTGCAGTGTGATGGTTGTTTTACTGCAACGGAACTGCTGAATGCCGCAGTGCAAGTTTCTTGGTACTCATTTTGTCTTCAGTGTGTTTAGGATGAAGGTTCCAACCTCCCTGTCCACCTGGTTGTTTGTCCCGTTCTGCTCCACGCCCACATAGTATCTGCCCTCCTGCGAATACGATGCAGCTTTTAGGACGAAATCAAATACCGCAGGGTGGGTGGTCGATGAGGTGTCGTTGTCTGAGACTTGGACCATCTCGTATGTGATGCCGCATGGAAGCCTGTCAAGATACGGGTTGAGGTGCGTTACATCCCACTGCTCTACCATAGGCTTTATCGAAATCCTGACCGTGGCAGAAGACCCCTGTGTGATGTTTACCTCCGGAGGGGTTACCGTTGACTGCATCTGCGGCGGCGGAAGCGGCAGTGCGTAAAGGGACATCGACGATTCTGCATGGGCCTCTGCAGGATAGTGCCTGGTGCCGTCCCCGCCGTACTGCGCGGAAAATTCCAGGGGGAACGGCGTGAATGTTCCCGATGCCTGTTCTGATGCCTTGAAGGC
>DATFCV010000020.1:0-10428 GCA_035252645.1 Nitrosotalea sp. | reverse complement strand
GACTGCCAAATATCTTGTGCAATGAAAGTCTTAGCCAGACACAACTCCGTGGATTAAAATTCTTTTGTTAAACAAGGAAGCTAATCATTTCATTTTCAAAACAGCTAATCAGCTAATACTTGATATTGTACCGGAGTTTCTGATTTTCAAAACAGCTAATCAGCTAATACTTGATATTGTACCGGAGTTTCTGATTTTCAAAACAGCTAACAAGACTGCCATGGTGACTGCAAAGACGGCCGCAGCTAGGGATCCAAACTCGGGGGCAGATGCCGAGGCAAACTCCAGCACCCTGTTGTTTGCGGTATCCGCAACCCATAGGTTCCCTGCGTTGTCCACGCGCACGTCGTAGGGCTCGGAAAGGAGGTTTGCAGATGTTCCCATGTGCATCCCCTCAAAGGTTTGCTGCCCGAGGACCACGGAGGCAGGCATGCCGTTAGTGAAGGGAGGAGCGTACCTGAGCACCCTTGCATTGTTCCCATCCGCAACCCAGAGGCCGCCGGAGGCGTCAAATGTAATCCCGTATGGTGTATTGAGCGAGCTGTTTGAGATGCCAGAAAGGCTTTCGTTAAAGTCCTTCTGGCCTATGACCAGACTTGCGCCTTCTGCGGTATGAAACGGGGGGTCAAACTCCAAGACCCTGTTGTTCAGGCTGTCGGTAACCCAGAGGTTCCCCTTGCCGTCAAAGGCTATGTTGCTTGGGAGGTTAAGCGTGTTCTGCGTGGTGCCCCCAGAGTTGCCTGTCATGTCATATTGCCCTATGACGAGGCTTGCGTTCATCCTGTCAGCAAAGGGAGGCCTGTACTCCAGTATCCTGTTGTCATAATAGTCAACTGCCCAAAGGTTCCCGTCCCTGTCAAACAAAATTCCATAGGGAGCCGCAAGGGAGCTTGCGCTTGTAGGATAGACTCCCTTGTCGAAGCTAGGCGAGCCGATGACGACGGACACAGGCTCGCCACTTCTGAACGGGAGTGTAAACTCTACTATCCTGTTGTTGTTGGTGTCAGAAACCCACATGTTGCCCGCCTTGTCAAATGCGATGCCATATGGCTGGTCAAGCCCGGTTTTGGATAGCACCGCAGAGGTCGAGGAAAAATTTCCCTGTCCGAGCACCAGCGATGCGTTCTGGTCCATTGTAAAAGGGGGAGAAAACTTCAGCAGCCTGTTGAATCCCGTGTCTGCAACCCAGAGGTTTCCTCCCCCATCAAATGCAAGTCCGTCGGGCGAATAGAGCGTCCCTGACGTGGCACTGTCATGTATTGTTCCACCGGATTCAAAATCACCATGACCAAGAACGAGGGAGGCGTTCTGTCCGGTCTCAAATGCAAACGACTGCGACGGGACGAGCACCAGCATGAGTAGAACGTACCTGAGCACAGGCAATTAGGTGCGAGTTGAAATAAAAATATAGCTAATTTTTTCGGGCATGCCCCTGATCCTCCCGAATGGCCAAGCCCAGCCCCTTTGGATGCGGCTCTGCACACATCAAGACGGTACTTAGGCCCACAAAATACGACAGTTCTTATGGATAGGTGACGCATAAAATGAGTGCAAAGACGCTGCAAGATTTTCCGAAGGTGTAATGTACGGAGATAATGGGCAGAGGCTTCTCCCAGATAATTCGAGAATCTCCGGCATATTTCCATGTAGGACTCAAGATTGCAGGCTACAAACTCTTTAACAAGCGCAGCCCGATTTACGGTTCTGCTGACATCATCAATGTGTGCAACTTGCATTGCACCCACTGCTACTGGTGGCTCAACAGGAAGGAAAACGAGGAGCTCACAGTAAACCAGTGGAAAAAAGTGATTGACGAGAAGTTCAAAAAGAGGCATGTCTTTCTGATTACGCTTGTTGGGGGAGAGCCCACCCTAAGGCCAGACGTCATAGAGTTGTTTGCGAAAGAATACCCAAATCGAATCTGCGTGGTCTCAAATGGAACCTTGCCGCTTGCGAAAGTTCCAGGAGTGTACTTTTACTGGATTTCAATCGACGGTACGGAGCAGGTCCACGACAACATACGGGGCAAGGGTGCCTACGAAAAGACCAGGAAAAACGTACTTGATTACATTGAAAAAAACGGGGAAAAGAGCTGGAAGGACATATGGATATCCATGACGATAAACTCCCAGAACTACAAAACTGTCAAGGACGTCATCGACGAATGGTATCCTCACGTAAACAAGATAGGATTTCAGTTCCACACGCCGTTTATGAAAGGCGATCCTCTCTGGCTGCCATATGGCCTGGAAAGGACAAAACTTGTAGATGATATCATAGCACTCAAGTCCAACTACGAGGATGACTATATCATAAACCCAAAAAAGCAGCTCGAACTTATGAAGCAAAGCTGGGGTGGCAAGGGTACAACCCCCATCGATTGCCCCACGTGGTTAATCGTTTCAGTTGATCACATGGGAAGGGAAAAAATGCCATGCTGCATTGGAAGTGCGGAAAAGGATTCGCTCAAGCCAATATGCGAGGACTGCGGGCTGGGTTGCTATTCCGTGTTTGTGGCAAACGGATTGAAAGGATAGAACAAACTCGAGTCCTAGAGGACTTTGATCATCATATTCAGGCGCGGGCAGACGGCCAACCGTGCTGACCACCCATCAAGATACAAGACCCTAGAGTAAACTGGCAGTAGTTCTGCCTTGTGAAAATGCCTGGGTTAGTTGTACATCCATCTGATGTTGGAAGAAAGAAAAGAGACCTTTTACAGGTCCGGGTTCTTATTTCTTAGATTTTTTTGCTTTTGATTTTGATTTTGCTTTGGCTTTTGCCATTATTTACGGAATCTTGCATTGCTATTAAGCATGTTGAATTTGCCTTTTGCAACAAGAAAATAGAGTAGAACTGCCTTTACTGTGGTTTGTCAGGCTCAAAGAAAAGAAATCTTGTTACGGATTAAAATTTCGCAAGGAGAGTCAGCATGTTCAGGTCAAGGTTATCATGTTTCTTAGCTGCTCCGGTGTTGCATTCATGACCTCGCTTTTGGCATATCTTTTGTTCAAATGCGTTTCAAAAAATTCTATGCTCAATCCTGTAAACGTGTCCCCGTTTTTAGGCGCAAGCGAACTGAGGAAGTGTTTTACCTCTTTTTCAGTAAAGAATACGCTAGAAAAGTTAGCCGACACCCAGATCAAATCAACGGTGTCACTCCTCCTTTTCATACAGTAAAATGCATTCTGACCTTACTATCTGTTGCCATCTAGGCCTTACAAGAATACAATGGTTCTTATTGCATGAGAGCCGCACATATGCGATATTCTGATGGTTTTTCAAAATTATGACATGGATGTACGCTGTAAACGCTGCGGAAAGGGCTCATTGGTTACCGACAGTGTGACTGCCGAGAGATTTTGCGGAGTGTGCGGCCTTGTCATTAACGAGCGGATCGATGACTCAGGTCCGGAGAGACGCTCATTTTCAAAAGAGGAATATGAGGACAGGTCAAGAACCGGAGGTTCATCGTCCCTTGCAATACATGACATGGGACTTGCAACAGTGATAGGACGTTTTGATAAGGACTCCACTGGAAAGCCCCTTTCGGCCTCAATGCGGACAACAATTAAGCGACTTCGAACATGGGATAGCAGAAGCCAGGTCCACGAGTCCCAAGAGAAAAACTTCAGGCAGGCATTCAGCGAACTCAGCAGGATCAAAGACAAGCTTGCATTGTCCGACTCGGTGGTCGAAAAGACGGCATACATTTACAGAAAGGCAATAGAAAAAAATCTTGCAAGGGGAAGATCAATTTCCGGAATGATGGCAGCAGCCATATACCTGGTGTGCAGGGAGACTGGCACCCCAAGGACCCTAAACGACGTGGCAGCCCAGGTCAATATAAAAAGAAAATACGTGTCAAGATGCTACCGGCTGCTCCTAAAGGAGCTTGACCTTACAATGCCCGTAGTGGATCCCATAAAATGCATCTCGAGGATAGCAAGCCAGGCAAAACTAAGCGAGAAGGTAAAGCGCCATGCCCTTACAATTTTGGAAGATGCAAACAAGAAGGAAATTTCTGCGGGAAAAGATCCCATGGGCCTTGCGGCTGCCGCACTCTACCTCTCATGCGTAATAAACAAGGAAGAAGGCGTAACGCAAAAAATTATTGCCATGGCAGCAGGGGTTACAGAGGTGACGATAAGGAACAGACACAAGGGGTTGCGAGAATTGCTTGACATCAAGATGCCTTCCAAGACAAGCCTTCGAATCTGACACCCAAAACGCCTTTTCACGGTAGGCATCCCGATACGGCTACTGGTTTGTTTCTTCGACACTTATTTTCAGGTATTTTCCAGAACCGGATGGAATGTGTTTTGCATCTACGAGGCTATGCTTGTATTTGGAATAGAGGCCTTTTTCCAGGTCTTTTCTGATCGAGTCGCTGTTTATTTTTACGAATCTGAAAAAGGATTTTTTTTCCTTCAAAAACTGGTTTAGTTTTTGGTTTTGTGCATGACCTAAGAGATATTCCGAATAGGTCGCCTTGAGGTTGTCGCTCTTGCCGACATAGCGCCTTGTATAACCCCCATCAGACGTTTTTCTGCCCTGAATTTCATACACCCCTCCAGTTGACGGAATTGATCCCAAGTTATCATTGCGGCATTCAATTTTTTCAGACCAGATTATCTTTAGGGTAGCGTCTACCACGCATATGTAGGTAGTCGATGCCATAAAAGGGCTTGTATTCTCCGCATGGTATTGCGCGACCTCCCTTTCAATTTCATGCAATACGGCTCGTCAGAATTTGTCATCTTGATCTTGCTCCAGTTACTGGATGATGACTGTGCTCGATTTCGCGTTTAGGACACGGTTCAACTTTTCAAGGAAACCCTGTATTTCCCCCTTGTATGAAAATTCTTCCAGCCGGTTTCTGACAAGTTTTACAACCGTGTGGCTTGTGGAAGCAGCCATCTCCGCAAGTATGGTTCCCAAGTATTCCGGATGCTCGTAACAGTCGTGTAGGTGGCACAGATGCTTTTCAGACATTTTATTGCTGACAGCCTCCAACGCCATTGATCCTCCCGCTTCTATAATTGACTGCTCGACTGCCAGGCTTACAAGGGCTTTTGACATCCCGTACTGATTTGCTTGCAGCATGCCCTTCGTATCGACGAAATGCTATATCTGGATGATCAAGATAATTTCCATTCAGATCGATCAGCCCTCGATTAGACCTAATTGGTATGGTCCCCTATGAACTCCTATATAGACCGGGTTTTAGATGGCACCAGTAATTCTGCAATCTCAAGATGCGGCAGGGATAGCGCGGATAACTGAGCCGCTATTTCTCCGGGTGGATGGGAGCAAGTTTGCGGTAGGTGGCATCAACCGACAAGGAAACAGGGCCTTAAAAAAATGAGAACCAGCGTGACATAGAAATAGAATCAGCCATAGCCTAGACTAAGACAGGATGATCCTACAAGACTGGTGGTTTACTACATTGCTGGGAGTCAAGGAGCCCATCAGGCCACCGCTAAAAGGCGATATCAAGACTGATGTCCTGGTTGTGGGAGCTGGTGCGTCCGGGCTTGCAGCAGCGTTGCGCCTTGCAGGCTCGGGAAAAAAAGTGGTTCTACTTGACAAAAATATCTGCGGAGGGAGCTCTACTGGCAAGAGCGCGGGGTTTCTCACGCCTGATAGCGAGCTTGAGCTTTCACAGCTACTACGCAAGTATGGCAAAAACGGTGCCAAGGATTTGTGGGAGGTTGCAGCAAAGGGGGTTGACATCATGGTTGACAACATAAAAAAACACAAGATAGAGTGCGACCTGCAGGTGCAAGACTGCCTCTTTCTTGGAAAAGGCAAGAGTGGGTGGAAGGATGTGGAAGACGAGGTCAGTGCAAGAAAAGAGGTTGGCTATTCAAGCACTGTATACAAAGAATCCGAAGTGCCCTCAGTTATCGGCTCAAGGGCCTATTCAGGGGCCATCAGATATACCGGAACATACGGTGTCAATCCCCTGCTATATGCGCAAGGAATCAAGCAAGTTCTCCTGGATGCCGGCATTGAGATCTTCGAGTCATCCGAGGTGCTTTCATGGAAAGATAGGACCGTCAAAACCCACCTTGGTTCCGTGACAGCAGACAAGATAATTTTCTGTATTGACAAACCAAAACCCGAGGTCACTAAATTCAGCACGTCGGTGTACCACGCCCAGACCTTTCTTTCGATTAGTGAACCGTTGGGAGACAAAGACGCTGCAGAACTCTTCCCACAGGGGCCCCTCCAATGCTGGGATTCTGATCTTATCTACACGTATTTCCGGCTGACTGGAACAAACCGGCTCTTGGTTGGCGGCGGGGACATGCTGACGACATATGCAAAAAACGACACCACTACGTCCCGTGTAGTAGACAAGGTCATAAATGGATTGAAGGAAAAAATTCCAACAATACGCCCGCTCAGGTTTATCCAGTATTGGCAAGGCCGCATAGACATGACAAGGGATCTCATACCAACGGTACTTGTCGACCCAGAGCATCCATGGGCTCACTTTGTCCTTGGGTGTGTCGGGCTGCCATGGGCCACATTTTGCGGGGATTTTGCTGCCAGAAATGTGCTTGATGACAAGGAACTTGACAATGAGAAATATTACCGCTATTTTTCACCAACCAGAAAGTTCTTCCTGCCTCTTTGGCTAGAACAACTGCTGGGAAAGAGGATAGTGTTTACTGTGAACAATGCATGGGCAAAATACAGACAAAAAGATGTAGGAGACGCAAGCTGATGGTATCAAATCCCTGAGGATTTTAAATTAGTCAAACCCGCCGCTTTAAAAAATCCGAAGGCCCTTGAGGGGAATCGAACCCCTGTCCGGGGATCCACAGTCCCCTATACTCGCCACTGTACTACAAGGGCCACATAGAGTCAAGTCCTTTTGAGTCCAGTAATAATCTTAACTGAGGTTGCGCCATCCTTGGATTGAAAAGAAGAGATGATTTCCTGCAGAAAGTCTTACGGGTTGATTATGCCGCGGCCTATTATCTTGCCCTGCTTGAGCATGGTCAGGGCCTCTGTCGCCTGGTTGAGCTTGAACTTGTTTGAGATCACCGGCTTGATTACGCCGCGCTCTGCAAGCGAGACAAGCTCTATCATGTCTGTCATGGAACCCGTGTAGGAACCTATCAGCTTGTATGCCCTGGTTGGCATCGAGACTAGGTTTAGCTGGAGCGCCCCTCCAAACAGCCCGACCAGCACAACGCGTGCCCTCCTGCGGAGTATCTGCATGTCTGTCTCCACCGTCTTGCTGCCGTTGACAAAGTCGATTACCGCCTCTGCGCCAAGGTTGCCCGTGAGCTCCATGATTGCCTTGACAGGGTCCTCGTTTTTCGAGTTCACTGTAAGGTCAGCCCCGTTCTCCTTTGCCACCTTGAGCTTTGCGTCGTCAATGTCCATGGCGATTATCCTTGCGCCGGTAATGGCCTTGGCAAGCTGCATTCCCATAAGACCCAGGCCTCCCGCGCCGACTATCACTACGTTGTCGTTTGGTTTGAGCTGCGCGTTCTTTACCGCGCTAAACGCTGTAAGGGCAGAGCACGAAAGTGGCGCGCTGACATCGGTGCTGAGGTTCTGCAGTTTGGCAAGGTACCTGTAGCTTGGTACAAGCACGTATTCGGCATAGCCTCCGTCGTTGTAGACTCCAAGCGACCGCGGCTTGTCGCAGAGGTTCTCCTCTCCCACCCTGCACGCCGGGCAGAGCCCCTCTCCAATCCATGGAAAAACCAAAACTTTCTCATTCTTAACAAATCCCTCCACGTCCTCCCCCATGCTTTCCACGACTCCAGCAACCTCGTGGCCCGGGGTTAGCGGGTACTTGACTCCCCTGTCCGTGGTCTTCATCACCTGTCCGCCGGGGCCCTCGTAGCCGCCATCCCAGAGGTGGATGTCGCTGTGGCAGACGCCGGCAGATTCTACCTTGATTAATACTTGGGACCCCTTTGGTTTTGGAGTCTCAAGGTTTTGAATTTCAAGCGGTTCTTTTATTTTGACTATTCTCGCAGCTTGCATAGCCAACCTAGAACCCCGTCATATAAGATAGTTTTCTTGGAATAAAAAGTACTGATAAACACAAGAATATATACTGCGTATACGTAATATACAAATGCATGATGGAAATAAAAACGCTCAATTCAAGCCAACAGGACTTTCTTGCATCGGTGTATGTCCTTTCCCACAGTGATGGTACGCTCAACACATACAGGATTGCGCTCACAAACTAGAACAGTACTGGCTTTTGTGACTTTTTAAAACAAAAATACAATATGGATGAGTTTGCGCTTGCTGAAAAAGTAGTAACTGGTAGCATTGACATTTACAAGATATTCAGGGAGTATGTAGTATTCCTTGACGTATCAGGATATGAACCAAAATCCATCAAGACCTCCCTTGCAGCAGTAAAGGGATACCTGCGACACCTTGGGATCAAGATCTACAGCGAGGACTTTAGGCACAATGTGAGGATGCCAAAGAACATCATGCGCAAGGAAGAGGCCTTGACAAAGGAGATGCTCCTGCGCCTATTGCGAAATTCCACGCCTAGGCTTCAGACTGTCAGACTTGTTGCAGTATCCACAGGCATGAGAATTGGCGAGATAGTCCAACTAGAGATAAGGGATATTGATTTTGAGCATAAACCTACCAAGATACGTATTCGTGCAGAGACAACAAAGACCAGAGAAGAAAGGGAAACCTTCCTGACCGAGGAGGCGACAAACTCACTCAAGGACTATCTTACACGATACTACAACTGGAAGGAAGGAGAGAAGAACGAGTACCTCAAAAATCAGGTCATCTTTGGGAGTACTTCATTGCCCAAGTGTAGAGCAGGGTCAAATGATAAACCGAAAAGAAGCGCATTCCTCAGGTCAGAAAACTTGTTGCAAAAGGCACTCTTTAGGCAGATAAGGAGGATTGGCGACCTGTCAAAGAACAACGAGAATGGTCGCAAGGTGATATACACTTTCATGCCTTTAGGAAGTACTTCCGAACAGTGGTAGGTAATTCCTGTGGAAGGGACTTTGCAGAGGCCTTGATTGGTCACAAATTCTATCTTTCTACCTATTACAATTTGTCAGATGCACAGAAGAAGGAATTGTATTTAAAAGCAGAACAATATCTTACAATTTCTGATTATTCTAGGATAGAACAGACTATTCAAGATCTAACTGAGCAATGTAAAGAGCTACAGGCTTGGAAAACGAGCTTTGAGCAATATGCCAAGGAGTACAATATTCCTTATCCGTTAAAAAGTCCCGGACTTATAAACCCCCCTTCATAGGATCATATTTTTAAAAAGTCACTTTACTATAATTATAAATGAGTACACATTCAGCTCAAGCTTCTTTCTTAGGTTATGAATATCAAACTTTACAAGCTTTATTATTAATTTCACCCTCAGGACAAACTGACGCAGCGGTATATCTAGAAATTTTTGATGATGTTACATTTGAGAATGGTGATTACAAAGAAGTAATGCAAACAAAATTTTCTCTCAATGATGAAACGAAGATCACTTCAAAAGATCAATCATTTTGGAAGACTATAAGAAATTGGATGGATATCATAGAAATGGGCCTCGTTTCAACGGAAGAATATGTTTTCACAATAATCACTACAAGAAAAACTGATGATGAGATTATACTTCTCTTTACTGAAAATCCTAATACCCGGGACAATAAAAAAATTTTAGAATTATTAACAGATGTAGCCAAAACAATTGATAATACAAGAATTAATAGTACAATAGAAAGATTTCTAAAATTAGGTCCAATAAAACAAAGAAAAATCGTTGATAAAATTAGAATTTTAACGAATCAGCCAGATATAGAACAAATTCAAAAAGAAATTGAGAGACATTTGATAGGTTATACACTTCCCGCATTCAAAGACAGTTTTTTTGACGCCATTTATGGTTGGTGGTATAGACAAGTAATTCATCGCTTATCACATGATGTAAGTGAGCCTCTAACTCAACAAAGCCTAATCGAAGTAATGGGTCGTCAACGAAGCTTACAAGCAGCAGATGTATTACCAATACATTTTGACAATGCGGAATTGACAGAGAACATTTTTGATGCTTATGCGACATCCAAGTTCGTAGAACAATTGAAGATAATTGATCTAGAAGATAGTTCTATCCTAAAGTCTATACTTCATTACTACAAAGCATCAGAACAAAGAAGCAGATGGTTTAGAGTACTAAATGATACTGCATCATTGCTAGACAAATATGATTCTGAGTTAAAAGAAAAATACGATAGCCAATTTTCTCATACAGAACGTGAGAGCAGACAGGCAGGAATATCAAATGATGATGATTTAATCCCATATGGGATAAAGAATTTTGAATGGATGGATAATAGTAACTATTATCCTGACTTAAAATTAGAAAACTCATTATCGAAAATATGGTTATGGAAA
>DATFCV010000019.1:0-7651 GCA_035252645.1 Nitrosotalea sp. | reverse complement strand
GTTCGGCAACATACTCATGAAGAGATCATTTGACGCGGTAGGATCATGGCACGTAAAGGGACTCTTCCTTGGAATGATGCACTTCCAGGACAAGTACAACGAGGACCTTGAAAGGCTGCAGAGATGCGACATACACTACCTAACACCAGACCTTAGAATCATCCCGTTCTGCGCGTTCAACGTAATCCCAGAGTGGTACAGGGACAGAATCCAGAAGAAGTATTCCACCACAGTAGAGGAATGGGAGCAAAGAGTCGGCGCAAAGCTTGAGGACGGCCTATATAGGGGCATCATGAGAAGGGGATCAGGAGACGAGCTCGCTGCAGGATGTGCAAAGAGCGCCATGTTCCACGAAGCATCGCAAGCATTGATGTAGACTGGCGGCACGCAGAAATTTCTCCCAAATTATTCATAACAGCCAATCCGGGTGACCGGATGGTCTGGATGAAATTATTTTCGTCTTGCTGTTAGCCAGAACGCAAAATCATGCGGCCTTGTATGCGTCTAGGATCTTGTGCTCGTGCTTTTCCCATACCATGTTTGCCCTTGCATGCTCCAGGGCCGCGCGGCGCTTTTTGTTCAGCTCCTCGGGGTTCTCATTGTAATGTTCTAGGATTTCGGCCATCCCATGATAGTCGCCAAAGGTGTCGCAGTGTTCTCCAAAATCGTCAAGGACCGGCTTGACATCGTCTATCGTGGCAAGCCACAGCCCGCAGTGGGCGTACTCGTAAACCTTGTTGGGGTTGCAGTACGGGTGGAACCAGTGCCTGTGCCACGGCAGCAGCCCTATCTGTGCCTCGCGGTTGAGCGTCTGGTAGGCATCTCCCATCTTGAGAACCCCGACAGACCTGATCTTGGGAGTGTTGGGCTCGGGCACTCCCACTCTGAGCAGATTTCCGGTATTCTTGTCCGAAGAAAATACGGTGTGTAGTCCTCCGATGTTCCTCACTGCATTGGGAGCCGTCTCCAAATCCCTTCCAAGATACGCAGAGCACAGGTTGCCCTTGGAAGCCTCGGAAAAATAGTCAAACTTGATTGCGTCCTTGGTTGGATAGTTGGGCAGTGAGAACACGTTTTTACAGAACCCCTTGTAGTGGTCTGCAATCACACTGCTCACAGTGATTACGGGATGCTTGCTGCCCACCTCATTTTCCCATCTGTTCCAAAGATCGTGCTTGATGTTAGTGATGATCTTCTTTTTGAAACCCGCATTCTCGTTCTGCGCCTTGATGTGTAGGGAGTAGAACTCGTGGTCGTCAAGGACCATTGGGATGCCCATGTTTGAAACATGATTGGCCACGAAAATATTGTGGGCGTGCACGATGTCCGGCCTCAACTCGTCTATCACCTTTCTTATCTGGCGTTCTAGCTCGATTGCATGCTGGGGATAGGGGTACCACTTCCAGTATTTGGATAAGCCCTGCGAAGTTTTTTTTGCAATTCTTGCACGGGAGGGAATCTTGATCCAGATTAATTTTGTGAACGCGTCGGTTTTGAATGTGTGGCCGAGATTTTCGCCGCAGAAATATTCGTCATAGCCGGACTTCTTGCCAGTGAGTGCCGCGTTTACGATTCTGGGATCATCTAGGTCTCCGTCGCTTATATGAAGAATTTTCAGGCTAGCCATACCAATCGAATCGTATTAAGATAAATACCTATAAAATACCATGCGTGATACGAGAGGATGAAAAAATATTTTTGCTGGCGTCATCTTGTTCCTAGGTTCGGAGAGTCGCATTGAAGATTGGCAAGATTGCTGTAGTGGTTGGAACAAGACCGACGTTTATCGAGCTTGCCCCGATAATACACGAGCTAAAAAAGACCGGGATCGAAATTATCATCTATCATACGGGACAGCACTATGACAAGGAGATGTCTAGCGTCTTCCTTGACCAGCTTGACATACCTCAGCCCAGCGAGAACCTCAACGCAGGGGGAGGAACTTTTTCCGAACAGGTTTCCGCAATACTGGCGGGGTCGGAGAAGCTGCTGGAAAAAGACAAACCGGACCTTTTGGTGGTGGAGGGGGACACAAACACGGCGTTTGCCTCTGCACTTGCAGCCCCGGGCAAGCAGGTTCCAGTGGTCCACGTAGAGGCAGGCTGCAGGTCCTTTGACAAGAGCCTGCCGGAGGAAGTAAACAGGGTTCTAATCTCGCACATTACGGACGTCCATTTTCCTCCCACGCCAAACTGCAAACAGAACCTGATTAACGAGGGAATCCGCGAGGAGTCCATCGGCATCGTCGGTCATCCGATAGTCGACTCGGTCAACCTTGTCAAGAGCAAGCTTCCCGACTCCTCCAAACTGGGGTTTGACATAGAGAAGGGCAAGTACTGCTATGTCACAGTACACAGGAATTTTAACACGGACGATCCATCGAGGTTGGAATACATCCTCGAGGAGCTTGCAAGGACGGCCGGGGAAAGGCCGCTGGTATTTCCCGTTCATCCAAGGACGCGGTCCAGAATAGAGCAGTTCGGGCTTGAAAAGTACCTGAAAAATATCAAGGCAATACAGCCAGTGGACTATATCACATCCCTTTCCCTTACAAAGGATGCCTACGCCGTCATCAGCGACTCGGGAGGACTCACAAAAGAGAGCTGCATCTTTGGCGTTCCATACGTTTCCTTGAGGCCCAACACGGAATGGGTGGAGACCCTGACAGGATATGCAAACCAGCTGGCCTTTGCCAAGGGAAGTACGATAAGGGGATGCATAGAGAACCTCGAAAAAAACTACGATACCGCAAGAAAGAGCATGGGGTCGCTGCAGGGCCTGCTTGGCAGCGTGGGCCTGTCTGCAACAATTGCAAGGCAAATTTCGGAGATTGAGATCGGAAAGCTAAATCCCCAAAGGCAGTGACCAGGAAGACGGGCTACTGCCGGGCACCGGAAATAAGAAAGATTAAAGGATCTGAAATTTACGGGGATTTATGAAGCGGGGAAAAAATATTACAGTCCTGCTAAACGGATGGGGAGGATTTGCCGGTACAAGTTTGATTGATTGCTTGAAACAAAATTACGAGGGAAGAAAGGTCAGGGTTTTTTGCACGGACATTAAGGAAAATCCGATTTTGCAGCACAAGGCTGACGGTTTTGCCATCCTGCCGCGCGGGGACTCGCCGAGATATCTTGACGCGCTGATCAGGCTGTGCAGGAGGGAAAAAATAGACGTCGTCATCCCGGGAAGCAATCCGGAAATTCTGACAATTGCAAGGAACAGGGATTTGCTTGCCTCAAACGACATTCATCCGGCAGTCTCCGATTCTGAGATGCTAGAACAGGTGATGGACAAGGGGCAGACATACGAGATTCTTGCAGAGAGCGGCATTCCAGTGCCGGATTTCTATCATGTAAAGACCAGGAAGGAGTTCTTGCATGCGATACGCAAGCTGGGATATCCTCGCAATCCCGTGTGCTTCAAGCCCTCCTCATACCAGTCAAGCGGCGGGGCGAGGGGATTTAGGATCTTAAGGAAGGGAAACTCGCTGCAAAAAATAATCTTGGAGAGCAAGCCGGGTTCGGCGGAGATAGACCACGACACCGCGATGAGGCTTGTGGAAACAAGCAAGGACCTTGACCTACTCGTAATGGAATATCTTCCGGGGAACGAATTCAGCGTATACGTTCTTGCCGACCGGGGTGAAATGCTCTATTGCGTGGCAAACCTGCGGGAGAGGATAGAACAGTTCTATTCCTTTCAGGCCGTGACAGTCGATGACAGGCAAGTGACCTCTACCTGCCGCAGGATTGTTGGAGCACTGGGGCTAAGCTACAACGTAAACATCCAGCTTAAGATGTCGAGCAAGAGGATACCAAAGGTTGTGGAGATAAACCCAAGGATGGGCGGCTCGATAGTACTGCCATCTGCTGCAGGAGTAAACCTGCCCTACCTTGCAGTGAAGCAGGCACTCGGGGAGGATCTTCCAAGGACCCTGAGGCCGAGGAAGACACGAATGATAAGATACTGGAAGGAAATGTTCGAGACAAATTCCAAAGCGTTCGAGTACTACAGAAAGCCCAAGACCTGACGCAACTTGCCAATGGTCTTTGCTTTTCTTGATATTCCTGAATCAAACCTGTATGAGCCCCTTATTGCAATGGGGAGGATGCCCAACCTTCTTGCGGAGACAATGTCGGACACAAGGTTGCCCACGGCAATGGGTTTCTCGTCGGTATGAGATTGGTGGTCGGAGAGGGCAAGGCGGTACAACTTTACCTTGAGCTCGATGAAGCTCTGCCTGCCGTCCTTGCAATCCTTGCAATCCGCCGCGCAATACACCCCATCCACATACCTGCTTAATCCGATCTCTCTTAGAATTTTTTTTATTATTGCCCTGTCCTTTCTGCTAGAGACTACTGCGATCAGGTTGCCCTTCCTTTTGATCTCGTCCAACGTTTCAATCGCGCCATCCCTTGCCCTCACCAAGCCAAGACCCCCGCCTCCATTGGAAAGGTAATCGAGCCTTGCCCTCGCAAGTCTTTCCAGCAGTGGCCTGTCCCGCTTTTTCACCAGTCGACGGAAAATGTTCGTGGCAATCATCCCGTTTTTTCTCCAGCGCACAATCGTCTTGCCGCTGGGAGCCTGCAGGGAAAAAAGGTACAGCGTATGCTTGAAGGAATCAACATCAAGCAACGTGTTATCAATTAACGTGTCATCCAAATCGAATATGACAAGTCTCATACCAGTCATTTTTTCTTTGAAATTGTTCATTTAAACTTTGAAAGCTTGGAAGTTGAGCAATGTCTACCTTGAATCCGAGATGGGACAGCTTGTCTTGGATGATGATTTTTATACTGATAGGTGGCTTGAAGACTAAATGGATTACGATTCCATAACGAATATTCTTACTCTCAGGTACGATCCATCAAAAAAGTCGCCCATGAAACCTCTTGGCTACAAGGACTTCCTACCGCGCGAAGTAAAAAACCTCGAGGCGAAGATTACGGGAATAATAGGGGATTTCCTAATAGCAAAACGCAATGAGATGAAATTCAAACACGTCGCCATCTCGCTTAGCGCCGGCGTAGATTCTGGGCTTACGTTGGCGATGCTAAGGTCTGTCCTGCCAGACGTCAAGATTTCATGCACAAGCATGGGATTTGGCGAGGAGGACGACGAGATTCACAGGGCCCGCCAGCTCGCAGAGGCATACGACTGTGATTTTCATTCCATAATAAGGCACGACGTCGTCTCTGAACTTCCTTTGCTCATATCCATTGCAAAGGAACCTAGGTGGAACCTTTACAATTATTACGTTCTTGAGGATGCAAGCAAGCGCACAAAGACATTCTTCTCCGGGGACGGCGGGGACGAACTCTTCGGGGGATATACCTTCAGGTACCAGAAATTCCTCGATAACATGCCAAGGAAGGCAGGCTGGAGGGTCAAGGCCGAGCTCTATATGGCCTGCCACGAGCGCGACTGGGTTCCAGACCAAGGGAAGATCTTCGGCAGCCGGGTCAAGTTTTCTTGGGACAAGATCTACAGGATACTAAAACCGTATTTTGTCAACCCCCTTTCGCCAGCGGACCAGGTCTTTCTGGCAGACTTTAACGGCAAACTGCTTCACGACTGGCTTCCGGCCAACCGTGCGTTTGAAAAATTTTTTGGCATGAGCATACAATCAATTTTCCTCAACCCGCGCATGATAAGGTTCGCAACCCACATCCCGTGGCAGCTAAAGTATGATCCCAAGACAAATGTTGGAAAGCTGCCACTGCGGTCCATACTCCGCCACCAGAAGGGATTCGAGAAGTTTCATCCTGTAAAGAAAGGGTTCTCTGTCAACCTTGAATCTTTGTGGAACAAGACCGCGAGGGAGGTTGCCTCCACGTATCTTGGTAGCGGATCGGAACTTGTTGAGAACAAGGTAATCGACGGCAAATGGGTGGATTCTGCGCTTAGAAAAACAGGTGCGGATACCAAGGCCGATCTGAGGGCACGCTACATCAACAAGGTCATGCTCATCCTTGCACTGGAGGTGTGGTACCGGCTGTTTGTAAGCAAAACCCTGAAGAAAAACGATCGCCTGTGATACCGGCGTTCGGGAATGCCCGGACAGTACTCAGAGTTTCCTGAAAATCCTCTTTATCCGTTTCAGCTGGGTGCTTCTTATGAAGTCCCTGATCTCCTTGTCAAACATGCTGTTGTAGCCCTCCTTTGCTGGCGAAAAGGTGAGGTAGTAATACAACATGTTCAGGGCTCCCCTCCTCCCGACCGGTTTGCCTGTAATAAAGTAAACAAGGAACCTTCCGAGCACAAAGAGGGGGTCGTAGCCCAATGACTTCATGGAGGCGCCAAATTCGTAAAAGTGGTGCGCACTTCCAATATCGCGTATGTGGCTAAACCTCGCCTCCCGTAACACGTCGTTCTTGAAACCGTCGCGTAATGCCATGTACAAGACTGCCGACTCGTAGCCCATCTTTTCGGGATAGCGTCCGTACCTTGATAGGAAATACGCGTTCCGTACGAACCTGCCCCCACCCGTGGGGTTGGTATACTTTCGGTCACTGAAGACTCCGGCCACTAGTGCAAGCTTGGGGTCGGCGTCCATGTGCTTGACAATCTTCTCTGCATAGTCTGTCTCATAGATGGCATCATCCGCGCTAATCATGTGGTAATCCGTCGCAGGGAGGCCCATCTCGGCGGCAAACCCCAAGCCCTTGTTCCAGTTGCTTACCACCCTTCCGATGTCGTATCCCATGTCGGGATTTGTAATGATGTGCAGGTCCTTCCAGTCGTCCTTTATCTTCCTAAGAATGTCTCCGGTCCCGTCTTTTGATCCGTCATCGATTACTATGACATACGAGGGCTTGAGCGTCTGGTCCTTTATTGACTGCAGGGTGCGCTCGATGATGGCCTTGGAGTTCCTGCATGTTACTATCGTAAAATATGTTCCCATGACGCTTGATCTCTAGCAACGTAAAATTGCCATTTTCGTGGACATATAGTTTGCTATAGTATCAGCCGCTGGAGTTCAAAGGCCTCGGCATGCCTTCCCTCGATCTGGGCGCCGCGGAACTTTACAAGATCACTAAATGACTTGTGCCTGAAATAGATCCTGTGACGTTGGGACGTGTACTGCTCTATCATTTTGCACTTGATATTGAATTCAGCTTCTGTCAACTCGTTCCAGCAGTTCACGTGCTGGTTCTGACCGCTTCTGATGTCTTCGTAATACAGGATGGTCTTGCCAAACATGATGTCATCCACTGCCTCGCCGAGAATCCTGTGGTCAAGGTGCTGAGAGTTCTTCGATGTGCAAAATACAACATCTGCGTCCCTCAGCTTGTAAATGTCGTTCCTGATCTCCGCTATGTGGTTTACAAAATCCATTGTCCTGTAACGCAGGACTTGGTACTTGATGCCGCAAATTGCCATGCTTTTTTTGAGTTCGCCTGTTATGCGACTGTTACCCTTTATGTCGGTGGAATCGGAAAAAATTATCACCTTTGGCTTGTACTTCCTTATCTGATACAGAGTGCCGCCCATGCCAAGTTCAATGTCGTCCGGATGAGCCCCCAGAACAACTATCTTCTTGTCTGAAAGGTCCAAGAATTTCATGAGATTCCAACAAATGTACGCCTATTTTAGCCTTGAATTCTCGCAACGTGTCAATTGGTTGGAACAACCTCCGTCTCAATTG